>NZ_JBGONI010000031.1:0-66208 GCF_041439035.1 Vibrio sp. 1F263 | reverse complement strand
AATCTCTCCACCCCTGCCATATTTAAGGCTCTAGCAGAAATGCTAGAGCCTTTTTACTTTCTGAATATAATATACGACATTGGTAGAGCAGCGGACTCCCCGACTTACCAAAACAGCGCGTGTTGGGAGTCTAAGCCTCCACTCCTACCATATACAAAGTCTCAGCAGAAATGCTAGGGCTTTTTTACGTCTGCTGCTTCTACGAAGCTATGTTTGGATAACTAGGCGCTTTTAGCTCACCAGTGTGGTCGAATCTCCGGAGTGCTGGCTCATTCGAGCCCTGCCATATTTAAGGATCTAGACTGCGCGTTCCGGCAGAAATGCTAGAACCTTTATTATTCCTGTCATCTTTAGAAGTAACGCTAAAAGCCTCAAGTACTCCTTTAGCTATATCTATCTGCTCAACACTCATTTTGCTCTGTAGTTCTGCTAATAAATAACTAATGCTATAGCAACGATACGTTAAGTCTCGTTATTTCAGCTTTCAGGTGAAAGTTTCAAGCCTTTCGATTTATGCTTATAAAACTTGAGAGTGGTTTATTAGGTAGACTAGCTAGTGCGCATAAGAATGAGTTATCTGCGTGGCTTAACTCCCTGAAAGAGTTCTGGCCAAATTTAATGTTAAGGCTTTTGAATACTCCAATAACAGTGCATCAACTACCCGAGGTAAGCTCTATGTTCCTTCAGTTAGCATTCCAGTAAGGAAATCGGTGGATTTGACTTTCATTAGGTATAAAAAAGGCCACCTATAGCAGGCGGCCTTGGTTGATCTATTTAGATGTTAATCTAGCTCTTTCTCAGCTTGTTTCGCTTTTTCTATCATTGGAGTGATTGTTGATCCTTGAACCAGAATAGAGAACACAACGACAGCATAGGTCATAACGAGGATTATCTCTTTAACATCTATTGCCTTGTCTTCAATCACCCAGATACCTGAAGGGATTGAAAGTGCCATGGCTAGAGCTAAGCCTCCGCGTAAACCACCCCAAGTTAGAATCTTAGTCGACCATGGGTTGTAAGTTCTAAAGCGTTTAAATCCAATATAAGACAAGAAAACACTTAGGTAGCGTGCACCCAATACTAGAGGGACTGCGAACGCCATCAAAATCCAATCTTCTTGGTGGAACTTGAATAGCAGCATAGACATACCAATCAATAAAAATAGTACGCCATTTAAGAACTCATCTATTAATTCCCAGAAATGGTCTAGGTGATCCTCACTTTCCTTAGAAAATCCGATGAAGCGTGTCCAGTTGCCTATCATGATACCAGATACCACCATTGCCAATGGTCCTGATACATGCAGAACCTCTGCAAAAGCATAACCAGCTGTAGGGATACCTATGGTTAATAGCAACTCCATCGAGTGGTCATCGGTGTTGCTGATTAGATAGTGGAATATCAAACCTAGAACAAATCCGTAGACGATACCGCCAATAGCCTCTTGGACGAATAACATGGTCACGCTACCCACGGTCGGTGCTTCTGTGCCGAACGCAATGGTAAATAGGGTTACGAAGATAACTAGGCCAAAACCATCGTTGAATAGAGATTCTCCCTCGATTTGAGTAGAGATTCGTCTGGGAGCATCGAGCTTCTTCACTATTGCTAATACAGCTATTGGATCGGTTGGAGATATTAGAGAACCAAACAGTAAGCAATAAATTAGGTCAAATTGAATACCGATAAATTGACAGAACCCATAAAGTACAAAGCCAATAAAGAATGTCGAAAATAGCGTAGCACCAAGAGCGAGTACCGTTATTTCCCATTTCTGATCTTTTAGATTAGGTAACTTAATTCCCAAACCACCTGCAAAAAGTAAGAATCCCAGTATTCCTTTTAGGAGGAAGTCTTCAAAGTTGATACTGGCAACGGTTTCTGAGGCGATGTCAGCCAATTGGAACCAATTGTTTTGTCCCGCAATGATAATCAATAGAGATAGCATCATTGAGCCAGCTGTGATGGCGATGGTTGTCTGCATTTTACCAATTTTGGTATTAACGAAAGCAATAAGCATGGCTGCAGCGGACAAGAAGCATAAGGTGTAATAGACCGACATTGGGATTCCAATATGTAACAAAATATGAATTTTAATTCTCGTTCTCTCATGCTCAAATAGCAAACATTTTTTTGTCATGACTTGGTCATTTACTTCATGTTTTAGACGTCTAGACTCCTTTTAAATGTGTGGTAGGATGGAGAGATAATTAAAGGAATGAGGTTGTATCGTGGGAAGTAATGTAAGGCAAAAGATTGACGCTTTGTTGAAGCAACGAATTTTACTGATTGATGGTGGCATGGGTACCATGATTCAGGATTATAAATTGGAAGAGCAAGACTATCGCGGTGAGCGATTTGCTGATTGGCATAGTGACTTAAAAGGTAACAATGACCTTTTGGTACTTACGCAGTCTAAGCTTATCAAAGATATCCATATGGAGTATTTGGAAGCTGGTGCTGATATCCTCGAGACCAATACCTTTAACGCTACAACCATCGCTATGGCCGACTATGATATGGAAAGTCTTAGCGAAGAAATTAACTATGCTGCTGCTAAGTTGGCTCGTGAAGCGGCAGATGAATGGACAGTGAAGACTCCTGATAAACCCCGTTTCGTGGCGGGTGTGTTAGGTCCAACTAACCGAACTTGTTCTCTCTCCCCAGATGTTAATGATCCGGGCTATCGTAATGTGAGTTTTGATGAACTTGTAGTGGCGTATTCTGAGTCGACTCGTGCTCTTATCAAAGGCGGCTCAGACCTTATTCTTATCGAGACTATCTTCGATACACTCAACGCGAAGGCATGCTCTTTTGCTGTTGAATCAGTCTTTGAAGAAATGGGTATCATTTTACCTGTTATGATCTCCGGTACTATCACCGATGCATCTGGTCGGACGCTTTCCGGACAAACAACAGAAGCATTCTATAATGCCCTTCGTCATGTAAAACCTATCTCATTTGGATTGAACTGTGCATTAGGCCCAGATGAATTGCGCGAATATGTCGGTGAGATGTCTCGTATCTCTGAATGTCATGTTTCTGCACACCCTAACGCGGGTTTACCTAATGCATTTGGTGAGTATGACCTTTCTCCCGAAGATATGGCTGAACACGTCAAGGAATGGGCTGAAAGTGGTTTCTTGAACTTAATTGGTGGTTGTTGTGGTACGACGCCAGAACATATACGCCAAATGGCAGAAGCTGTTGAAGGTGTAACACCGCGCCAATTACCAGATTTACCCGTCTCTTGTCGTCTCTCTGGTTTAGAGCCATTGACGATATCCAAGGAATCTCTGTTTGTTAACGTGGGTGAGCGAACTAACGTTACGGGCTCTGCTCGCTTTAAGCGCCTTATCAAAGAAGAGCTATATGATGAAGCTTTGAGTGTGGCTCGAGAGCAAGTTGAGAATGGCGCTCAAATTATCGATATCAACATGGATGAAGGGATGCTAGACGCTGAGGCGTGTATGGTTAAATTCCTTAATCTATGTGCGTCTGAGCCTGAGATCTCGAAAGTGCCAGTCATGGTCGACTCTTCAAAATGGGAAGTTATTGAAGCGGGTCTGAAATGTATTCAGGGTAAAGGCATCGTTAACTCGATCTCATTGAAGGAAGGGAAAGAGAAGTTTGTCGAACAAGCGAAACTGGTTCGCCGATATGGTGCTGCCGTTATCGTGATGGCGTTCGATGAAGTTGGCCAAGCTGATACTCGAGAGCGTAAGGTTGAGATTTGCACTAATGCCTACAATATTCTGGTTGATGAAGTGGGCTTCCCACCTGAAGATATTATTTTTGACCCGAACATTTTTGCTGTGGCGACAGGTATTGATGAGCATAACAACTATGCGGTCGATTTCATTGAAGCTGTAGGGGACATCAAACGAGACTTACCTCATGCGATGATTTCTGGTGGTGTATCGAATGTTTCGTTCTCATTCCGAGGTAATAACTACGTTCGTGAGGCTATCCACGCAGTATTCCTATACCACTGCTTTAAAAACGGTATGGATATGGGCATCGTAAATGCTGGGCAATTAGAGATTTACGATAATGTCCCTGAGGATTTACGTGAAGCCGTTGAAGATGTGGTTCTAAACCGCCGAGATGATTCCACTGAGCGCTTGCTAGATATCGCAACTGAATATCTAGAGCGTGCAGTTGGAAAAGTTGAAGATAAATCTGCTTTAGAGTGGCGTACCTGGCCAGTAGAAAAACGCTTAGAGCATTCCTTAGTTAAAGGTATTACCGACTTTATTGTTGAAGATACCGAAGAAGCTCGTGTTAATGCCTCTCGCCCTATCGAGGTGATAGAAGGCCCATTAATGGATGGTATGAATGTGGTTGGTGACCTCTTTGGTGAAGGTAAGATGTTCCTTCCTCAAGTGGTGAAATCTGCACGTGTTATGAAGCAAGCGGTAGCCCATCTAGAGCCATTTATCAATGCAACCAAAGACGTAGGTGCAACTAACGGAAAAATCTTACTTGCGACCGTAAAAGGCGATGTTCACGATATTGGAAAAAATATTGTGGGCGTTGTCTTGCAGTGTAATAACTACGAAATTATCGATTTAGGCGTGATGGTTTCATGTGAAAAAATCCTTAAGGTCGCTAAGGAAGAAAACGTCGATATCATTGGCCTTTCGGGTTTGATCACTCCTTCCCTGGATGAGATGGTGCATGTTGCGAAAGAAATGGAAAGACAAGGCTTTAAACTGCCTCTTCTCATCGGTGGAGCAACCACATCTAAAGCGCATACAGCCGTTAAGATTGAACAGAACTACTCTGAGCCTGTGGTCTACGTAAACAATGCTTCACGTGCGGTAGGTGTTTGCACCTCGCTACTCTCTGATGAACTGAAACCCGCTTTCGTTGAGAAACTGGATATTGATTACGATCGCGTTCGCGATCAGCATAATCGTAAGAAGCCTCGTACTAAACCTGTCACTCTTGAAAGAGCGCGTGCTAATAAAGTCGCTATCGATTGGGATGCTTATACGCCACCGGCACCCGCTAAGCCGGGAGTTCACATCTTTAATGATTTTGATGTGGCAACTTTGCGCCAGTACATAGACTGGACTCCATTCTTTATGACATGGTCATTGGTCGGTAAATACCCTGCAATTCTTAATCATGAAGAAGTGGGCGAGGAAGCGAAACGCTTATTCAAAGATGCCAACGATTTATTGGATCGAGTACAGAAAGAGAAGTTACTTGAAGCTCGTGGGATGTGTGCGATGTTCCCTGCCAACAGCGTTGGCGATGATATCGAAGTGTATACCGATGAATCTCGTACTGAAGTGTTAAAGGTTTTACACAACCTTCGTCAGCAAACCGAGAAGCCAAAAGGTTTTAACTACTGTTTGTCTGATTACATTGCGCCGAAAGATAGCGGTAAAGCGGACTGGATTGGTGGCTTTGCAGTGACTGGTGGTATCGGCGAGCGTGAGCTTGCTGATGAATACAAAGCCAACGGTGATGACTACAACGCGATTATGATTCAGGCGGTTGCTGACCGATTGGCTGAAGCGTTCGCTGAATACCTGCATAAAGAAGTGAGAAAGGACATTTGGGGCTACTCGCCGGATGAGGATCTGTCTAATGACGATTTGATTCGTGAGAAGTACCAAGGTATTCGTCCAGCTCCAGGTTACCCTGCTTGCCCAGAACATACAGAAAAAGGAACGTTGTGGGAGTTGATGGATGTTGAAAAAGCGATCGACATGTCACTAACCACGAGCTACGCGATGTGGCCTGGTGCTTCAGTGTCTGGTATGTATTTTTCACATCCTGATGCCCGATACTTTGCGATTGCACAGATTCAACAGGATCAAGTGGATAGCTATGCCGACCGTAAAGGTTGGGATATGTTGGAAGCTGAGAAGTGGTTAGGCCCAAACATTAACTAGTTTGAATCTATAACGAGCTTTGATTCGTAACGTAAAAAAGAGAAAGGGTTGCTTAATAGCAACCCTTTTTGTATCTGTAATTTAGTTATTTATCTGTCGATGATAAACGGACTATCTACTCAAATAACTCTTGATGAAGTTTTTGAATCGCCAACTTAGACACAGATTCATCTAGCAAGAAGCATAGGTTGTGTGGGCTTGCTCCGTAACAAATCATACGTAGGTTGAAATCTTCTAGAGTGCCGAATACCTGCTTTGCATAGCCTTTGCTTTCGCTCATGTTGTTACCAATAAGAGCAACGAGGCATAGGTCGTGCTCAATATCTACGGAACACAACTCTTCAAGCTCAAGGCGAGCGGCTTCAGGTAACTCAGGAGCACCACCAGAGGTATCGGTTTGATCGAGAGTAAGTGAGACACTGATCTCTGAGGTAGTGATAAGATCGACTGAGATCTTATGTTTAGCCAGGATCTCGAATACCTTAGCCAAAAAACCATAGGCATGGAACATGTTAGCGCTGCGTAGCGTAACCATGGTTTGGTTGCAGCGTAGGGCAAGCGCTCTGAACAGAGGAGAGCTTTCAACTTGTTGACGAATCCATGTTCCACCAAGCTCTGGTGATTTTGATGAGCCGACAAAAACAGGGATTTGATGGCGTAGTGCAGGAACCAGAGTTGAAGGGTGTAATATTTTCGCGCCAAAGTTTGCCATCTCAGATGCCTCACTGAAGCTGATCTCTGGGATAGGAGATGCTTTCGATGCGATGCGTGGATCTGTGGTGTAGATGCCTGGAACATCAGTCCAAATTTCTAAGCCAATCGCTTGTACTGACTCCGCAATCAGTGCAGCTGAATAATCACTGCCGCCACGACCTAATGTTGTGGTGTTACCTTCGCTATCGGCACCGATAAAACCTTGGGTAACGATAACTTGTTGTTGGCAAAGTGGAATCAGTTTCTGCTGTGCAAGGGCTGCAATATCTTCCAGTTGTGGTTCTGCTTTACCGAAATCATCATTGGTGCGCATCACTTCTCTGATATCAAAACGAGCCGCTGGTGTACCACGTTCGCGAATGATTTGAGCGAGGATATGTGTCGACATTAGTTCGCCACATGCCACTAGGTGATCGGTGAGTTTGGTACTGGCTTGGAATGATGCGGCTTCTGCAGCGCTCGCAATATCATCCAGAATACAGTGCACATCTTTTTCAATGCTAATTGGGTCAGCTAGCTGAGCAAGAATCGTATTATGAATGTCGGTTAACTGTGTCACTAGTTCTTGGCGACGAGTTTTATCTTGAACACCATTCGCGAGTTCAACAAGCAGGTTAGTCACGCCAGAGCATGCGCTACTCACGACCAGTTTCGTATTTGAGTTGTTTTCAATAATGGCAGCACAACGGCTCATTGCTTCAAAGTTGGCAACACTTGTTCCACCAAACTTAGCGACATTAAAAGAACCAGCTACATTAGATGCACTCACGATATATCTCCCACGATTTCCTAAAATAAAATTACTGTTGGGTAATCCAACGTCCGATGTTTTTCGAAGAGAGTTTTAGAGCAAAAAAGAGAGGAATTATTAGAATAGTAACCTCAGAAGCTCTTCACCATATAGAAATGGCGACAGTTAACGGGATTCAGCCCGCTCAACCGATAATAAAGGTCCTGCATCCTTTTATTATCTCGGCACTGCTCCCCATGAATGTTTTGTATTGGAAATGCGGTTCCACAAAACACCTGCCTGGGCAGTGCTCCTCTTCTGCTAGATAGCCATTTCATTGAACGTGTTTGCGCAAATAATGTCAATCCGTAACGTGAGATAATTGAAAAATAATTTTAACAATTATGTGACACTGGTTTGACCTCAATACTTATGGCTAATTGCTGAGGTAATCAATTTGCTTTAGGGTGGATTGTTCACAACATTAACGTAAGGGATGTACATGTTTAATTTAACACTCACTGCTGCTATCGATAGCTTTTATCCGCCACACCGAACGTTAATGGGGCCGGGGCCTTCAGACATTTCTCCTCAAGTTTTACAGGCCTTAAGCCGTCCAACCATTGGTCACCTTGACCCGCTATTTATTGCGATGATGGATGAGCTTAAACAACTTCTCAAATACGCTTTTCAGACGGAAAACGAATTTACGATTGCCGTTTCTGCTCCAGGCAGTGCGGGCATGGAAACCTGTTTTGTTAACTTGATTGAGCCTGGTGAAAAGGTCATTGTTTGTCGCAATGGTGTTTTCGGTGAACGTATGCGAGAGAATGTTGTGCGTTGTGGTGGTGAAGCGATCCTTGTCGATGATGAGTGGGGCAAACCCGTTTCCGTTAAAAAGGTAGAAAAAGCATTGGCAGAAAACCCTGATGCTGTTGCTGTCGCATTTGTGCATGCCGAGACGTCTACTGGCGCGTTATCGGATGCTCAAGCTATTTCCGCAGTCGCTCGCCAGTTTGATGCATTGTCGATTGTGGATGCGGTGACATCATTAGGTGGTGTGCCATTGTTGGTTGATGAATGGCTACTCGATGCGGTTTATTCAGGCAGTCAGAAGTGTCTGTCTTGTGTACCTGGTTTATCTCCCGTGACGTTCTCTCAACGTGCTGTCGATAAAATGAAAGCACGTCAAGCTCCCGTACAAAGCTGGTTCTTGGATCAGAGCTTGGTATTAGGTTATTGGAGTGGAGAAGGTAAGCGTAGCTATCACCACACTGCGCCTGTGAACAGCCTATATGCTCTGCATGAGTCGTTGGTTTTATTGAAAAATGAAGGCCTGGATAATGCGTGGTCACGTCACCATGCGATGCACCAAGAGCTTAAAGAAGGCGTAGAAGCACTAGGATTAAAGTTTGTGGTTGATGAAGAGAGTCGCCTACCTCAATTGAATGCGCTTTACTTCCCTGAAGGGATTGATGAAGCCAAAATAAGAACGCAGCTGTTAGAAGAGTATAATCTTGAAATCGGTGCTGGGCTGGGCTCTCTGGCTGGGAAGGCTTGGCGTATTGGTTTAATGGGTTATGGCGCTCGAAAAGAGAATGTCGCTTTGTGCTTAAAAGCGTTACAAGACGTTTTAAAATAACGCTAATAAATTGAAGTTTAAAAGAAAAGCGCACGAGAGAATGTGCGCTTTTTTGTGTCTAGGCTAAACGTCATTACAGCAAAATGACTCTAGATTCCTTGGCATCATTTAGCAGCAGAGATATTGTTTTCTGCTTCCGATATCTTCTTATACTGAACCTTGGAAAAGTCTCGATTTGGGAACAAGAAGCTCGCTTCACTACGAATTTGTTCTGCCTTGCTGTGATCACCTAATCCTTGATACGCGAGAATCAGGTTACTGTAGAAAGTAGGCCTTGGCTTACTCTTTATGATCTCTAACGACCAATCTATATAAGGTTGGATCAGGCTAGGATCGGCTTTGTAGAGGCCGATATTTAGATAGGTACTGTACACGTCCCAATCATAGCGATCTTTCCAGACTACGGGGTTTGTTACCTGCTTAAGAATGTCCGGGTTTTTCGGCTTAGACATTTCAAATTTAGTGAGTACATAATTGGTGTGTAAGGCACTCAGCATGTAAAAACTCACCAAGATAGGAACGACTAAGCTCGACACTCTGAATAGGGTTTTACTGACGATACTAAACGGCTGCTGATAGTGGCGAGAAGCCCGTTGGTCGACCCAGTAAATCAAAATGATAAAGGTTATCCAGTGAATCGCCGAGTGGTAAAAAGGATACTCAAGCTGAGAATGTAAGAGTATAGGTATGAATAGCGCAAGTAGTGCTAGACGTGTTCCTTTCGCTGAGTTAGCTATGCGTGACATCACCAACACCGCAGCAATCAAGATCCCGATGATTGGTACTATTCCGCCCTCAACCCCCCAAAACAGGAACTCATTGTGTGGGTGATCCATTGAAGGAAGGCCGGGATGATAATTTGGGTTGAGTTGATGCTGGCGAGCTGTGTATAGCGTGTACTCGGATTCGAATTTCCCGTAGCCATACCCTGTAAATGGCTTTTCGATCATCATATCGAGCGCTTGCGGAAAGGTATAAGCTCGTGGGCTTTCTAAGTTAGCCCTTTTGCTTGCGAGGCTATCAGTTGTACTGAGGCTGATCACCGAAAAAGCGACGACGATACCGACTACCACTGATACACACCATCCGTAGAAGCGCTTCTTGGTCGAGAACTTGTAAAGGTAAGGCAGAATGCAGACAAACCCGATTACGGCAGCCAACCATCCTGTACGTGATGCAATGATGATCAGCAAAGGTACGGTTAAGGTTGGTGTCAGGTATAGTAAGAATGACTCGCTAATTTTGCGATTATATTTAGCAGGCTGTCTCGCTAAAAGATAAGCTGAAAGCACAAAACCGGTAGCTAAAAAGCTGGCCATAACATTCGGTTGTTGAAATATCCCATAAGGTCTATTGGCCGCAGTGTTATAACCAAATAGGTTGCCAGGTTCCAGTAAGAAATATTGCACATAGCCAAAAAGTGCTTGTAGGACGACAGCAAGAACAATGAACCACAACATGCGTTGTTTGTGTTTGTTACTGAATTTAAATTGCTGAAGCACCACGAATAAAGCGAAGCCCGCCCACAATCCCAGTAGTCGGCCTGATGCGGCTTGAGGAGAGGCGTTGCTGTAAATAATGGGCAACGTCAGTATCACGCAGCTTATTAGCAAGCCAACGGTTAACTTTGAATATTTGAGTGCTCGGTTAGTGGCAAGCTGGTAGAAGCCAATCGCCAACGTAAAGCTAAGAGCTAACCAAGTGGTTGGATTAAAGGATAAAGCGAGGCCTGAGCCTCCAGGATTGGGCATGAAAAAGTGCATGGCTAATAAGAATATAACAGCTAAAGAGGCAAGGAATGCCTTGTTAAGCGGAAGCTGAGTTCTCTGATTTTCTAGCTGGGTACCGCTAGTATGTATTGTTGCCATAAATCCCTAACCTTATAAAAACAGAGCTTGTTCCTTCTGAAAAAAGCCCTGTTACTTTAACATTTTTCTGTCTGCTCGCAGGGAGCTATTTTACACCTACTTCAAATTTAACATAGGCTTAAGGAAGCGAGCAGTGTGCGAACCTTCGACTAACGCCACATCTTCAGGTGTACCTTCTGCAACAATTTCACCGCCTCCTTGACCACCTTCAGGGCCAAGATCTAGGATCCAGTCCGCTGTTTTGACGACGTCTAGGTTATGCTCAATCACGACAACCGTATTACCGTGATCCCGTAATCTATGCAGTACCGTTAACAGTTGCTGGATATCGTGGAAATGTAGGCCTGTTGTTGGCTCATCGAGAATGTATAAGGTTTTCCCCGTGTCTCGCTTAGATAACTCTCTTGCCAACTTAACACGTTGTGCTTCACCGCCAGACAAGGTTGTTGCTGCTTGTCCGAGGCGAATGTAGGAAAGGCCAACATCCATCAATGTTTGCAGCTTACGAGCAATAACAGGAACAGGGTTGAAGTATTCTCGAGCATCTTCGACAGTCATCTCTAGAACTTCGTCAATGGTTTTCCCCTTGTAGCGGACCTCTAGCGTTTCACGGTTATAACGCTTACCTTTACACACATCGCACGGTACATACACATCTGGCAAGAAATGCATCTCTACTTTGATGACGCCGTCTCCCTGACACGCTTCACAACGACCACCACGAACGTTAAAACTGAATCGACCTGGCTTGTAGCCACGAGATCGTGATTCTTGTGTACCTGCAAATAACTCTCGAATTGGAGTGAAAATACCAGTGTAGGTTGCAGGATTCGATCTTGGTGTTCGACCGATAGGGCTTTGATCAATATCGATTACTTTGTCGAAATGCTCTAAGCCTTTAATCTTTTTGTGCTGCGCCGGAACTGCAGTTGTTGCACCGTTCAATTGAGTGTGGGCGACTTTAAAGAAGGTGTCATTGATGAGTGTTGATTTACCGGATCCCGATACACCGGTAATACAGCTGAACAAGCCTACAGGGATTGTCGCAGTGACATTCTTTAGGTTGTTCCCAGTCGCGCCAACGATCTCGACGACCTTTTTCTTATCGATAGGCGTTCTTTGTTTGGGGATCGCAATTTCTTTGGCGCCGCTGAGGTATTGCCCAGTTAAAGAATTCGGATTTTCGATGATGTCTTGCATGGTGCCTTCAGCGACCACGTGACCACCATGAACACCTGCGCCTGGGCCTATATCGATAACATGGTCAGCGCAACGAATCGCATCTTCGTCATGCTCAACAACAAGTACGGTATTTCCTAAGTCTCTTAGGTGAACCAGAGTTTGCAGTAGACGTTCATTATCACGCTGGTGGAGGCCAATCGATGGTTCATCCAACACATACATAACGCCAACTAAACCGGCCCCAATTTGACTTGCTAGACGAATTCTTTGCGCTTCACCACCTGACAGTGTTTCTGCACTGCGTGATAGGTTCAGGTAATTCAAACCAACGTTCACCAAAAAATGCAGACGATCATTGATCTCTTTCATCACTTTATCAGCAATTTGTCCACGTTGGCCGTCTAACTTCAACTCTTGGAAAAATTGTAGTGCGTCAGCAATGCTGAGCTGAACGATTTGTGGTAGTGTGGTATCGCCAATAAAGACATTTCGAGCTTCTAATCTTAAGCGTGTACCATCACAGCTAGAGCATGATTTCGTTGATATGTACTTGGCAAGATCTTCACGCACAGCGCTAGATTCGGTATCGCGGTAACGGCGTTCTAACGTATTTAAAATACCTTCAAAGGGGTGGCGTTTTACTCGGATATCACCACGATCATTGATGTATTTGAATTCTACTTCAGTTCTACCAGACCCCTTGAGGATGATCTCTTGAGTTTTCTTTGATAAAGAATTGAACGGAGCATAAAGGTCAAAATCATAATGGTCTGACAGCGATGTTAGCATTTGGAAATAGTAATAATTTTTCTGATCCCAGCCTTTTATTGCACCTTCTGCAATGCTTAGGTTCTCATCTAAAATAACTCGACTTGGATCAAAATATTGTTGAACACCAAGTCCATCACAAGTACCACAAGCACCTGCCGGGTTATTGAATGAGAATAGGCGAGGCTCAAGTTCTTGCATGCTGTAGCCACACTTTGGACAAGCAAAATTAGCCGAGAACACGATCTCTTCTTGTTCTTTATCATCCATCCAACCGACAACTGCGATACCACCAGATAGCTCTAATGTGGTCTCAAACGATTCAGCTAAACGCTGTTGAAGATCTGGGCGAACCTTAAAGCGATCAACGACAACTTCAATGGTGTGCTTCTTGTGCAGCTCCAATGTGGGAGGATCGGATAAATCACAGGTCTCGCCATCAATACGGGCACGGATAAAGCCTTGAGCCGCTAGATTCTCAAGCGTTTTAACGTGCTCACCTTTACGTTCTTTGACTATCGGAGCCAGCAGCATCATCTTTGAACCAGCAGGCAGTTCTAAGACTTTATCGACCATTTGACTGATGGTTTGTGCTGCAAGAGGGGTATTGTGATCAGGACAGCGCGGTTCACCGACACGAGCATAAAGTAGTCTTAGGTAATCATAGACTTCAGTGATGGTGCCAACAGTTGAACGAGGATTGTGAGAAGTTGATTTCTGTTCGATGGAGATGGCTGGAGATAAACCTTCGATGTGGTCGACATCAGGCTTTTCCATGAGAGATAGAAATTGACGAGCGTATGCCGACAAAGACTCAACATAACGACGTTGACCTTCTGCGTAGAGGGTATCAAACGCAAGTGACGACTTTCCTGAACCTGATAACCCGGTGATAACCGTCAGCTTATCACGAGGTATGGTTAGGTTAATGTCTTTGAGGTTATGCGTACGAGCGCCTCTAATTTCTATTTTATCCATCTCAACAGACCATGTAATTTTAAGTGGCTAAAGTATTACATAGAGTGAGATTTGTGCAAAGTTTTACTGGATAAAAAAACAGTAATAAAAAAGGGCGACTCTTTTGAGTCACCCTTGGAATCATTTAATGTGCTGCTAACCAACCGCTCATTGCTATTAATTAAATAGCTAAATAGCTAAATAGTTAAACAGTGAGTAAGCCAAAATTAGCGATTAAGCTTCTTTTGTTGTTGAGTGTTTACCTAACTCGATTTGTTGTTGGTCTTTTTTGTATAGGTTTTCAAAGCAGTAATTTGTTGCTTCGATGTAGCCTTCAACACTACCACAGTCAAAACGTTGGCCTTTAAATTTGTAAGCCAACACACAGCCTGCTTTTGCTTGTTTTAGCAATGCATCAGTGATTTGGATTTCGCCGCCTTTGCCTGGTTCAGTCTGCTCGATCAGTTCAAAGATATCTGGAGTCAGAATGTAGCGGCCAATGATTGCTAGGTTGCTTGGTGCAGTACCTGGTTCTGGCTTTTCTACCATGTCATCGACACGGAAAAGATCGTCTTTGATCATCTCGCCCGAGATAACACCGTATTTATGAGTTTCGTTTTCCGGCACTTCTTGTACTGCAACGATTGAGCAACGGAACTGCTTGTATAGCGCAACCATTTGAGCCAGAACGCCTTGCTGCTCGTTCACACAAAGGTCATCAGCAAGCACAACGGCGAAAGGCTCATCACCCACAAGTTCACGACCAGTCAAGATAGCATGGCCTAGACCTTTCATTTCGCGTTGACGAATGTAGGTGAAGTTTGCTGCTTCAATCGTCTCACGAATATTGATCAGCAAGTCTTCTTTATTGGTACCGCTGATTTGGTGCTCAAGCTCGTAGTTCTTATCAAAGTGATCCATCAGTGAGTGCTTACCACGGCCAGTAACAATGCACATACCATCCATACCTGCTTCGATGGCTTCTTCAACGCCGTATTCAATCAGAGGTTTGTTCACAACAGGCATCATTTCTTTAGGCATTGATTTAGTTGCTGGTAGGAAGCGTGTACCGTAGCCAGCTGCCGGGAAAAGGCACTTTTTGATCATGATAAGACCCTTTATCTATAATAATTATTGATTCAACTGATTTGTTGATATTTCTGAGGGCAACTCTAGCATATGTTATGTCGAAAATTCAGCAACAATACCAATGATTACTCGAGCTTCCCTCAAAATTATTGTCAGGTTAGAGGCGGAGTGGTTATGCAAGCAAGTTTTGGTTTGCCCATGCAATAGCTTGGACTCTATTTTTCACCGCTAACTTACGGAATATTTGATAGAGGTGGGATTTGACCGTGAATTCGCTAATGAAAAGGTCATCGGCTATTTGAGTATTTGATGATCCTGATTGAAGGCAGCGAATGACTTGGATTTCACGAATAGTTAAATCAACATTGGTTGGGGTCGTATTGGTATTGACCATGTTACGATAATAAAACAGAAGTTGATTAGTCACCTTCCTTGGTAACCAATTATCACCATCGATCACTTCTTGAAGACCACGAGCAATCTTGTCCTTTTGATCTGTGTTGTAAAAGAGTCCTTTTAATACCCCATAGGTCAGCAGTTCTGAGGTAGGAAGTTGCAGAGGAACATTGAATAAAATTATCTCATGATTCTTCCACATCACGGGTAGGTTAGGACAAATAGCCAATAGCTGTGGTACCTCTTTGTAATCAACGAGTAAGATGCGATTGCTCTGCTTTCTATCAACTAGCATCAATTCACTTGGTGTCATTTTGTAGAGAATAATGGATAAGTGTTTTTCGATTTCTTTTACGTGTAGGTAAGTGTCACTCGGATCGATGCACAGAAAGTGTAAAGTGCGAGCGTATCGAGATTTTCTCATTGAAACGTCCTGTTTATATTTAATTAGATTTCACGTTGTCATGCACATTTTTACTTCTCTAGCACCTTTTATGTGACTTGCGTTGAATATCAACTCTCAAAGTAAATGAGTGGTTTGTAAGTGGAGGAAAAAGCAACATCGCTCTGAATATCATGATTTGTTACGTTTTTAATCTTTGTCGTGAGGAGAGAATAGGAATGCGATTTATCACTGCAGAAAAGCATGCTATTCTTGTGCGCTAAAATTTTCTGAGACTATGAATTTAGACGGAGCAAATCATGGCTAGCCGTGGAGTTAACAAAGTTATATTAGTGGGTAACCTAGGTAATGACCCTGAAATTCGTTACATGCCAAATGGCGGTGCAGTAGCGAACATTACCATTGCAACGTCAGAGTCATGGCGTGACAAAGCAACTGGCGAACAGCGCGAAAAAACAGAATGGCACCGTGTTGCTCTGTTTGGCAAGCTGGCGGAAGTTGCTGGTGAGTACCTACGTAAAGGTTCCCAAGTTTACATTGAAGGTCAACTTCAAACGCGTAAATGGCAAGATCAAAGCGGTCAAGATCGCTACACAACAGAAGTCGTTGTTCAAGGCTTCAACGGTGTAATGCAAATGCTTGGCGGTCGTGCTCAAGGCGGTGCTCCTGCCCAAGGTGGTATGGGTAACAACCAACAGCAAGGTAGTTGGGGGCAACCACAGCAGCCACAACAACAGCAGCAACAATACAGTGCGCCAGCTCAACAGCAGCCGAAAGCACCTCAACAAGCTCCTCAGCAGGCTCAACCTCAATATAATGAGCCGCCGATGGATTTTGATGATGACATCCCATTTTAAGCACTGTTTTTAATATATTATAAAAGTAGTATTAAATTGGAAGAAGCCGCGTTCGTCGCGGCTTTTTGTTACCTACAATTCTTAACGCTTTATTTACAACGTCAATTTATAGTATAAGTAGCAATACGGTATAATGTGAGTTGAAAAGGATTTCGTTATTCATGAGATATACCCCGACACTAAAATTGAGCACTCGATTGGTCGCATTTGTCACCGTGATAGTGATCAGTGCGATGTTCATCCTTTTTATTGGTGGCACACTCTCCTTTAAGCGTATAGGACAGGAATATTTAGACCATTATTTGGTTGGCATTGTCGACGTCGTAGATAAAGAGATGGAAGATCCAGATGCTGCGTATTCAATGCAACGTTGGATGCCGAAGATGTTGCAGGCAAGCAATATCGTTGAGATGAAGCTTTCAAACAAAACCGGTATCGTTTACCGATTTAAAGATACCTCCCCACAAATTGATCCAAACCGTCTCTATGAGAGAAGCTTCATTTTAGACCGAAATGAAGGCTATCAAATCGAATTTAAAGCACTCCCCCCTTATATTGGTTACAACTATTCGATTGAAGCTATGTGGTCGATTACTTTGGCGGTGGCATTGATCCTTTTCTGTTTGGCTCGCGGTGTTCGCTGGTTAAAAGAACAGTTAATGGGATCAGAGATTTTGGAAGAGCGAGGGAGAATGATCCTTGCTGGGCAGGTAGAGGCTCATTCAAAAGGGGACGAGCGAGAATGGCCATATACGGCAAGTGAAGCGCTTGATGTACTGATTGAAGAGTTGAAAGATGCACGCCAAGAGCGAAGTCGCTTTGATACTTTTATTCGCACCCATACTTTTCTAGACAAGCTCACTGGTACAGCCAATCGAGTACTATTTGATAACAAACTTGAATCTGTACTACATGAAAGTGGCGCTCGTGGAGGCGTTTTACTGATACGTATCGATGAGTGGGAACAAGTTCGAGATGCCAATGACAAGCAGATCACCGACGGGTTTATTATTGAAGTAGGTGAAGTATTGTCGAATATTGTTCAGCGTTATCCCGATGTCATTTTTTCTCGCTATTACGAAGCAGACTTTGCCGTGTTTATTCCGCATCAAGGAACAAAGGATATTGCGACGTTGGCTGCTCAATGTTTAAGGCAATTAGATAAATTGACTCCGCCGGAGCCTTTGGAATCAGATAACTGGTGCCATATTGGTGTGACAATGTATACCGAAGGTGAACGCCATAGCCAAATTATGGATGAAACGGAAACGGCGTTAAAGAGCGCTCAGTTAGAGCGCATTAATAACTGGAGCCGTTACCCAAAAGAAAATAAAAATGAGATAGACAGAGGCAGTGTTCGCTGGAGAACATTACTTGATAAAGCCCTGCTACCTGAAAATTTAGTAATCTTTGCTCAGCGGTGTTATCTTATGCCGGATTCAGGTCAAGCTAATGAATTGCATAAGGAAATATTTATTAGAATTCAAGATCCAGATAAAGGTCTATTGAAATCTTCTCGCTTTATGTCTGCGGTAGAGCAAGTCGGTTATCAAGCTCAAATGGATCAATCGGTTTTGACGGTTTTATTTAAGTCGCTGAAAGTATCAACACAGCCTGTCAATTATTCGGTGAACTTGAGTGTCACTCCGTTTGCAAATAAATCACATTTTAAATGGTTCCGAAGTGAGTTGTTACAGCTCTCTGCTCAGCATCGTTCTCAGCTTGCTTTTGAGTTTTCAGAAGGCCATCTAATTACTCACCTTGATTATATGCGACCAGTGGCGAAGGTGTTACGAGGGTTAGGGTGTAAAGTGGTGGTTGGCCAAGCTGGGCGAACCATTGTTAGCACTCATTATATAAAGGATTTGAAGGTTGACTATATTAAGCTTCATCGAAGTTTGGTAAAGAAAATCGATAAACGGCATGAAAACCAACTGTTTGTTCGAAGTCTGATTGGAGCATGCGGTGATTCTCCAACTGAAGTGATCGCGGTCGGAGTTGAGACAAAGCAAGAAAAGAATACCTTGATAGAGTTAGGCATTAACGGTTATCAAGGGAGATATTTCGACGAAGAACAACAAATAATTCCCTTGCCTACTCAAGGGGAGAAGACAGTGAAAGCTGAATCCGTTGTAAAAATCGGTCGAAGAAATCGATGGCGTAAGAGTAATAGTTAAGCATGAATTTTAAAGCGATTTTAGACAAAATAAAGCCAACGAATAATAACGGTAGTTCTCAAATTGTCCTTTTGGGCAATGATACCGTTTATATTTCATCGGCTGAGTCAGAACCTCAAGTCACCAGTTTCCCTGTGGTTAACGGTGACTGGGAAAGTGCGCTGAAAAAATTGTTGAGCAGTGAGTCGCTTACTAGTGATAGCCTTCAGCTAATTGTATGTGCGAACTACTACCAAACCTATCAAATTGATAAACCGGACATTCCACAGAGTGAATGGTCGGTGGCATTGCCTTTTCTATTGAAAGATCTGATCTCTGAAAGGGTGACTGATATTACAGCGAGTGCGGTAGCGCTACCGACCTCGAATAAGCTACAAGTGTATGTTTTGCCTAAAAAGCTATTGGACAAGCTTGTAAGCGTTACTAATGCAGCACAAGTTGATCTTAAAGGTATTGCACCCGAAGATGAAGTCTGGGGCTACAGTGCTGGTGAGCTCTCTAATTTCATTCTTTTACAACGCAGCCCCAACTCACATTTTAAGCTTGGTGCATTTGTTGAAAACACGGTTTGCTTCCAAAGAACAATCCGCAGTGTTGTCCCCCCCTTAACTGGTACCGCATCAAGTGCATTGCAGTTGGATGGCCTAGCTTTAGAACTCCAACGATCGATTGATTACCTTTCTTCTCAAATTAAAGGCACCCAACTTCATCAGTTAAAAATATGCTGTGATGAGGAAGATGAAGCTGAATTGCAGAGCGTGTTAAATAGCACATTGAGTTCGACCGTTTCTTTGCTTGTTGAAGGTGAACGCGAAAATTCAGAGAAATGGTTAGTTACGCTCGCGGCTGAAAAGAATATTTTTAACGTTAATCTCTACCCTGAGCACCTTAAGCCTAAAAAAGAGTATTTCACTCTAGTGAATGTGGTCATGGTTTGGGGGCTTGTGTGTACCTTGCTGCTTGGCAGTTATTGTGTAATGCAGTATCAAGCATCGAGTTTGGATGAAGAGCTAGCAGCTTTACAATATGACTTGAATCAGCTTAACCAAGAAGTTAACCAATTAAACAGCCAGTTAATTCAACATAAACCGTCTCCAAACAAGGTAGCTGCGGTTGCTCGTCTCACTAGTGAGACGCAAGCGAAAAAAGAGGCGTTGAAGGCGGTCGGTCAATTCGATGAATCTCAGCAAGTCGGGTATTCTGGCGTCATGAACTCCTTCGCTCAATTAGGCCGAAATGACATCTCGCTTTCGCATATATACATGACTCACGATACCTTAGAGCTTAATGGTTTTGCCCGTGATGCAAGTGTAGTTCCAAATTGGGTTGGTCAATTTAAGAATGAACTTAATTTAGTCGGACGTACCTTTGAAAAGATAAAGATAGGTCGTAATGAGCAAGATGTGGTGACGTTTGAGTTAAGTACTCATAGGGAGAGTGAATAATGCAACTGTGGAATCAGCTTAGCGATAAGTTTCTTGCATTAAGCCTGAGAGAGAAATGGCTACTTTTCGTGTGTGGTCTAGTGGGTTTATCCATGCTTGTATTTACCTTATTGATTGAACCTGCATATCTTGATTTACAAGAAAAGAATGTGAAGTCGATGAGCCTTACGCAGTCAAATCAGAAACAACAAGGTGAATTACTTGTTCTACAAGCCAAGTTGAACAAAGACCCAGATAAAGAAATTGATCTTGAGTTAAAAAAATTATTGGTTGAGAGCCAAGAGCTATCATTTGAGCTCGCTGAAATCGTTGATAGGTTGGTTACGCCTTCTCAAATGGCGCAGTTATTAGAGAGCGTTCTTAATGCAGGTAATGGACTGAAGCTTGAGTCTTTAGAATCGCTACAACCAGAAGCTATTTCGGACAATCAAGAGAACAGTGACAATTCGAAGTACTTTCTCCATCCTGTTAGAATGGAGTTGACGGGTAGCTACTTCGATATTTCAATTTATCTTCAAGCACTTGAGTCACTTCCTGTGAGCTATTATTGGCGCACGTTTGAGTATTCAGTAGAAGAATATCCCAAAGCTCGGCTTGTGTTCGAGGTTTACACCCTAGGTACCAGACAGGAGTTTATCGGTGGTTAGAACTCTAGTGTTATCTTTGCTGTTTGGTAGTTCAGTGGTATGGGCAGAACAAGACCCAACTGCGCCATTAGGTTGGCTTTCGCCCCAACAGAAATCATCATCAGCTAAAAAGGCGCCAGTTCAATATCGTTTACCGTCTCTAGAGAGCATTGTTTGCAAGGGCGATACACCTTGTTATGCGATTATGAATGGTCAGATTCTCGAACAAGGAGAAACGATCAGAGGGTACCGAGTTAAGAACATTGATCCAGAGTACGTCACTCTGCAGAGAAGCTCTAAGCAGTGGAAATTAGAGATGTTCTCTTTAGATGTTAAGAATAATTAAGGTTAGAGTGAAGACATGCGTAAACTTGTAGTAGCAATTCTAGTGTCATCTTTAGTCGGCTGTTCGATGGGGCATAGAGACCCTGTTGAGATAAAAGAGTCTTTAAACGAATCTATTAATGAAGCGAATAGCAAAGCACTTCATAACTTACCTTCGTCGGTACAAGATGACCTTATGCCTCAGCTAAGTTCGGACTCTATGTCTCCGAGTGTGGAAACCGTCAAGCGCTTTCGTATTCAAGCAAAAGGCGTTGAAGCGAGAACCTTTTTTGCAAGCCTAGTGAAAGGTACAGAGTACAGTGCCGCGATTCATCCAAGCGTTACTGGAAAACTCACTCTAAATCTAACAGACGTGACGTTAGATGAAGTACTGGCTGTTGCTCAGGATATGTATGGTTACGATATTGAAAAGCGTGGCAAGGTAATTCAAATTTACCCTGCCGGCTTGCGTACGGTGACGATTCCTGTGGATTACTTGCAAGTAAAGCGCTCTGGTCGCTCTTTGACAACGATTACCACAGGAACAATTACAAATTCAGACTCTAAGCCATCGGGTTCTTCTAATTCTAGCTCCAAGTCTGATTCGTCCAATTCATCTGATTCGTCGAGCTCTACATCGAACGGCGGTACAGAGATCGAAACGATCTCTGAAAGTGATTTTTGGCCGCAGCTTGAAGTAGCTGTCGCCCACTTAATTGGTTCTGGTGATGGGCAAAGTGTAGTAGTTACGCCGCAAGCTAGTGTGATTACGGTGCGAGCTTACCCGGATGAAATTCGTGAGGTTCGTGAGTTCCTTGGTATTTCTCAGAAACGCCTGCAGCGCCAAGTTATCTTGGAAGCCAAGATCATGGAAGTGACGCTCAGTGATGGCTATCAGCAGGGTATTAACTGGACCAAGATGTTTTCGTCGAACGGAACTAACTACACGGTCGGTATGGGCTCAATTGTTAAAAATGCGGCTGGTACGATCATCCCTGGTACATTACCAGGCATGGATCCAATCGGTGCGGCTTTAGGTGGTCAATCTAATCTTGTTGTCTCTGGAGGTAGTTTTGAAGCCGTCTTGAGTTTTATGGACACACAGGGTGACTTGAATGTGTTATCTAGCCCAAGAGTGACAGCCGCTAATAACCAGAAAGCGGTTATTAAAGTGGGTACCGACGAATACTACGTGACTGAATTATCAAGTTCAGTGGGGAGTGGGGATAACGCGAATGTGGCCCCTGAAGTTGAGTTAACCCCATTCTTCTCTGGTATTTCGTTGGATGTGACGCCGCAGATCGATGATAAAGGTAATGTGTTTTTACATGTTCACCCTGCCGTTATTGAGGTGGAAGAGGAAGTGAAAGAGCTCAACCTAGGCTCAACAACAGGCATTGTGAAGCTGCCTTTGGCAAAAAGTTCGATTCGTGAGTCGGACTCAGTGATTCGAGCACAGGATGGTGATGTTGTTGTTATTGGTGGATTGATGAAATCAAATACCAGTGACATGACCTCAAAAGTTCCATTTCTTGGTGATATTCCAGCGTTAGGTCATTTATTCCGCAATACCAGTCAGTTGACTCAAAAAACAGAGTTAGTGATTCTATTGAAACCAACGATTGTGGGTGTGAACACTTGGCAAACTGAGTTGGAGCGTTCTCGTGACCTTCTTCAGCAATGGTTCTCTGATGAAGAATAATTGCTCATCGTCTCAATGTAGATTGGTCGTCATTGACTAAGCTGGATCATCTTATGTATCAGGCTCACTTTGGTTTTGAACAGTTACCGTTTACCTTAACGCCGAATACCGATTTCTTTTATGGTTTAGTGCCTCACTTTGAAGCAATTCAAACGGTAATGTCGGCGTTAGAAATGGGTGAGGGCGTGATAAAAGTGACCGGAGAGGTAGGCACTGGGAAAACCATGGTGTGCCGGATGTTGGTCAATCAGCTCAACGATAGTGCCGCCCTTATTTACTTGCCAAACCCGGTGCTCTCCGGCGCGGATTTACGCCAAGCCGTGGCTAAAGAACTGGGTTTGACTATCGATAACGAAGCCACCTTAGTTGATAACATTCAACATAAACTCATTGAGTTACATAACTCAGGTTTAAGAGTTGTGGCGATTCTCGATGAGGCTCAGGCGTTGTCGGATGAAGCTCTCGAAACATTAAGGTTGTTCGGTAACCTTGAAACTGAAGATAAAAAACTGCTGCAGATTGTTTTATTAGGTCAGCCTGAATTGGATGCTCGATTAGAGGCTTATCATCTAAGGCAATTTCGTCAAAGAATCACATTCAGTTCGACACTGAGACCGCTTACTCTCGATGAAACGGTAGCTTATATTGATAATCGGATCGTTAAATCAGGTGGTAACACCGAGTTGTTCAGCTTGAATCAAAAAAAAGCCATTTGTCGCTCGTCGTTAGGCATTCCAAGATTGATAAATCAACTGTGTCATAAAGCTCTTTTGCTTTCGTTTAGTGAAGATAAGAGAAGTGTCGATAATCAGCACCTGTTTTCAGCTATGCATGAAACATACGATGTATGTAAGCCTAAATTTAAAACGCCAATACTGTGGGGTTGGAATTAATTATGAGCGTCATTAACAGCGCCTTGTCTGAATTGGCAAAAAAAAAATCAGCGACTTCAATTGAAGCTGCGGTGGTACCTAAGGTTAAAACGCGTTCTCCATTGGTTTGGGTAGTCGCAGGTTTTACACTGAGCTTAGCCATGGGGGGCTGGGCGATATCGCAAGGCCCCGCTGTCGATAACTCAATATCAACTCGAGATATACAAGTTTCTGTTATTGATAGTTCTGAAGGTATGTCTGAAGATGCCTTGACTCAACCAGTGTCCTCGCCGACTAAGAAGTTAGTGACGCTAGATTCAGCGAACCTTTCGGCTCCCAACACGACAATACTAAAAAGTACTCAAGCTAAATCTGATTCAGTTATTGCATCAACTGAATCAGTTACAAAGCCTAAAGTAAACCCTGAATCTCAAGCCATACCTAAATCTCAAAGCGCACCTAAAGCTCAAAGTATACCTAAAGAAAAAGTAGCAAAGCCAATGCTTGTTGCTAGCGTGGCTAAAAAAGATCTCGCACCAGTATCTAATCAGCCTGAAACGTCTAGCGATTCAGACAACAATGGAATGTTGATTGAGCAGGTGGAATTGACGCCTGAGCAGTTATCAGTGAATGCACAAGGGCGAGCTCAAAAAGCGTTGGATGCCAATGATCTTACAGGTGCTTTGAAAGGTTACACTGAAGCTTTGCGCTATACTCCTCGAAATGAAGACGTGCGCCAGAAACTCGCTATCCTCTATTTTGGGAAAGGTGACACGCGAAAAGCCTATGAGTTATTTCAGTCGGGCATCAAACTTAATATCAACAGTGAAAAACTACGCTTAGGTTTATCGAAGTTACTCGTGAAAGCCAATCAGGCAGAAGCCGCTTTGAGCCCATTAATACATTTATCGCCTAGTCCAACTCAAGATTACTTAGCAATGCGTGCAGCATTAAGTCAAAAGTCTCAACAAGAAGAAATCGCACTAGAGAGTTACCAAAAATTGACTGAGGTCGATTCAGATAATGCTCGCTGGTGGTTAGGTTTAGCGATTCAACAAGAGCGTCAACTTGATTTCACGGCTGCAAAGCAATCATACCAAGGAGCATTGGTTAGAGTTGGGATCTCATCTCAGTCGCAAGGCTTTGTACGTGATCGTTTAAAAATACTCAATGCTTTAGAGGAGAGTAGCGATGCAAATTAGATTAAGAAAAAGGCTCGGTGATTTGCTCGTAGAAGAGGGCATCATTACTGAAGATCAAGTTGAACAAGCTCTGGCCGCTCAAAAAAGGACAGGCCGTAAGCTTGGTGATGCACTGATCGAGCTTGGCTTTTTATCAGAGCAGCAAATGCTCAGTTTCTTGTCGCAACAGCTTGCTATTCCTCTTATTGATATTAGCCGAGCTAATGTTGACGTCGAAGCTGTGCAGCTTTTACCTGAGGTTCATGCTCGCCGCCTTCGTGCTTTGGTCATTGGGCGTCAAGGTGACACATTACGTGTTGCAATGAGTGATCCTGCCGATCTGTTTGCCCAAGAATCATTGCTTAGCCAATTAGGCGACTACGCACTCGAATTTGTCGTCGCCCAAGAGAGGCAATTAGTTGATGGTTTCGACCGTTATTACCGAAGAACCAAAGAGATTGCCTCATTTGCTGAGCAGCTTCATGCTGAGCATAAAGTTAATGAAGCCTTTGATTTTGATATCGCAGAAGAAGACAGCGACGAAGTTACAGTCGTCAAGCTAGTAAACTCGCTGTTTGAAGATGCTATTCAAGTTGGTGCATCTGATATTCATATTGAACCAGATTCAAACGTATTACGTTTGCGCCAGCGTATTGATGGTGTTCTGCATGAAACGTTGTTGAATGAAGTGAATATTGCTTCTGCACTGGTTTTGCGCTTGAAGTTGATGGCTAACCTCGACATTTCAGAGAAACGACTGCCTCAAGATGGTCGCTTTAATATTCGTGTTAAAGGTCAATCGGTTGATATTCGTATGTCGACTATGCCAGTACAGCACGGTGAGTCAGTGGTTATGCGTTTGCTTAATCAATCCGCAGGCCTACGTAAATTGGAGTTGTCAGGTATTCCGAGTGATTTGCTCGTTCGTCTTCGTCATCAATTACGCCGCCCACATGGCATGATCCTCGTTACCGGGCCTACGGGCTCAGGTAAAACAACCACTCTATACGGTGCGCTAAGTGAATTAAACGAACCGGGTAAAAAGATCATTACCGCTGAAGACCCTGTAGAATACCGTCTTCCTCGTGTGAATCAGGTTCAGGTAAACCCTAAGATTAACCTCAACTTCTCAACGATTTTGAGAACCTTCCTACGTCAGGACCCGGATATCATTCTTATTGGTGAGATGCGAGATCATGAAACCGTTGAAATTGGTTTGAGAGCGGCACTTACTGGTCACTTAGTGTTAAGTACTCTGCATACCAACGATGCAGTAGACAGTGCATTGCGTATGATGGACATGGGGGCTCCGGGGTATCTGGTAGCAAGTGCTGTTCGAGCCGTGGTCGCACAGCGGTTAGTTCGTAAGGTATGTACTGATTGCAAAGTTGATGATGAGCTGGATGAAGCGCGTAAGCAATGGTTGAGTGTTCGTTTCCCAAACCAGCTAGGTACGCCATTTATGAAAGGGCGTGGTTGTCAAAATTGTAATTTGACAGGCTACAGTGGTCGTGTTGGTGTGTTTGAAATGTTGGAGCTCGATCAGCCTATGATGGATGCGCTTAGAGCCAATGATGCCGTTGGTTTTGCTCAAACGGCAAGGCAGTCTGAAAACTACAAACCGCTGTTAGCTTCTGCGATGGAATTGGCCATGCAGGGTGTTGTGAGCTTCGATGAGGTCATGAACCTTGGCGAAGGCGATGCTTCTGGTGCCACTGATCCAATTTATCTGTAGGGGTAGAGTGATATGCCAACTTATCGTTATGTAGGTCGCAGTTCTGACGGCAGTCAAGTGATTGGCCAATTGGATGCGAATAACGAAGATCTTGCTGCTGACAGCTTGATGAGTAAAGGGATCATTCCAACTTCGATTCAACTTGGAAAAAGTGGCGGTTCAATCCTGGATATGGATGTATCCAGTCTGTTCTCCCCGAATGTGCCTTTAGAGGTGTTGGTTCTGTTTTGCCGACAGTTGTATAGCTTAACTAAGGCGGGCGTTCCACTATTAAGATCGATGAAAGGGTTAACTCAGCATTGTGAAAATAAGCAACTGAAAGTAGCACTTGAAGAAGTGGTCGCTGAGCTTACAAATGGTCGTGGATTAGCGGCATCGATGCAAATGCACTCTAAGGTATTTAGTCCATTGTTTGTATCGATGATCAGTGTTGGTGAGAATACAGGTCGTTTAGATCAGGCATTGTTACAACTAGCAGGATACTACGAACAAGAGGTTGAAACTCGAAAGCGAATTAAAACGGCAATGCGTTACCCAACGTTCGTAATTACTTTTATTACAATCGCTATGTTTGTCTTGAATATATTTGTGATTCCTCAGTTTTCAAGTATGTTCTCGCGTTTTGGCGTCAACTTGCCGCTTCCAACCCGTATATTAATGGGAATGTCTGAGTTTTTTGTTAATTACTGGGGGTTAATGCTTGGGTTAATCTTTGGTCTTATTTTTGCTTTTAAAGCATGGGTTAAGACAGATAAAGGGTGGGAAAAGTGGGATCGGCTGCGCTTAAAAATGCCAGTGATTGGTGGGGTGGTCAATCGAGCTCTATTGTCGCGCTTCTCACGTACTTTTGCTTTGATGCTAAAAGCAGGCGTACCACTTAACCAATCGTTATCGCTATCGGCTGAAGCTCTGGACAATCGTTTTTTAGAACTTCGTGTTCAAGGCATGAAATCGGCAATAGAAGCGGGCAGCACAGTCTCTTCAACCGCGATTAACAGCGAAATTTTTACACCACTCGTGATACAAATGATTTCTGTGGGTGAAGAAACGGGTCGTATTGATGAATTGCTGCTCGAAGTTGCGGATTTTTACGACCGAGAGGTTGATTACGATCTAAAAACGTTAACCGCTAGAATTGAACCTATTCTGTTGACCATCGTTGCGGGAATGGTGCTGATTTTAGCTCTGGGTATTTTCTTGCCGATGTGGGGAATGCTGGATGCAATCAAAGGTTAGAGGATGCTGAATAACCTACAGCGCTCACGTTTTGTTATTTGGGTTGCGGTTATTCTTTTTCTCGTTATGGGATTGCTTTCTGTATGGAAAACAGTAGAAGAAGAAGCGACGAACACGGCATTGATAGTTGCAAGTAAGCGAATCCTTGAGCAAGCTAATTTGTTCAAACAGCAGTATTTGTTATCTGGTGTGGCGCAAAAGAATGATTCGAAACCGCCAAAGACTTACAGCAGAACGGGGTGGGTTATGCCAATTAAAGACTCTACTCGAAATTGCGGTTATTGGTTGGAGCAATTATATCCTAAGGGGAGTATTTTAGGTCTCAGCTCTCCAAGTGTTGAAGACAAAAGTGATAACATTCGTTTTCATTGCCGATATCATTATAGTGATAAGTATCAGATAGATATATTACTAAAAAAAGAAAGATTTAGTGTCAAAGTCAATATATTGGCCTTGTGAACGTATTGACGCTGTTTTTATGGTTTTATACATATTCAAATGTATAATGCGCATTAGCAATTAGATGAGTAGGTAGAAAGTGCTTAAAAATCAAAAGGGTTTCTCCCTAGTCGAGTTGGTCATAGTGATTGTCGTCGTGGGCTTATTAGCCGTTGCTGCTTTACCCCGTTTCTTAGATGTGACAGACGAAGCTAAGAAAGCCAGTATTGAAGGTGTCGCGGGTGGTTTTGCGACAGGAGTGCTTTCAGCAAGAGCGCAATGGGAAGCAGAAGCTCGTCCATCAGAAAGAATTGGTGTTGAAACATACAATACTGTAAATTACGATGGTGTTGATTTTTGGCTAACCAGATCAACAAGTAGCAATGGACGTACTAATTTTAGAGACGGCTACCCATGGTCTATAAACACAAATTCAGCTTCAGCTCCGTCTAATGATGTGACTGATTCTTCGTGTGTCGATTTAATGGAAAATCTACTTCAGAACCCTCCTAAAGTTGGAACATTAACCAATGTGGCTAATGGTTCGAATTACAAATATTCAGCGCAAGCGGATAATAGTAATGACTACTGTACTTACATTCAATTGGAAGGCGGTACTCAGCATCAATTCGTTTACGAGATTAGAACTGGTCGTGTGACCGTAACACTGCAGTAAACCTGCGTTAAATATACATAGAGAGAAAAGACTATGAAAAAACAAAGCGGTTTCACCCTAATAGAACTAGTGGTGGTAATTGTTATTCTAGGTATTCTTGCAGTTACTGCAGCACCTCGTTTCTTAAACTTACAAGGTGATGCTCGTGAATCTTCACTGCAAGGCCTGCGCGGCGCAATGGCAGGAGCGGCGGGAATCGTTTACGGCCGAGCTGCAATTGATGGATTTGAACTGCGTCAAAAAACAGCCGATGCAGCAACGACACCTCAAACAACTGATGGAATTGCTATTAACTTTGGTTATCCGACATTTGCCGATATTGGTGCGCTAAACAGTGGCATTGAAGAGGCCGTTGAAGGGCTACCTGGCGGAGATTGGGTTGCAGTTGGTATAACGACAACACCAACAGCACCTACGTTTGATGTTGTTGCGTACTCTTTTGCTGGCTCAGATGTTAATGCCGCGACGAATGGTTTTACTTACAACTTCACAACAGAAGCTGGTACGGGTTGCTTTGTTTTGTACGCTGAGGCGGATGATGCAACGACACCTGCGTTCACTGTTGCAGTTACCAACGGTTGTTAATTAATAGTTATCTTAAAAGGCCAGCATAGCTGGCCTTTTTTCTATCTGAAATTCAGTTAAGCGACAAAGACAACCTCCCTTCCCTGAGTTACACTTAATTTTTAAATTATCAAATATTTAGCGGATTGGATTTCGGTGAATCAATTCAATAGAACATACAGAAACATCGGGCTTCAGCAACTAGGCTTCACTTTGGTTGAGCTAATCATTGTGATCTTGTTGATTGCGATTGTCTCTGCCTACGCTGCTAGCCGTCTATCCGGAAGGGATAGCTTTTCTGCCTTTGCTGCTCAAGAGCAAGTAACTTCTGTTGTCCGACAAGTTCAAGTGAATCGTATGCAGTCCAATGTGGACCTTGGGGCCGTCGTTGGAGAGAGCAATTTTATTCTCGCTATCGTTGGGAATTGTATCGGTTCCGAAGTTAGCTGTACTGCGCAAAACCAAGCGCGTAGTGATTGGGTTATGCTCGACGGGGTCACCTTAACGGCGGCATCGAATACCGCACCTGCCAGTCCCCTATCTCTAGTTAACTTTGATTTATTAGGCAACCCTACAACAGGTGAAACACCTGCTGGCGTTGTCGTTGACGTTGCAGCCGGTGTGGTGATTACTATCACTTCAAATGTGAACACCTGCCGTGTGGATATTAACTCGCAAGGTTATGTGGAAAATGGGGTGTGCTCATGAACACCATTCATAAATCACTTGCGAAAGAACGTGGTTTCACATTAATTGAAAGTGTCGTTGTGATCGTGGTTATGGGGCTTGCCATGATGACCATCATAAATTTTTTAGCACCTCAGATTAGCCGATCTGGTGATCCTCACTATCAAACCCGTTCAGCCGCGTTGGGGCAGAGTGTGATGTCGATGATTCTTGCTCGAGGGTTCGATGAGAATAGTGACTTTGATGGTGGGGAACTTAGGTGCGGTGAGGGAGCTGCTGCCGGTGTTAATTGCACTGCTGAGGCTAACTTTGGCCCAGAAGAGGCTGATATTGCTCTATACAATGATGTCGATGACTATGATGGGTGTTGGGAACCCGGTGCAACTAACGGGTGTCGAGACCTTAATCTATTATTGGGTGAAAATGGCGCAACAACCTACAGAAACTACCGCCTAGATGTTGATGTGACGTACCAAATGGTCGATCAACTAAAAAGAATTAACCTAACGATCTCGGCCTCAAATTATCCTCCTATCGTGCTGGATGCCTATCGAGGGAATTATTAATGAAAAGGCAAGGTTTCACTCTTATTGAAATGATTATCACCATGATTGTTGGTAGCATTTTAGTTGTAGGCATTGCTGGGTTTGTTGAGTTAGGTGCGCGAGGTTATGCGGACACCGTCGATAGGCAGCGTTTACAAACTCAAGCCAAATTTGTCTTAGAAAAAATCACTCGTGAAGTGCGTCATGCTGTGCCGAATATGTTCAGTCAGAATGCTGTTGTCCCTGGATCTCGCTGTGTTTCATTTTTCCCTATCGTTACCTCTGGTATTTATGCGATGTCGGGCGATGATATTCAATTTGTCACGGCTGATAATGCACTGACGGCCGCTCTTCTAGCCCCGTTATCTTTAGTGATAAATCCTACAGAAGCGACGCCGACCAATAATGATTTCCCCTTAGCGACTGTAACTGCAACTAATAATACTTTCTTGCTTGCTAATGAGTCTGGAAACCTTGTGGGTAATTCAGTTTCAAATCGACACTATATTTATAATCCTAATGGCCGCGTAAACTATTGTATTTTTAATGGCCGAGTGTGGAGAAGTGAAGGTAATGGGGCACTAGTTCCAATATCGGACACGGGAGTAACAGGGACTTTAGGCTATCAACCCGCAAATGTTCAGCGTAATGGTGTCGTCCATCTTGAGTTCGAGTTTAGCAACCAAGTTGGAGACGAAACGACCAACTTCCAGCAAGATATACAGGTGATCAATGTACCTTAAAAAAAGACAAGTCGGTAGCCTGTATATTGTCGTTATTTTTGTATTGGTGGTGATGGGGTTTCTTGCTACAACCTTAAGCCGCATAGAGTGGTCCAATAATGACGCACATACAAAAGATGTGATTGGTACTCAAGCCGCGCTTTTAGCTCATTCAGCAATAGAGCGTGCATTAATGCAGATATATCCTCCTAGAACCAATATAACTGTTCCATTTGATGTGGCTGCAGAGTGTACAAACTTGGACGCATCCACTATGAACTTCGCAACGACAATTACATGTGCAGATGTTCAAATAACATGCTCACCAACAGGTGGTCCACTTGTCGACAACTCTCAGTTATATACTGTAAGAGCGGTCGCAACGTGCGGAACGGATGTAAATTTAATGCAGCGTAGTCAAGATGTGTGGGTGAGATAATGAGAGTACTATTTTTATCATTGGCTTTGTTGTTTTCTCTCAGCACATCATCGTTTTCGTATGCTTCCACTTGTCTAACCAATGGCTCTTCTGTAGATGCTCGCAATGGTTTTTGTATCACCTTTTCTCTTGAGTCTGACGGGTCGAATCGAATTCGATTAGCGAATAGCCAATATTTCCCGTTATGGACAGATGATGATGATTTTGATGGATACTATCAGCAAATCTTTGACGAAGATTATGAAGATGATGACGTCCTTCGACAATTTCAGGTTAAGTTTGAGCGTACTTCTAATTATAACGCTAGATGGATAAGTGGGAAATTAACCTACTCAGTAGATGGTACCCAGAAAAAAGTTATTAATAACTTTGATTTATCTTATGCCACTGGCGCTGATAAATTCGACCCATTTGTTACCATTACACTGATTGGCGATAGTTTCACTAGTAGTTCCCAATACTGTATATCGGAAAAAGATTGCCAGCCATTGGTACCACGTTCTAAACCGTTATTTGAATTTGGAGAGGTAGACGCTAGCTCTTGTAATGGGTATACGTGTAGCTTTGATTTTGATGAAGATTTTAAAACGACGCCTGTCGTTATATTAATGTCTTCTTATAATACAAATGATAATCCATCGGCAATGTTCGTCACATCTGTGACTAAAGATCGGGTCGAAGTGAAACAGCGCTTCCCTTTAAGCTCGGACCCTAATTTAATGGATCCGATCTATTATTTTGCCGCAGAGGTTGGGGACGTAATACTAGATGAATCTCAGCCAGGGAAAATAATACGTGTAAGTAAAGTTGAGTTGAACCACTTCCAAACGGCAGGCGATACAAGGGGGGAAGGCTGGAAACGAGAAACATACTCTCAACGTTTCTCTGCGGCTCCTATTGTCTTTTCTCAAGTTCAGCCCGATAGCGGTAAGGATTTTTGGGTAACTACTGCACATAAAAATGTTGGAACCTCGAATTTTCGGCTGGCCTTAGAGTTTGGCCGGCAAAATGTACCAACTCCTACAAGCTATAGACGCAGAACTGTAGGGTATATGGCGGCACCTGAGTTTTCTGGGCAAACTTCAGATGGTATTCGTTTTGTTTTTAATAAACCCAGTAGTTCATACAATCAAAGCGCTTCATTAGCGCAGTCTTGTATTGATAATCAGGTGTTCCATGGCCAGTCGTTCCAAGACTTTGGTGTGATTATTCAAAAGCAAACTCGAAGTGGATCGGATGGAGGGTGGTTGAGGTTATGTGAACTATCGAATCCGGATTATTTTACATTTATGCTAGAAGAAGACGCTTCAAATCGCTCGCATCAGACATATGAAAGAGTTGGGTTCTTTGCATTTGAAGAAGTAAGGCCAAAACCCCCTATTCAAAAATGTGATTACTTTCCTGAAATGTTGCAATCAAACCGTTATTTGCCAGGCGCAAATCCCGGAGAATGGACTCCATGGGATGGACAACTGGATATATCTTCAGGAAGTGGTACTGGAAATAATATCTATCTCGATCAAATTTCCAAATCAGAAGCATTAGGTTTTACTTCTTCTAGAGTGTCTGGTCTTGGAGCTTGTGTTTATAAAGACGGGCAGAATAGTGGCGGAAGTTGTACGGTGAGTTCGGCTAAGAATTTATTTCCGTTAGGTGTTCCGGCTACTACTGCTTTTAACCCTTCGGGCGGTGTGTTGATAGCGGCTGGCAATAATCAGACGACTGAGGCGACTCAATTTAATTATACTTCATTATCTTTTAGCGCAAATACGAGCACAGTTGTTTTTCCCGCTGGAGAGTATTGGATTGACACCATCAATTTTAATCATAACGATTCTTACATTAAGGCTAAAGGTGATGGTCCAGTTGTTATTCACTACAACCATATAAATTTGTCTCATAAAAGTCGTATATATATTAATGCAGGAATAGATGAGCAGAGTGATTCTAGCTATGATCACAATGACTTTACGCTTATTGGTCATGGCCGTTTTTCATCTTTTTGGCCTTTAGGTGGTTCTGATATCCGTTTGAATGCGAATGTGTATGTATCGCCAGAGGCTATCAGTGCTGGTTTCGATATTAATGGTGTCGCTCGTTTTCAAATGACCGGAGCAATTACCGCTCCTAGAGTTTCATTTAGGTCGTCAGACACTAGCTTCATAAGGGCTAAGTCAATAATAGGGTGTTACACGCCTCCTAGCCCAACGATAAAATATATAGAGATCAAACCAAACAACTATCACTTAACTTGTGATGACAAGGCTGAGGTGTATGTCGTCCCTTATGATGAAAACAGTCAGCCAATGAGCGATGTCAATGGGGAGACGGTATCTATAAGTGCACCTGAGGTAACTTTTAGCGGTGGATCTTTTGATAGCCAAAACAAGAGGTTTGTTTTTGATATTGATGGTCGAAGTGGTAATAAATACGGTGATGTGCTTGCGACTGCATCAGTTAATGGAACGACTATCCAAGACCAAAAAGACATTAGCTTTGTACCTTATCGGTTTGATATTAAGCCGAGTGCTAGTTCTTCATGGAACAATCAGCCGCTAGAGGTCATTGCCGGAAAAGCAGAAGATATTGATGTTCGAGTCTTGGCTTGTAGTAATAATGCATCACCAACGCCGATTGTGATGAATTATGCGGAAAAGTTAGATGTGAACGATCTTGGGTACGTGCTTCAAAAGCCAGGAAGTGGTGGCGGTAGCCTTGGCAGTGGCGATTTTAACTTCTCTAAAGGGATGGTTGAGGATGTTGCTATTCAATTTGATAACTCAGGCGAGTTAGTGGTCACACTTGAAGATAAGAGCTTTAGGTGTTCAACTCAACCCCCGACAGTCGCGAACTGCCCTAGCGATGGTGGTACGTTGAAAGGTCAAATTACCTTGAAGGCTCGTCCTTGGAAAATAGCAATATGTAATGTTCGTTCGGGATCTTCGTTTAACCCTGCTGGTGGGGCAACAGGAGGTGGCTTTATATCAGCAGGAACAGATTTCATTGTTGACTATAAACCAATCATTCATCCAGATTCAGCATTAGGCATCACTGATGAGTGTACCTACCCAGTGACAAGTAATTATTCACTTGATAGTGGTCCCTTAGATTTAGATTTTAAGGTGGTTTATCCAGCTCCATCATTAAATCCCCAACCAGGGGCTGTGACTCCTAATGTGATTCCTTCATTTAGTACCAACCAAGTACTGAATACTCTCGTTCATACTTGGAGCGAAGTTGGCGCTATCGAGTTTATTAGTAGTGCTGTTTATCTTGGTCGTGATATACAAAAAGATCACCAAGTCATTGGCCGCTTTTATCCTGATTACTTTAATACGTTGAATAATGTGTGGGGAAACCCTGCAGGGCAAGCTTTTGCTTACATGAATCAAGAGTTTGATAATGTCTCCATTGACGTTGCGGCTTACAGTGCATTGGGGAATGAAACTCAGAATTACGGAAGTTTTAACACTATTCAGCAAGCTTTTTTTGAGTTAGATGAAGGGCGTTTACTCAACGGTAATCGCTTGAATTTAACTTATCGAGGTAGTCGAGGGGCGATCAATAACAACGATATATCATGGCAGAAGCAGGCTGACTTTTCGCCTGATGGTCCTTTTAATTTTGATGGTGGGCCAATTCGAGATGTCTCTTTGAATGTTTTTACAGCAACACTTTCAGATCCTGTGCAATTCAAAACACAACCAACCGATCCTTCAGGCATGACAACACAACGACTGCCTGATAGCCAACCCAATGTGGTTTTTGGTCGTGTAAATTTGAGTGATGTAGGTGGGGTTGAAGGTAGTTCGATTACCGTTCCTCTTCAAGTTCAGTATTGGACAAACGGTGCTTTTATTAACAATGTATTTGATAGTTTCACTGATATCGATGCTGAAATGGATGGAAACCCTACGGTTATATGGCCTGTTGGGGGAGCGACTACGGCGACATTAACGGGAGCTGCTGATGTGAATAATGGTGTGTCGAACAACTTTACAGCACAGCAAGCCCCTAATGCTGTAACTAGGGAGCAAGTGCAAATTTGGCAACAGCTTGACTCCATAAATAATAATATGCCTTGGTTAATGTTTGATTGGGACCAAGATGGTATTGATGAAGAAAACCCATCAACAGTAGTTACCTTTGGTATCCATCGCGGGAACGATCGTGTGATCTACCGAGGTGAAAGTGGCTTAATAGGTCAGCAATAATATGATTTTTTGGTTGTTAAGTTAGGAATCTGTAAGAAATTGTGGGTTTCAGTCCATGTTTATACTTCAATGCCTTGCCGTGACAGCAAGGCATTGGTACATTTAGTGCAATTTTTGTCTTCTAATTCTTGCAGGATGAGCGAAGAATATGTTTAAAAAGCTTCGTGGCATGTTTTCAAACGACCTATCGATTGATTTAGGTACTGCCAATACCCTTATATATGTAAAAGGCCAAGGCATTGTTCTTGATGAGCCTTCAGTTGTAGCTATCCGCCAAGACCGTGCGGGTTCTGCAAAGAGTGTCGCTGCGGTTGGTCACGCTGCTAAGCAAATGCTTGGCCGTACGCCTGGTAATATCTCAGCAATCCGTCCAATGAAAGACGGCGTAATTGCTGACTTTTACGTAACGGAAAAAATGCTTCAGCACTTCATTAAGCAAGTGCATGATAACAGTGTTCTTAAGCCAAGCCCTCGCGTATTGGTTTGTGTTCCTTGTGGTTCAACGCAAGTTGAGCGCCGTGCAATCCGTGAATCAGCATTGGGTGCTGGTGCTCGTGAAGTTTACCTAATCGATGAGCCTATGGCTGCTGCGATTGGTGCAGGCCTACGTGTATCTGAGCCAACAGGTTCAATGGTTGTTGATATCGGTGGTGGTACGACTGAAGTTGCCGTTATCTCACTAAACGGTGTGGTTTACTCGTCTTCTGTACGTATCGGTGGTGACCGTTTTGATGAAGCGATCATCAACTACGTTCGTCGTAATTACGGCAGCTTGATCGGTGAAGCAACAGCCGAAAAGATCAAACACGAAATCGGTTCTGCTTACCCAGGCGATGAAGTCGATGAGATTGAAGTGCGTGGTCGTAACCTTGCTGAAGGTGTTCCTCGTAGCTTTAGCCTGAACTCAAATGAAATCCTTGAAGCGCTTCAAGAGCCTTTATCTGGCATCGTATCTGCAGTCATGGTTGCACTTGAACAGTGTCCGCCAGAGCTTGCTTCTGATATCTCAGAAAACGGTATGGTACTGACAGGTGGTGGTGCACTGCTTAAAGACCTTGATCGTCTGCTAACTGAAGAAACTGGTATCCCTGTTGTTGTGGCGGAAGAGCCATTAACGTGTGTTGCTCTAGGCGGTGGTAAAGCTCTAGAGATGATCGACATGCACGGCGGTGATCTTTTCAGCGAAGAATAGAATCTAGTGTTAGGCTCTTTTATTATCTAGTTTTATGTAAAGAGCCTAGGACCTTGTCTATAGGATCAAATGTAGCTCTAGGACCAAATATAGAATGAAGCCAATTTTTGGTAGAGGTCCCTCTCTACAATTGCGCCTGTTTTTTGCTGTAACATTATCAGCCAGCCTTATGCTGGCTGATAGTCGTTTAGATGCATTCTCAAATGTCCGCTATCTATTAAACAGCATGGTTGCACCAATTCAGTATGCCGCTAATTTGCCTCGCACTATGTTTGATGGCGTATACGACCGTTTTAGTACTCGCAAAGGGCTAATTGAATCCAACCATAATATTAAACGAGAAGTCTTGCGACTGAAGAGTGAGTTGATTCTGCTTGAGCAATATCAAGAAGAAAACAAGCGCCTTCGTAAGCTGTTAGGTTCTCCGTTTATCCGTGATGAGAAGAAGGTCGTCACAGAGGTTATGGCGGTGGATACTTCACCATACCGACATCAAGTGGTGATCGACAAAGGTCAGATTGATGGAGTGTATGAAGGTCAGCCAGTGATTAACGAAAAAGGCATTGTTGGCCAAGTCACTTTCGTTGCTGCTCATAATAGTCGTGTTTTGCTACTGACTGATGCAAACAACGCAATTCCTGTTCAGGTTATTCGTAACGATATACGTGTGATTGCTTCTGGTAATGGCATGATTGATGAGATCCAGTTGGAGCACATTCCAACCAGTACTGACATACAAGAAGAAGATCTGCTGGTGACATCTGGGCTTGGTGGTGTATATCCAGAGGGTTACCCAGTCGCTTATGTTACTGCCGTTGATTATGATCCTAAGCGTGAGTTCGCCGTTATCAAAGCGGAACCTGTAGTTGAGTTTGATAAGCTCAGATACTTGTTGCTTGTGTGGCCTGATGAAAATAAACAGATGCAAGCAGAGCAATCCAGTATCGAACAAGCATTGTTAGAAGGTGAAAATGGCCAATAGCGTTTTAAGAAGCAAAGTAGTGATTGGCTGCTCATTTTTGATAGCACTTATTCTACAAACGATCCCTTGGCCGGGTAGTTTAGATCTATTCAGGCCATCTTGGTTATTACTGGTTACCAGCTATTGGGTTTTAGCGTTACCTTACAGGGTTAATGTTGGTAGTGCTCTAGTGCTGGGCTTATTGTGGGACCTTTTGATCGGTTCGACTCTGGGTATTCGAGGCATGATGATGGCAATAGTAATGTACATTATTGCAATGAACTTCCTCGTGATTCGAAATATGGCGCTATGGCAGCAAGCGATAATCATTGCAGCCTTAACGGTGTTGTTTGAGGTGCTGATATTCTTTGGTGAATATTTGATCCAAGATGTCGTTTTCAACCCATTATCGCTATGGAGCGCATTGATAAACTGTATACTTTGGCCTTGGATGTTTTTATTAATGAGACGCGTGCGTCGCCATTGGCATGTAAGGTAGAGTGACGATGGAAAAGAAACATTTAGTTTTGGCATCCGGCTCTCCACGCCGTAAAGAATTGCTATCTCAACTCGGTTATGAGTTTTCTGTCCTTGTAACTGATGTCGAAGAGTGTAAACACGCCCAAGAAACCGCCGAAGAGTACGTTAAGCGACTATCTTTAGATAAAGCCTTAGCAGCGTTGTCTTTATTGAAAGATAACCCTTCTGAAAAACAGCATGTTGTTCCTAGTTCTGATATTGTAGCTCTTAGCTCTGATGTTATTTCTCTTGATTCTGAAACAGTGGTTCTGGGCTCTGACACAGTCGTCGTAAGCCAAGGGCAAGTGCTCGAGAAGCCAATAGACCTTGCTGACTCTAAGCGTATGCTTACTCAGTTAGCGAATGATCGTCACCAAGTGATGACGGCAGTGTCTGTTGTATCGGAAGAAAAACAAAAGACAGAAATCATTATTACCGACGTATGGTTTAAACCCCTCAGTGAAAAAGAAATAGAACAATACTGGCAAACAGGGGAGCCATGCGATAAAGCCGGTAGCTATGGGATCCAAGGTTTGGGCGGACGCTTTGTTACCCGAATCGAAGGTAGTTATTACGCCGTTGTCGGCTTACCTTTATTTGAAACGGACCAGCTACTGCAAGAATTCTTATAATTACTAATCTGAGGTGCACCATGAGTGCTGAATTGTTGCTGAACGTGACCCCGAGTGAGACTCGTGTGGCCATGATTGAAGGGGGAGCTCTTCAAGAGATCCATGTCGAACGAGATGCTCGACGCGGGATCGTAGGAAATATCTACAAAGGACGTGTAAGCCGTGTTTTGCCTGGAATGCAGGCGGCATTTGTGGATATTGGCCTTGATAAAGCAGCTTTTTTGCACGCCTCTGATATTGTTCCCCACACTGAATGTGTTGCTGAGAATGAAAAGAAGCAATTTCAGGTTCGTGATATTTCAGAGCTTGTTCGCCAAGGGCAAGATATTGTCGTTCAAGTGGTCAAAGATCCTCTTGGTACCAAAGGTGCCCGTCTAACCACTGACATTACTTTACCGTCTCGTTATCTGGTATTCATGCCGGGCGCAAGCCACGTTGGTGTTTCTCAGAGAATTGATAGTGAGTCAGAACGCAACCGCCTAAAAAAAGTCGTGTCTCGTTACTGTGATGAGCACGGTGGTTTTATTATCCGCACGGCAGCAGAAGGCGCAGATTCAAATGAGTTAGCGCAAGATGCCGCATTTTTGAAGCGATTATGGCTAAAGGTGTTAGAACGTCGTGGTAAGCACAAAGCTCGTACTCGCTTGTATGGTGAGTTGTGCTTAAGCCAACGTATCTTGCGTGATTTTGTCGGTACTGAGCTGAGCAAGATTCAGGTCGATTCTCGTCTAGAATATGAAAACCTAAAAGAGTTTACTTCCGAATACGTACCTGAGCTAACAGACAAGCTTGAGTTGTATGAAGGTGATAAGCCTATCTTTGATATGTACGATACCGAGAACGAAATTCAACGTTCATTGGATCGCAAAGTCGAATTGAAGTCTGGTGGGTATCTGATTATCGACCAAACAGAAGCGATGACAACCGTCGACATCAATACTGGTGCCTTTGTTGGTCGTCGTAATCTAGAAGAGACGATTTTCAATACTAACGTCGAAGCGACACAAGCTATTGCTCGTCAACTTCGCCTTCGTAACTTAGGCGGCATCATCATTATCGATTTTATTGATATGCTGTCTGAAGAACACCGTAAGCGAGTACTAACTTCTTTAGAAGCGGCGCTCGATAAAGACCGTGTGAAAACCAACATTAATGGCTTCACGCAGCTTGGTCTGGTTGAGATGACTCGTAAACGTACTCGTGAAAGTATTGAGCATATTCTGTGTTCTAGCTGCCCTGCTTGTGAAGGTCGCGGTAGCGTGAAGACAGTTGAAACCGTTTGTTATGAAATTCTTCGAGAGATCACACGAGTGAATCGCGCGTATGACGCCGATAAGTTTGTTGTTTATGCGGCTGCCGCCGTTGCCGAGGCGTTAGAAGGCGAGGAATCTCATGCGCTTGCTGAGCTTGAAGTGTTTATTGGTAAGCAAGTTAAAATCCAGGCTGAGCCTCTGTACATACAAGAGCAGTTTGATGTTGTTATGATGTAATGGATATTTTGTGAGTTCAAGCGTTACTCTGATTCTTCGTACATGTCTATGGTTAGTGGTTACTCTCTTAGTAACACTAGCCATTGCTGTCACTACACTGCGTGTAGCCTTACCCAATTTAAATAAGTATCAATCTGAAATTGAGCTTTGGGTAAACCAACATTCCGGTTTTGAGTTTTCTATTCAAGATGTGGGTGGTTTTTGGCGTAACACTCACCCCTCTATTGCTCTGCAAGGTGTTAAGGCTAGCCTTCCCAACGCAGAAGATGTGGCTTTCTCTGTTGAGCGTGTTGAAGTTGAGTTTGACTTGATTCAATCGGTCGTGCAGATGCGTCCGGTTGTGGCCGACTTAGTCATGAATCAAATGTATCTTGATATCCGCTCAATTGATCTATTTGCCGGGCAAAACGGTAAAGATGAACCTAAAGACCCCGGCTCTTCCAAGCGAGTGATACAGGAGCTGGACAATTTACTTCTAAAAACTTTGGTGGATGTGACCGCTAAAGATTCCTCTCTTCTATATCGCACTATCTCTGGTGAAGAACGTCAGCTTGATATCGAAACTTTAAAATGGCAAAACTCAGGTAAACATCACCTTGCGGAGGGTGTAGTAAGTATTAAAGACGCTAATCTCAACTCTTTGTCAGTAAGTGCTAACTTTGTTGATGGTGGTTCTTTAACTGATATGACGGGCGAGTTTTATGTCAGCGCGGATAGTATCTCAGTAATGCCTTGGTTAACTCGTTATATGCAGGCAGAATCCGGCATTGAGACGGGCACGGTGAGCTTGAATAGCTGGCTAACGCTACGAAATAGCAAGCCAGTTAGCGCTTATGTTGAGGTATTACCTTCAGAACTGACTTGGAATGAAGGTGGTCAACATGACTTGATGCTTGAGTCGGGTGTTTTTAAATTATCACCAATTGATGGTGGATGGCAGGTAAATGGTCACTCACTAAATCTAAGAACGGATGACAGGCCTTGGCCTGAGCTTGATGTCGCTTTCAAGTGGAATAAAGGCCCGTGGGAACTTAATGTTTCTGAACTTGATGTTGAAACCATTACCCCGTTGATCAAGTTGATGCCAGATTCTTCGCAATCTACCCAAATGATCAATGCATTGGCTCCGGGCGGTATCGTTTCAGACATTCGCGTTGCGATGGACTCTGGAATTGAAAGCTTGCGTTACTCTGCGAACTTTTCCGATTTGGCGATCGAACAATGGGAGTTAGTCCCTGGTTTTAGCCAAGTATCAGGGCATGTGTTTGGCTCGGCTTCGGAAGCGAAAGCCAGCTTATATGTTATTGATGATGTGTTTCCTTATGGTGATGTTTTCCAAGCGCCTCTGAATATCAAACAAGGTCAGGTTGATATTGTTTGGCAGCAAGATGAAAACGGCTGGAAACTGTGGTCGGACAAAATCACTGCAGCCACGCCAGATTTACAAGTACTAGGCGCATTTCGCTTGGACTTTCCAAATAACGCTAGCCCTTATCTTTCTTTCTATGGTGAAGCGGACGCTTACAACGTCGGTGAGACATGGCGTTATTTGCCGACATTGGCACTTGGCCAAGACTTAACCGATTACCTTTCAACGGCGATTCAAGCGGGTAAGGCCGACACCGTTAAATTACTCTGGCATGGTGAATTAGCCCAATATCCGTACACCAATCATGATGGTATTTTCCAAGTTTGGGTTGGCTTAGAAGACGCTAAGTTCAGCTTCGATACCGCGTGGCCATTGATAACCGACCTTCAACTTGATCTGTTATTTGAAAATGATGCGATGTATTTAGACTCTCGCTCCGCTCAATTGATGGATGTGGCGGCAGATCGAATCACTGGTCGTATTCCTTATTTAGGGGAAGGCGGCCATATCGAAATTGAAGCTAAAGCAACGGCGTCTGGTAATGCAGTTCGAAATTACATGACTGCTTCGCCACTCGTAGATTCTGTGGGTGCTGCGTTAACCGCACTTAAAGTGAGTGGTGATGTCTCTTCTGAGTTCCAGCTTAATATTCCGTTTGATTCTGAACAAGAACCTAGAGCGTGGGGATATGCAGATCTGAGTGGTAACCATGTTGAGATTGAAGCTCCACCAATGGTGCTAGAGAACACCACTGGTCGTATTGAATTTGATAATGATGTCGTGACAGCAAGTGGTCTTGCCGCTGATTTGCTTAATCAAGGTATCTCGGTTGACTTTAAAGGTCTTAATGATGGACCTGGCTATGCAGTGGATCTTGATGTGTTAGGTGATTGGGACGTCAATCCTCTAAAGCCGTATGTCGGAGAGCAGTGGTTAAGCCGTTTGTCGGGTCATGCACAATGGCAAAGCCAGATCGATATTCAACTTAATGATATTGGTTTTACTTACCAACTCGACTTACAGTCAGACCTCAAATACTTAGCGAGTGATTACCCATATCCATTAGCCAAAAAGTCATTAGAAAGTGGTTCTGCAAGGCTACAAGCCTCGGGCAATCAAGAATCGATTACCGCGCGTCTGCAATTGCCGAGCACTAAATACCAAGCTGAGATTGATATTTCCGGCGATGTTCCTGAATTAACGGCGACCAATTTAGTCCTTGGTCGTGGTGGCTATAAAATTAGCCCCGTGGTAGGGCACCATGCCTTGATTCGTACCGATAAGTTCAATGCCGATGACTGGCTGTCAGTAGTCATGGAGCCAGTGCAACCATCGGATGCTGTCCTTAGCCAGATGAACACGCCAACCATTCCAGCGCCACGTCGCATCACCTTCGAGAGCAAAGAGCTGATCTTAGGTGGTATTTCTTGGAATGATGTTGATTTTAGCGCTCGAAAAAATAAGCAAGCATGGCAAATGGAAGTGTCTAGCCAAGAGCTAGAAGGGGATATTAACTACCTGCCACCTTATGATTTGACGGTTTCATTGGATCGCCTGCATCTGTTTGTTCCTGGGTGGAGTGACAAGAAAAACCAAGATCAACTGCTACAGCGTAAGGCGCAAGAAGCACCATTGATCTCTGAGTTGGATAGAAAGCTCCATGATGCGATGCCGAATTTGACGCTGACCCTGAACGACTTTTGGCTGCAAGGGTATAAAGTTGGTAAGGTTGATGTTGAGATGACTAGGCAGGAAGATCGCATTGAGTGGAATAAGATTCAGGTTCGAAGCGGCGGAAATAAAGCGGATATCAGTGGCTGGTGGGAACTGCAAGGTGATAAGAGTCACTCATCGTTAACTCTTGATGTTGAAGGTGAAAACAACAGCGAGTTAATGGAACGCTTCGGTATTACTTCCGGGATTCAAAAAGCGCCCTTTGAGTTAGAAGGTCAATTGAATTGGGATGGTTCGCCTTGGGGGATCAAAATGGATACCCTTGATGGCAACGTTAAAACCCAATTTGGTAAAGGTATTATCTCGGATGTGAGTGGCGCAGCTCGATTACTGGGGCTGTTTAGCCTAGATTCGATTATCCGTAAGATGCAGCTCGACTTCTCGGACGTTTTTGATAATGGCATGGCATTCAACAGCATCACAGGAACTGGCGAGATTCAAAATGGTATCTTTCTGACTAACGATCTGAATATGGATGCGGTCGCCGGTGAGATGAAAATAAAAGGGATCGCCAACCTCAATACACGCGAGGTCGATGCTGAAGTGAACTTCACCCCAGATATCACCTCCGGGATTCCAGTATTAACGGCTTTTGCGGTAACGCCTCAAACAGCGCTATACGTGTTAGCGGTGACTACGGTTATTTCACCGGTTGTTGAAGTCTTTACCCAAGTTAATTATTCGGTGAAAGGGCCGTTGGATTCACCAACAGTGAGCGAGCTTTCTCGCAGTTCTGGAGAATTCCAGCTACCAGAAAAACTCAGAAAATTAGCCGAATAAGCCTTAAATTAGCCAAATAAATCTTAAATTAGCCGAAAAGACCTTAGTATCCTAATCAGTTAATATACGGTGAAATGCTGATTTCTGAATCATAATGAATGTAGGAGCGATACACATGGATTGTGTTGGGTTGATTCAAATGACATCAGGCCCTCGCCCTGACTTGAACTTTGATTATCTTGCTCAAGAAGTAGCAAAGTGCAAAGAGTTGGGGGCTAAGTGGGTTGTGTGCCCTGAAAACGCGTTAGTCTTTGGCAGTAAAGCCGACTATCACCAGTATGCTGAGCCTCTAAATGATGGTCCACTGCAAAAGAAAGTCTCTGAGCTAGCAAAGCTTTACCGAATTTGGATTGTTATTGGCAGTATGCCGATAAGCACAGCTAAAGGCGTGACTACCACAACTTTGGTGGTTGATGATTTTGGTTGCTTAGTGGCCCATTACGATAAGCTACACATGTTTGATGTGGATGTTGCTGATGCACATAAGTGCTATCGAGAATCGGATATTTTCACGCCCGGTGACCGAGTGGTAACAACGGAAACGCCTTTTGGTCGCTTAGGTTTGAGTATTTGTTATGATGTGCGCTTTCCGCACTTGTATTCAGAGTTACGCAAGCAAGGTGCACAAATCATAGTGGTACCGGCAGCTTTTACCGCAGTAACAGGGCAAGCTCACTGGGAAGCATTATTAAGATGCCGCGCGATCGAAACGCAATCGTGGATTATCGCGGTAGGGCAAGGCGGAAATCACCCTTGCCAAAGAGAAACATGGGGACACTCAATGGTGGTTGATCCATGGGGACGAGTGGTTGCACAACTAGACCAAGATCCTAAAAGTATGGTGGTTGAGATAGACACATCCAGTTGCGAATCAATCAGGCAAAATATGCCAATCGCGCAGCATTCTCGATTTACCAATCAATTTTAATTACAAATAAGAGCCATTTATGAGCATCAATCAAATTGAAGAAGCGCTACTAAACCCAACAGGGCTGACGGAGCAAAATATCGCAGATACATTGGCGAGCATTGCTACCCGCCAAATTGATTATGCTGATATCTACTTTCAGTCAAGCTGGCATGAATCTTTAGTGCTAGAAGACAGCATTATTAAAGACGGCTCTTTCAATATCGATTGTGGTCTTGGTGTACGAGCGGTATCTGGTGAAAAAACCGGTTTTGCTTACTCTGACCAAATCCAATTGGATGGCCTTAAACAGAGTGCAATCGCGGCTCGCGGTATCGCTAAGCAAGGGCAAAACGGTAAGGTACAAGCTTTCAAGCGTAACTCTAACCAAGCTTACTATGATGCAGTTAATCCGCTAGCAAGCTGGGAAAAACAGCAAAAGACAGAATTACTTAAAGCGCTTGATGCTTACATTCGTACTAAAGAGCCGATGGTGACTGAAGTATCGGTAAGCCTAAGTGGTGTGCATGAGCAGATGCTGGTTGCTGCGACTGATGGCACCTACGCTGGTGATATTCGTCCGCTGGTTCGCTTGTCTATTAGCGTACTTGCACAGAAGGGTGATCGTCGTGAGCGTGGCAGTGCCGGTGGCGGTGGTCGTTTTGGTTACGATTTCTTCTTAAGTGATGCTAACGGTTCTCAAGTTGCTTACCAATTCGCTGATGAAGCGATTCGCCAGGCATTAGTTAACCTTGAAGCGGTTGCTGCGCCTGCTGGTGCAATGCCTGTGGTTCTTGGTTCTGGTTGGCCGGGTGTTCTACTGCATGAAGCGGTAGGCCACGGTTTAGAAGGTGATTTCAACCGTAAAGAGTCTTCAGTATTTTCTGGCAAGATCGGCGAGCAAGTTACATCAAGCCTATGTACGATTGTTGATGACGGTACACTAACGGATCTACGTGGTTCATTGAACGTCGATGATGAAGGCGTTAATGGTCAGTACAACACGCTAATCGAAAACGGCATCCTAAAAGGTTACATGCAAGATAAGCTAAACGCTCGTCTAATGGGTGTAGCACCTACAGGTAACGGTCGTCGTGAGTCTTACGCGCATCTTCCAATGCCACGTATGACGAATACATACATGCTGCCGGGCGAACACACACCGGAAGAGATCATTGCAACGGTTGAGAAAGGCATCTACGCACCGAACTTCGGTGGCGGTCAGGTTGATATCACATCAGGTAAGTTTGTGTTCTCAGCTTCTGAAGCGTACATGATTGAAAACGGCAAGATCACTCACCCAGTGAAGGGCGCGACGCTGATCGGTTCTGGTATCGAAGCAATGCAGCAGGTGTCTATGGTCGGTAATGACCTAAGCATCGACCGTGGTGTTGGTGTGTGTGGTAAGGCTGGTCAAAGTGTGCCTGTGGGTGTTGGTCAACCAACATTGAAACTAGACTCACTAACGGTTGGTGGTACTGAGTAATTCAGGTCAGCAGCACGAGTTAATTTCAAAACCTCTCGTCATAAAATAGATTGAAAGCGCCTCTATTGTGAGGCGCTTTTTGTTTATAGGTTACTGGTTCTGTGAGCGCGCAGAGTCTACATGTTCTCTTCCGCGAACTCAGCCAGTCGGCTACGCACCACACCATTGAGGTGGATGTTGGCACTGCCTTCGAAGTTTTTAAAACGCTCGACCATGTAGGTGAGCCCCGAGGTCACAGGAGTTAGGTAGGAAGAATCTATCTGCGCTAGGTTTCCTGAGCAGACGATCTTGGTCCCTTCACCACAACGGGTGATGATGGTTTTGATTTGTGAAGCGGTGAGGTTCTGACACTCATCCAAAAGCACAAACGCATTCTGAATTGAACGACCACGCATAAAGTTAATCGATTTGAACTGGATGTTGGCTTTATCACAGATGTACTTCATCGAGCCTTCTGTACAGTGATCATTCTTGTGCAGCGCTTCCAGTGTATCGGTCACTGCAGCTAACCAAGGCAACATCTTCTCTTCCTCTGTACCCGGAAGAAACCCTATCGACTCACCTATATCTGGTGTGTTTCGGGTTACGATGATCTTATCGAACTGTTTACGTTCAATGGTTTGTTCAAGTGCAGCAGCCATGGCTAACAGTGTCTTACCACTCCCCGCTGCGCCTGTAAGAATCACCAGATCAATATCAGGGTCGAGCAGGGCATCGATCGCCATACCTTGGTATACGTTTTTGGGTGTGATGTCCCATGCTCTGCGATTCATTAGTCTTTCGCGACTGAGGTCTCTTAGTGTAATTCTTTCAGTTTCAATCTCTTCGACTCGAGCGGCAAAGTCACTTTCTTCGTCAATCACATACTGGTTGAGAAAGGTTGGCTCGAACGGCGCTCTTGCTAAGGTGTGCAGCGTCTTTCCGCCTAAACTTCTGCTCTCGACATTATCGATACCATCCCAAAATGAGCCTTCCAGTTGTTGGAAGCCTTTGGTGAGGTATTGGATATCATCAATCAATTGGTCGGTTTGATAGTCTTCAACAAAACGGACACCGGCGCCTTTGGCTCGTAAACGCATGTTGATGTCTTTGGTGATAAGAACCACTTCGCGTGGCGCGCGTTTATTTTGAAGATAGAGGACTGCGTTGAGGATTCGGTTATCGCCAGCTTTGTCATCGGCGAAGGCTTTGATGCTTTCTTGAAGTTCGTAGTCAGCGAGTATTGAAATACTGCCAGATGCGTTTATGTCTTTAGAAAAAGGGATGCCTTCCGATATTTGGTCTGGTGTGGCTTCCCTGAATAAGTCTTCGAGCGTTCGAATCGCAATTCTCGCATCTCGAGCAACATCTCTTTTACTGTCTTTGATTCTGTCGAGTTCTTCTAGCACTGTCATTGGGATAACGACATCGTGCTCTTGGAAAGAAAATATAGCGAAGGGTTCGTGAAGTAGGATATTGGTGTCTAAAACAAATAGCTTCCGGTTGGTCTCGCCCATAGCATCTCCTTGCCGACGTGCGGCTTGCCTTGCATTCATTGAACGTAGATTAAGCTCATATAAAGGTTAGTATCTGATTCTAGTGATAGTCAACAACTCACCTAAACTTCATTTGAGAGCTGCATTCTGCTCTCCATAGAATAACCATGATTTTTTGACAGTTTGATTGCACTTATGAAAACAGAAAAAAAGTATGAAATCGTCTCCTTTAGGCGTGACCTAAATCACAGCATCGAGTAAGATTAGCGACCTTTTTCTGCACCATTTTCTCAAGATATTTATTATTAAGAGCGCACTTAAAAAGTGGCTGCAAACTAGGCATTTTTGGCTATATTTTTAGTTCAAGAGCAATAACGTTCTTGTTTGAAATTGCAGTTAGAAAGACCAAATTCCAACTATAAGATTGAGGTAGTCGATTCATGACATTTGCTTTGGGGCAACGCTGGATAAGCGATACGGAGAGCGATTTAGGTTTAGGTACCGTTGTAGCAATGGATGCTCGCACAGTAACAGTAATGTTTGCTGCGTCAGAAGAAAACCGCGTCTATGCACGCACAGATGCTCCCGTAACCCGAGTGGCGTTCAATGTAGGCGATGTCATCGAATGCCAAGAAGGTTGGTCTTTATCTGTTGAAGAAGTTATCGAAGATAAAGGGCTACTGACTTATTTGGGTACTCGTGAAGATACTCAAGAGACAGAGGTGACTCTGCGTGAAATCTTTTTAAGTAACCAGATCCGCTTTAACAAGCCACAAGATAAGCTGTACGCAGGTCAAATCGACCGTATGGATAACTTTGTGTTGCGCTACCGTGCTTTAAGCAACCAATACCAACAACATAAGAGCCCAATGCGCGGCTTGTGTGGTATGCGTGCGGGCCTGATTCCTCACCAATTGTACATTGCTCATGAAGTCGGTCGTCGTCACGCTCCGCGCGTTTTACTGGCTGATGAAGTTGGCCTAGGTAAAACCATAGAAGCGGGCATGATCATCCACCAACAGGTGTTGTCTGGCCGTGCTGAACGTATTCTGATTGTGGTTCCTGAAACTCTACAACACCAGTGGTTAGTAGAGATGATGCGCCGTTTCAACCTGCACTTCTCTATCTTTGATGAAGAGCGTTGCATAGAATCTTTCGCAGAATCAGATAATCCATTCGATACACAGCAATACGTTTTGTGTTCTTTGGATTTCCTACGCAAGAGCCGCAAGCGCTACGAGCAAGCACTTGAAGGTGAGTGGGATTTGTTGGTTGTCGATGAAGCGCACCACCTTGAGTGGAGCCAAGACAAACCGAGCCGCGAATACCAAGTGGTTGAAGGATTAGCTGAAAACACATCTGGCGTATTACTACTGACAGCGACCCCTGAACAGCTTGGTCGTGAGAGTCACTTTGCGCGTCTGCGTCTGCTTGATCCTGATCGCTTCTACGATTACGAAGCATTCGTTGAAGAAGAAGACCAATACGCGCCAGTTGCTGATGCTGTAAAGGCATTGTTCTCTGGCGTGAAGCTTGAAAATAGCGCGAAGAACCAGATCACAGAGCTTCTGTCTGAGCAAGATGTTGAGCCTCTATTCCGCGTGATTGAAGGCGATAGCAGCGAAGAAGAGCAAGCCTTAGCTCGCCAAGAACTGATTGATAACCTTATGGATCGCCATGGTACTGGCCGTGTTCTTTTTAGAAATACACGAGCTGCAATCAAAGGCTTCCCTAAGCGTAATGTAAACCTACTGCCGATGGACATTCCAACGCAGTACACAACCTCGATGCGTGTATCGGGCATGATCGGTGGCAAGATGGCGCCAGAAGCTCGAGCGATGAAGATGTTGTATCCAGAAGAGATCTTCCAAGAATTTGAAGGTGAAGATTCAAGCTGGTGGCAGTTCGATTCACGTGTGAACTGGTTGATTGAAAAAATCCAAGACAAGCGCAGCGAAAAGATCCTAGTGATCGCTTCTCGAGCAAGTACTGCTTTGCAATTAGAGCAAGCACTGCGTGAGCGTGAAGGCGTGCGTGCAACGGTATTCCACGAAGGCATGTCGATTCTAGAGCGTGATAAAGCTGCGGCTTATTTTGCTCAAGAAGAGGGCGGCGCTCAGGTTCTTATCTGTAGCGAAATCGGTTCTGAAGGTCGTAACTTCCAGTTTGCTAACCAGTTAGTGATGTTCGATCTTCCGTTTAACCCGGATTTGCTTGAACAACGTATTGGTCGTTTGGACCGTATCGGTCAACTTCGAGATATCGACATTCATGTCCCTTACCTAAAAGGCACATCGCAAGCGATTCTAGCGCGTTGGTTCGATGAAGGTTTGAATGCATTCGCAGAGACTTGTCCTACTGGTCGCACGGTTTACGATAAGTATTCTGATGTACTGATCGAAATGCTGGCTTCTGGTAACACTGAGCAGCTTGATGAAGTGATTGAAGAGTCAGCGAAGCTCAATCAAAGCCTGAAATCGGATCTAGAAAAAGGCCGAGATCGCCTACTAGAGATGCATTCAAATGGTGGCGATAAAGCCCATGAGATTGCAGAGAAAATTGCTTCTACCGATGGTGATACTAACCTAGTTTCTTTTGCACTGAGCCTGTTTGACACCATTGGTCTGAACCAAGATGACAAGGGTGAAAATGCACTAGTTGTGACACCTTCTGAACACATGATGGTGCCAAGCTACCCAGGCTTACCTTATGAAGGTGCAACGATTACGTTTGACCGTGAAACCGCGCTTTCTCGTGAAGACATGAATTTTATTAGCTGGGAACACCCAATGATTCAGGGCGGTATTGATCTGCTATTGAGTGAAGGTGTGGGTGCGTCTGCGGTATCTCTACTGAAGAACAAAGCGCTGCCAGTCGGTACGATTCTACTTGAGTTGGTTTACCTTGTTGATGCACAAGCGCCAAAGCGCAGCGGTATCAGCCAGTTCCTGCCTAAGACGCCGATTCGCTTGATGATGGATGGTCGTGGTAACGATTTATCTGCTCAGGTTGAATTCGATAGCTTTAACCGTCAACTAAGCCCGGTAAACCGTCATTTAGCGAGCAAGCTAGTGAACTCGGTACAAGGTGAGATTCACAAGCTAATCGAAGCAGGTGAGACGCATGTACTGCCGAAGGTTGAAGAAGTTCGTCAACAAGCTCAGAAAGATATGCAAACTAACTTGAACGGTGAGCTAGAACGCCTACAAGCGCTTAAAGCGGTTAATCCTAACATTCGTGATGAAGAACTGGAGGTTATCGAAGCTCAAATCAATGAACTGACAGGTTACATCAGCAAGGCTCAGGTTCAGCTTGATTCGCTACGTTTGATTGTGGTTTCTCACAACTAGTTTTGAATTAGCTAAATGCTTTAACGAAATAAGGCCTTCATTACGAAGGCCTTATTTGTATCTGTAGTTTGGTTAAACTGTAGCTTGGTTAAAGCTTAGCGCTCGACTATATTCCTATCGAGTGATCAATCGCGAAATGAAGTAAAAAATCAAAACTTCCTTAGTAGTTAGAGGCTCTAATGGCGTTAGAACAGTACACACCACCACGAGAACCGTGGACTGATATTGTCTATCAAGATGATGATATTCTTGTGGTGAACAAGCCAGCAGGCCTACTTTCGGTGCCGGGGAGGCTGTCAGAGCACTACGACAGTATGTGGAGCCGGTTGGTTGTCGAATTTCCGGAGGTTCAAGTTGTGCATCGGTTGGATATGTCGACATCGGGTTTGATGTTGCTCGCTAAACACAAGCAAGCTGAGCGTCATTTGAAGAAGCAATTTCAATATCGACTGACACACAAACTTTATTACGCACGAGTGTGGGGTTCAGTGGAAGACAAAGAAGGTTTGATTGATCTTCCTCTTATTTGCGACTGGCCGAATCGTCCTAGACAGAAAGTGTGTTTCGACGAGGGTAAACCATCTCAGACTCGCTATGTGGTTGAGCAACAAGAGGCTCAAACGACCTTATTGAAGCTACTGCCTATCACCGGCCGCTCTCATCAGTTGCGTGTGCATTGTATGGAAATAGGGAATCCAATTGTGGGCGACGAGTTTTACGCAACGCCTGAAGCTTTTGAGTATAGCGATCGGCTAGCTTTACATGCGTGTGAACTGAGCTTCTATCATCCAGCGAACAACCAACTGTTCAAAGCCTTTGTCCCTTGTGATTTTTACCCTCAAGCATCGCCACAAATCGAGCAGCACTTTGAAATTGCGCCAGAGCTTCCAGACTACAGTAAGCTAAAAGCTTAGAATGGTGCCATCAATACCAATGCAAGGACGTACAATGCCGAAGTTGAAAGTGGTCTTTCTCGACAGAGCTACCATCCCATCTCAAATACATTTAAAACCCCTTAGCTTTGAGCATCAGTGGGTGGAGTATGACTTCACTTCGCCAGAACAAGTGTCTGAACGAATAGAAGGCGCTGATGTGGTTATTACCAACAAGGTCGTGCTTAACGAATCGAATTTGGCTCAAGCACAACAACTTAAGCTAATAGCTGTTTCAGCAACGGGTGTGAACAATGTCGATGTTGGCTACTGTAAGGGTAACAATATCGCAGTGGCTAACGTACAGGGCTATGCGACTCAATCGGTACCTGAACACGTTATCGCTATGTTGTTTGCGTTAAAACGAAATCTCGTTGGTTATCATCAAGACATCGAAGCCGGCGAGTGGCAAAAGGATCAACAATTCTGCTTCTTTACTCATCCGATTCAAGATGTTGCAGGCAGTACATTAGGCTTAATCGGTAGTGGTGGCTTAGGACAAGCAACAGCGATATTGGCTAAAGCAATTGGTATGAATGTCATCTTTGCTGAGCGTAAAGGGGCTGATTCTTGTCGAGAAGGGTATCTACCTTTTGATACGGTGTTACAGCAAGCGGATGCGATCAGCTTACATTGTCCATTAACTGAAGCGACTCGAAATCTGATTTCAGAGCGAGAGCTAACCATGATGAAATCAAGTGCGGTATTAATTAATGCTGGCCGTGGTGGACTTGTCGATGAGCAGGCCTTAGTTGAAGCTTTGAAAAGTAATGAGATTGCAGGTGCGGGCATGGATGTGTTTACACAAGAACCTGCAGATAATTCGAATCCACTATTGGCTAACAGCCACTTACCTAATTTACTGCTAACACCACATGTGGCGTGGGGCAGCGACAGTTCAATTCAAAAACTGTCTGATATCTTAATCGATAATATTGATGGGTTTGTTGCAGGTAATCCGCAGAACTTAGTGAGTTGATTGGAAGTATTTAATGGTGCAAGCACAAAATCTAAAAAGGTTGGCTTTTAGGCCAACCTTTTTAGATTTAGATCGTTGTGTCGATTAAGTGATTTAGCCTTGCGGCTTAACTACCAATACATTGATTGGTGAGTTCTGAACCACTTTGCTTGCAACAGAACCAAGTACAACCTTGTCGATTTTTGAACGCTTATGACTAGGCATCACGATAAGATCTGCCCCTAGTTTTTCTGCGCAATCAAGAATCGTTGTGTAGGTCTTGCCTTCGGCAACGTGAACTTTATAGATCACATCATCGTCGATATGCTTATCAGCAAATTCTTTCAGCTGATTTTTAACATCAAGCTTCATTTGGTTTGCTGCATCTTTCGGGAAGTAAGACGCTACCATCGACATGTGGATGCCCGGTAATACGTTCAGAATGTGGATCTCAGCATTACTGTGTTTCGCGTGCCATACCGCTAGCTCGACCGCTTTATCAGAAAAGCCTTTGTCGTTCAGATCAACGGGAACAAGGATTTGTCTATACATGTATTCGTCTCTTTTTGAGCAGCGCCGAGTACATACCAAGCGCTGTAATTATCTTTTCCATGTAGTAAAAAGCCAAATAGAGTAGAGCGCTATTTGGCTCTATCCATTACGCGCTAATCTCATCCTTACGAGCACGCCTTCTTTGGTTCATCGCTAAACCAATCAAAATTAATAGGGCAGGTAAGAATACCCACTCTTTCATTGGTCGTTCTGCATCTTGGATAACGGATTTAATTTCCCAATCAAAGTCAATGCCAGCAGCTTCAGCAGGGCTACCAAACTCAACCATATCAACAATCATCTTATCGTCAGCTTGGGTCAGCATTAGGCCCATTGAAGCAATGCGGTCTTCACTTGTTGTCGCAGAATCTTCAAACGGAAGGCGAACTGTTATCTCAGAATAGTTACCTTCTAAGTTTTCGCCACCGACTCTCAATTCAAGTGATTGTCCCACAGATAGATTTTCTGTGATTTGAGCGATCTCAACTCCAGGTGAAAGAACTTTCTCTGGATAAATCATGTCCCACCAGAAGCCAGGGCGGAAGAAAGAGAAGGTCAGAACGATAAGCAGTATAGTTTCCCACCACTTGTTCTTAGTGAACCACCAACCTTGTGTCGCTGCTGCAAAGATAAGTACCGCAGTAACTGAAGAGAAAATCGTCAGTGCTAAGTGCCACCAAGAATCAATGCCCATCAACAGTAGTTGGGTGTTGAAGATGAACATGAACGGCAATATCGCGGTCCGGATATCGTAGGTAAAACCTTGAATACCGGTACGAATCGGGTCTGATTTAGCAATCGCAGCGGCCGCAAATGCAGCCAAACCTACCGGAGGTGTATCGTCCGCAAGAATACCGAAGTAGAACACGAATAAGTGAACCGCAATCAGTGGAATGATCAAGCCGTGCGCTGCACCTAAGGTAACAATTACTGGTGCCATCAATGTTGATACAACGATGTAGTTCGCCGTTGTTGGCAAGCCCATACCTAAGATCAAGCTGATTACCGCAGTGAATAACAACATTAGAATGATGCTACCGCCTGAGATGAACTCAACAAAATCGGTCATTACAAGGCCGATACCTGTCAGCGTTACCACGCCTACAACCGTACCTGCTGCAGCTGTCGCTACACCGATACCGATCATGTTACGTGCGCCTGAAACTAAGCTCTCTGCTAGATCAACGAAGCCTGCTTTTGTTTGTTCTGCGAGATCGTCTGATTTGTTCATCAGAGTCATTAAAGGACGCTGCGTGATCAAAATGAAGATCATGAACACGGTCGCCCAGAATGCCGATAGACCTGGAGAGAAACGTTCAACCGTTAAACACCAAACTAGAACTACGATAGGCAGTAGGAAGTGAAGGCCAGACTTAATCGTTGGGCCTGGATCAGGTACTTCTGTTAGGTTCTCGTCGATTTCCATTCCACCTTCAGCTGCGTATTTAGCAGAAACACGAACCAGAGCGACATAAGAGACTAATAGAGCAACAGTCACAATTGGTGTGGCTGCAGCGCCAAAGACATCTTTTGTCCAGCCGACACCGTAGTAAACCGCAGCACTGATGACGCATAGGCCTAAGATAGTACCAGTGAAAGAGAGTAGGCTTTGCACGATAGTTGGTGTGTGACGACGAGGTAAGCCCGTCATACCTGCTTTACATGCCTCTAAGTGAACAATGTAAATCAGGGCGATGTAAGAGATCAGAGCGGGCAGTAGTGCTGCTTTGATTACTTCTACGTAAGAGATGCCCACGTACTCAACCATCAAGAATGCTGCTGCACCCATGATCGGTGGTGTTAATTGACCATTGGTTGAAGCTGCGACTTCTACTGCACCCGCTTTTGTTCCCGGGAAACCAACACGCTTCATTAGCGGGATAGTAAAGGTACCTGTGGTAACTACGTTAGCAATCGAAGAACCTGATACCAGACCAGATAAACCAGATGCTACAACGGCTGCTTTCGCTGGGCCGCCCTTCATGTGGCCAAGCAGAGAGAATGCCACTTTGATGAAGTAAGCACCCGCGCCAGCACGCTCAAGCATTGCACCAAACAGTACAAACAAGAATACGAATGACGTTGATACGCCAAGAGCAACACCGAACACACCTTCTGTTGTTAACCACAGATGCGACATTGCCTTGTTCAGGCTCGCACCTTTGTGGGCAATAACGTCTGGCATGTGAGGGCCACCAAAGGTGTAAAGTAGGAAGACTGCTGCCACAACCATAAGAGGTGGACCTAAAGCGCGTCGTGTTGCTTCAAGCAGTAGAACCATACCGAATACCGCTGCAACAATATCAAACGTTGTTGGAGCGCCTGAACGTTCAGCGAGTTGAGTATAGAAAATATAGATATAAGAAGCTGAAAAGCTACCTACAAGCGCTAATATCCAGTCGACGGCTGGGATGCGATCCCTAGGCGAATTCTTCATGGCTGGATAAGCGGTAAAGGCTAGGAAAATAGCAAACGTAAGGTGAATTGCTCGAGCTTCAGTGTCGTTTAAAATTGCGAAGTTAAAAATGAATGGCAGCGGAGATGCATACCAAAGTTGGAACAGTGACCAACATAGAGGCACAAACCATAAAATACGGCCTTGGATACCACGAGGGCTACGCGCACCAGTATCTGATTGTGCCACCATTTCTTGCACATCTGGAGACGGTGATGTTGTCTGCGTCATGTACTTTATCCTTATTATTGATGGTCTGCCTTTTGTTACGAACAACTAAACGTGATTTCTTTCCTATCTAGTGTAGTGAATGGATAGAGAAATGCGTTCTTTGTTCGTCTTTGTCTTAGGCTTGATACGAAGGTAAGTCCTCCAAATTGGAGAAACTTAAAGGGTTGTTCTTTTCACTTAAATTATTTTTATAAAACGTGAAAAGCCAATAAGGAGGACTAGCCTCCTTATTGGTTTAGTAGGCTTAAAGTAGAGTTACTTTAGAAGACCTACTTCTTTGTAGTATTTTGCGGCACCTGGGTGAAGAGGGATAGAGATACCCGCTTTAACCATGTCTTCTTTTTTCAGGTTAGCAAATGCTGGGTGCAGACGTTTGAATGTTGCGAAGTTTTCAAATACTGCTTTAGCAACGTTGTATGCTACTTCATCCGAAACGTCTGAAGTTGTTACCATAGTTGCAGCAACACCGAAGCTATTTACGTCAGCATCTGTACCGCGGTACATACCAGCAGGTACTGTGCTGTATGCGTAGTATGGGTTTTCAGCTACGATCTTGTCGATCTGTGGACCTGTTGCAGAAACCAGTTTTGCATCACAAGACGTTGTCGCTTCTTTAATTGATCCGTTCGGGTGACCAACCATGTAAATGAATGCATCAATCTTGTTATCACAAAGTGCTTGTGAACGCTCAGAACCTTTCAGTTCAGAAGCAAGCTTGAAGCTATCGTTAGTCCAGCCCATAGAGTCCATTACAACACCCATCGTTGCACGGTCGCCAGAACCAGGGTTACCAATGTTGACACGCTTACCAGCTAGGTCTGAAACATTGTTAATACCTGCATCGGTGCGAGCGATGATGTTGAACGGTTCTGTATGTAGAGAGAACATAGCACGAAGTTTCTTGTATTCGCCTTGGTCTTTGAACTTACTTGTACCGTTGTAGCCGTGGTATTGCCAGTCCGATTGAACAACACCGAAATCTAGTTCACCAGCACGGATGGTATTAACGTTGTAGATTGAACCGCCAGTAGACTCGACAGAACAACGAATGTTGTGGTCTTTACGGCCTTTGTTCACTAGCTTACAAATTGCACCACCAGTCGGGTAATAAACACCCGTTACTGAACCAGTACCAATTGTGATGAACTCTTGAGCGTTAACTGCGCCAGCGCCCATTACAGCAGCTGCAATAGCCCCAACTTTAATCAGTTTGGTAAATGCCATGAATTTCCCTTCCTTTATTCATTATTAACCCTGAAACAAGTGTAGTCGTTTCTGGAGTTTCCTATTTGGAAACGGCACCTTTTTCAATCCATGTGATGAAAAAGTGGCTGAATAATATCAAAAATTGGCAGAAAATTACTCAAATGTTAAAAGATATAGCGAAAAAATCTAACAAATGACGGTTGGATCTCGTGTTTGATTTGCTATTGAGTTTTTTAAAATCAATGAGTTAGTGATTTTTGGGAGAGGCGGGATAGATATCTTAGGATGTGATTTGGATCACGAACTAAATAGGTGTTTGTGATCCAATAGTAATGGCTGATAGTTATGAAACTGTGAGCAATTATCCTGCGTATTCAAACAGTTCGCATACAGAATCGAACAGTTGCTTAGTGGTAACTGATAAGGTTGGAGTAATGAAGATAGTATCATCTCCAGCAACTACCCCCAGTATGCCTTCTGACTTACCTAATGAATCTAATAAGCGAGCAATAAGCTGCGCGGCACCAGGGCCAGTGTGTATCACAACCAATGCATTGTTGTGGTCAATATCTAACACTAACTCTCTTAAAGAGCTTGAAACCGTCGGAACACCAAGTTCAGCAGGAAGACAGTAAACCATCTCCATTTTTGCATTGCGTGTTCGCACTGCGCCAAACTTAGTTAACATACGCGAAACTTTAGATTGGTTGATACTTTCAAAGCCTTCATGCTTCAGGGCATCGACAATCTCGCCTTGCGAACCAAAACGTTCTTCTTTTAGTAGTGATTTAAAAGCTCGAACTAAGTTGTCTTGTTTTTCTGTATTGCGCATATGTCATTCTTATTCATTAACAAAGATGTTTGCATATTCTCGCATACATATTCAGTTCTCGCCAAAATATCACGGTAATTTGTTAGTCATATCACTGTAAAAATTTAATAGGATAATGTGTTATTTAAGACGAGTTGTTTTGTCATTTCAAATGATTATCGCCATAATGCGAACTTGCTGTGTAGCACGGTTTTATTGACTTGCGCGAAGTCGCAAAGCTAGCGTTAATTGATTGTAATCACTTTGTGATTAATATAGTTTTTTAGCGATAATTTAGCTTTTTAGCCTTAATTTAGCTCAAGAATTACCCTACAAAGAATCTATAAGAGAAAGCTCTCAAGGAGAATAACAATGAAAGTAGCTGTTATTGGTGCCGCTGGTGGCATCGGTCAAGCCCTAGCCCTACTACTAAAGAACCGCCTGCCTGCTGGTTCAGATCTTGCACTTTACGACATCGCTCCGGTAACCCCGGGGGTTGCTGCCGATCTTAGCCATATCCCAACGCCTGTTTCGATCAAAGGTTACGCGGGTGAAGATCCAACTCCAGCACTTGAAGGTGCGGATGTTGTGCTTATTTCTGCGGGTGTTGCTCGTAAACCTGGTATGGATCGTGCGGATCTTTTCAATGTGAACGCTGGCATTGTTAAGTCTCTAGCTGAAAAAATTGCCGTTACTTGTCCTACTGCTTGTGTTGGTATCATTACTAACCCAGTAAATACAACAGTGCCAATCGCTGCTGAAGTACTTAAGAAAGCGGGCGTTTACGACAAGCGTCGTTTATTCGGTATTACTACTCTTGATGTCATTCGTTCTGAAACGTTCGTTGCTGAACTGAAAGATAAAGATCCAGGCGACATTCGTGTTCCTGTTATCGGTGGTCACTCAGGTGTAACGATCCTTCCTCTGCTTTCTCAAGTTGAAGGTGTTGAGTTTACTGACGAAGAAATCGCAGCGCTAACAACTCGCATCCAAAACGCGGGTACTGAAGTAGTAGAAGCTAAAGCGGGTGGCGGTAGTGCGACTCTATCTATGGGGCAAGCGGCTTGTCGCTTCGGTCTTGCTCTAGTGAAAGCACTTCAAGGCGAAGAGAACGTGATTGAGTGTGCCTACGTTGAAGGTGAAGGCGAGCACGCACCATTCTTCGCACAACCAGTTAAACTTGGCAAAGAAGGCGCTGAAGCGATTCTTAGCTACGGTGAACTGAGCGATTTCGAACGCAATGCACTAGACAGCATGCTAGAAACGCTAAATGGCGATATTGAGATTGGTGTTGAATTCGCTAAATAAGCGATAGATAACTGAACTCTGCTAAAACGACAGTTAACGAAAGCCGATCATTGCGATCGGCTTTTTTGATCCTTGTATTCAACCCACTCGTAATCTTTTTCTAACCACGAAGAATTAGGGTATTGAACTATGACTAGAGTACAAAAAGGAATGAATGTTAACTACCTAGGTCGCTTGGGCAAGATATTGGTTATCGATGAGCAAGAGCAGTTCGCGTTGTTTGAGTCTTACAATAGTCATAAACAATATGCGGTTCCATTGGAAGAACTTGAAGAGATCGAAGCGCAATTACCTCTATCGTTAGAATCGAGTCGTTATTGAGACCCAGAGTATTATCTAGCAGGATCAAAAAAAGAGCCAACAGGCTCTTTTTTGTATAGCTGTCTACTTACTGCTTAGCCTCTATTTACTTGCTACGTTTTACTGCAAGGTGAGCTAGCGTAGTTAAAGCCTGCTTGTATTCTGACTCAGGAAGAATAGAAAGCTCAGCAATAGCTTTATCAGCTTCTTCATAGGCTTTATTGGTCGTGTACTCTAACGAGCCTGTCTCTTTCATGACAGACATGATGTCGTCGAGACGTTCCATACCATTGGCTTTTTCAATCGCTTCACGAATCATGCTCGCTTGGTCTGGCGAGCCATTATGCATAGCGTAAAGTAATGGTAACGTCGGTTTGCCTTCTGCTAAGTCATCACCAACATTTTTACCCATCTCTTTACCATCAGCGGTGTAGTCCATCACATCATCAATAAGCTGGAATGCTGTTCCTAGGTACTTACCGTAGTTTTGCATCGCAGTTTCGATCTCAGGTGAAGACTCTGTAAGAATTGCGCCGATTTGGGTTGCGGCTTCAAACAAACGAGCGGTCTTTGAATAGATCACCTGCATGTAGCTTTCTTCTGTGGTGTCTGGGTTATTACAGTTCATCAATTGTTGAACTTCACCCTCGGCAATCACATTTACTGATTCGCTCATTAGCTCAAGGATCCTTAAAGATCCAAGCGTCGTCATCATCTGGAATGAGCGGGTGTAAATAAAATCACCAACCAAAACGCTAGCTGCATTACCAAAAGCCGCATTCGCTGTAGCTTTGCCACGTCGCATGTCTGATTCGTCGACAACATCGTCATGAAGCAGTGTTGCTGTGTGGATAAACTCAATAAAAGCGGCTGAGGTGATGTGAGCTTCACCTTGGTAACCAAGTGCACGAGCTGATAAAAGAGCAAGCAAAGGGCGTAGGCGTTTGCCACCACCGCTAACGATATAAAAACCAAGCTGGTTGATTAAACTTACGTCAGAATTAAGTTGGGCTTGAATTGTTTCATTCACTTTTGCCATATCATTGGCAGTAAGCGTTTGGATAGCTTTAAAATCCATTGTTCATCCGGCTGAAGTTAGACCCTGTAAGGCTTATACGTTGTATTTAATTGTTGAATAATACACTAAAAAACGTTGATTAATACATCACTTAAAGGCATCATTGCCGCACTTTTCTTTGGCGAACATGTTTTCGCCAATATTTTAAAAATATGGCTTGTCATAGCGGCATGATTCCCGTAGAATCTGCGCCCTATTGATTAGTTTAGCGCACACCCGAGTTGTAGAATTAACAACCATAGGCTGTGCGGAAAAAGCGGAGTAAAATATGTACGCTGTTTTCCAATCTGGTGGCAAACAACACCGAGTAAGCGAAGGTCAAACACTTCGTTTAGAGAAATTAGACGTTGAAACTGGTGCAACTGTAGAATTTGATAAAGTTCTTCTTGTTGCTAACGGCGAAGAAATCGCTGTTGGTGCACCTCTTGTTGAAGGTGGCAAGGTTACTGCAGAAGTAGTACAACACGGTCGTGGCGATAAAGTAAAAATCGTTAAGTTCCGTCGTCGTAAGCACTCGCGTAAGCAAGCTGGTCACCGTCAGTGGTTCACAGAAGTGAAAATCACTGGCATTAACGCTTAAGTATTAGGAGAGTTTAACAATGGCACATAAAAAAGCTGGCGGTTCTACTAATAACGGCCGCGATTCAGAAAGCAAACGTCTTGGTGTTAAGCGTTTTGGTGGTGAATCTGTTCTTGCAGGTAACATCATCGTTCGTCAACGTGGTACTAAGTTCCACGCTGGCACAAACGTTGGCATCGGTAAAGACCATACTCTTTTCGCTCTTACTGAAGGTAAAGTGAAATTTGCAGTAAAAGGTCCTAAAAACCGTAAGTTTGTAAGCATCGAAGCTGAGTAATTTAATCTTTTATTAGATTATTTATACTAGCTTTCAAGCTGAATTCAAAAGCCCTGCCGATTCGGCAGGGTTTTTTATTTATAGCGAGAATAAAAAAGTAGACGCTCTGGCTTTAGTTTGAGAAGCAATTTGGTGTTTGATAAGCAGTTTAGTTTTGAGAAGCCGTTTGTTTTTTAAGAAACAGAAAGCAAAGAACCTCTCCTTATTTGTTCCTTGGTTGCAGATCGATCTAGATCTTAGGTGATCGATCTAAACACGGATCTGCTAGAATTTATATCACTCCTTGATGAGTGGTAACGCAACGTAAGTGCGGAGTTAAAAAATGAAATTCGTTGATGAAGCATCAGTAAAAATAGAAGCCGGTGATGGCGGTAATGGTACAGTAAGCTTTTGGCGCGAAAAATTCGTCGCTAAAGGTGGTCCTGACGGCGGTGATGGCGGTGATGGCGGTGATGTTTACATCCAAGCGGATGAGAACTTAAACACACTGATCGATTACCGTTTCCAACGTTTTTACAATGCAGAGCGTGGCGAAAATGGCCGCGGTGGTAACTGTACGGGTAAACGTGGTAAAGATATGACCATGAAAGTACCTGTAGGTACTCGTGCTGTTGATATCCACACTAATGAAATCGTTGCTGAAGTTGCTGAACATGGCAAAAAAGTAATGGTTGGTAAAGGTGGTTGGCACGGTCTTGGTAACACGCGTTTTAAGTCGTCGGTTAACCGTGCTCCTCGTCAAAAGACAATGGGTACTAAAGGTGAAGTTCGCGAACTGCGTTTAGAGCTTCTTCTATTAGCGGATGTTGGTATGCTTGGCTTGCCAAACGCTGGTAAATCTACTTTTATTCGCTCAGTATCTGCTGCGAAACCAAAAGTGGCTGATTACCCGTTTACCACGCTAATCCCTAGCTTAGGTGTGGTAAGTGTTGTCCCTGAGAAGAGTTTCGTCGTTGCCGATATCCCTGGCTTGATCGAAGGCGCAGCTGATGGCGCTGGTCTTGGTATTCGTTTCTTGAAGCACCTTGAGCGTTGTCGCGTTCTTCTGCATATGATCGATATTTTGCCGATCGATGGTTCTGATCCTATTCAGAATGCACTGACGATCATTGACGAGCTTGAGCAATACAGCGAAAAAGTGGCACAGAAACCTCGTTGGTTAGTGTTCAATAAAGTTGACCTAATGCCTGAAGAAGAAGCTGACGAAAAGATTCAAGAAATCGTCGAAGCTTTAGGTTGGGAAGGCGAGTACTTTAAGATCTCTGCTGTAAACAAGATCGGTACCAAAGATCTTTGCTTTAAACTGGGTGAGTTCATGGAGAACCTACCTCGTGAAGTTGAAGCAATTGAAGAAGAAGAAAAAGTTAACTTTATGTGGGATGACTACCATAAAGATGCGATGGCCGGTAAGAATGTCGTGACTGAAGATGACGACGACTGGGATGATTGGGATGACGAAGAAGATGACGGTCATGTTATCTATGTTCGTGATTAATAATCCTCGTAGTTTCTTATAAGCACTTTGGTCGCTTTTTCTAAGATACGCTGATAGTTTTATTAAACCGCAATGAAAATTGCGGTTTTTTTGTATCTAAATCATGACGTCTTGCTGTTTTTTATGCAAAATTTATCTTTAGATAATTAACGCCTATGGGAAGGAAATCATGGCATCAAAGCAAAGAGCGATCTCAAGGTTAGTCGCTCAATCAGGACAAATGTTATTGGCACACGGCGCCGAGAGCACATTGGTCGGTGACATTATGCGCCGTATCGGTATTGCTTGTGGGGTGAATGAAGTTGAAGTTGCACTGTCAGCCAATGCGTTGGTTGTGACAACGGTAATGGATGATCATTGCATAACGACGACTCGAAGTTGTGCTGATCGTGGCATTAATATGCAGGTTATCACCGAGATTCAACGCGTGTGTATCATGATGGAGAAAGGGATTCTTGATTATGATTTAGCTTATAAGAAGATCCAAGGGATCAGTCCCGAACGCTACAACCGTTGGTTAGTTGTCGTAATGATAGGGCTATCGTGTGCTTCTTTTAGCCGTCTTGCTGGCGGAGATTGGCATGTCTTTATGATGACGTTTATAGCTTCGGCTTGCGGTATGATCGTGAGACAAGAGATTGGTCATCGCCATTTCAATCCGTTATTAAATTTCGCTATTACCGCTTTTGTCACCACCACCATTTCAGCTCAGGCAGTGCTCTACAATATTGGTGGTCAACCCACTATCGTGATGGCTTCGTCAGTATTGATGCTAGTGCCCGGTTTCCCTTTAATTAACTCTGTTGCGGATATGCTTAAAGGCCATATCAATATGGGGCTCGCACGCTTTACCATGGCTAGTTTATTAACGTTGGCAACAAGCTTAGGCATTGTTGCTGCGATGAGCCTTTCAGACGTGTGGGGGTGGGTAAGCCAATGACTATCTTTGAATTATTGGTAGGCCTTCTGAACGATATGTTTTTTGCTGCCATACCTGCCGTCGGCTTTGCATTAGTTTTTAACGTACCACAACGAGCGTTGATCTACTGTGCTCTCGGAGGATCCATTGGCCACGGTAGCCGTTATTTAATGATGCATTTCGGCATTCCCATTGAATGGGCGACGTTCTTCGCGGCGACCATCGTCGGGATGATCGGGGTTCATTGGTCACATAAACTGTTGGCGCACCCAAAGGTATTTACCGTCGCCGCTTTGATTCCGATGGTTCCTGGAGTCTTTGCGTTCAAAGCGATGATCGCTATGGTAGAAATCAACAGAGCAGGGTATAACCCAGAGTTGCTCGCCATGTTGATGGAGAACTTCTTAAAATCGATGTTCATTATCGCGGGGCTAGCGGTTGGCTTGGCGGTGCCTGGGCTGTTATTCTACCGTCGTAGACCTATCGTCTAGCTTCAATTTTATTTTCGGGTAAGGACAGGACTTTCTATTTATGATCATCAGTATGATAGCGGCAATGGCAAACAACCGTGTAATTGGCAAAGATAATCAGATGCCATGGCATTTACCTGCAGATTTCGCATGGTTTAAACGCTCAACGATGGGTAAACCGGTAGTGATGGGGCGTAAGACCTATGATTCGATTGGTCGCCCTTTACCTGGCCGATTAAATGTCGTAATCAGCCGCGATGAAAGTTTAGAAATAGAAGGTGTGACGACGGTAACGTCAATTGATCAAGCGTTAGAGCTAGTAAGCGATGTTGATGAAGTGATGATCATCGGTGGTGGTTCGATTTATGAAAGCTGTCTGCCTAAAGCGAACAAGCTCTATCTGACTTATATTGATTTTGATGTGGATGGCGACACGCAGTTCCCTAGTTGGGGAGAAGGTTGGAAGCAGAGCTTTAGTGAAACTTATCAAGCCGATGAGAAGAATAAACACAACATGGAGTTTGTGATTCTCGAGCGTTAAGCTCTGAAGTTAAAATCGTTTGCGTTACTGTAACAGTAACGCAAACTTCTCGTATCTCGTATCTCGTATCTCGTATCTCGTATCTCGTATCTCGTATCTCGT
>NZ_JBGONI010000030.1:0-66888 GCF_041439035.1 Vibrio sp. 1F263 | reverse complement strand
GGTATTTACATTCACTGCCATGGTGATTTCTCCAATTGATTTTCCGGTATAGCGGTTTCCGACGTCTCGGAAAACCAAATAGTTATCTCTAAGTTACTTTTAATAACGGCTCAAAATTCAGAAGCTTTAGAAAAACTTTCAAAAAACCACAAATTAAATATTAAAATCAAATTTATCAGACACTTAAAATCTCACATTTTTTATAACAGTGGCAGCCTTCAATTGAGAATGTATTTAAAAGTGTTCAAAAAACACACTAATCACTATTTGAGTTATCCTATATAGAGAAATGAATAGTCGCCAAAGAGCTCAGATTGGTATGCTTCTTATACAAAGAGTTGAGTTGTTTGTCGTGAAACAGATAAGTGAGATCGAGGTTTTGCGGATTTGAAAGGTAAACTAGACGATCTAAAAGAAAATAAAAGTGTAGAAATAGAAAGGAAAAAGCCCCTTTTCCTGTTAAGGAAACGGGGCTAGTTGGCGTGTCAGAGCCTGTGCGGAGATCATCGAGAAATGAACACATTTCCGACGCGCCGTTGCATTCTTACCGTAAAAATGGATAGCAGGTGAGAGATGAGAGAGCTAAACACCCGATAGTAAGTATGCTTGCCAGTTTCCCTTGCTACGCAGTTCACGTCTGAACACGAGTAGCAAGTTCAACCAATAACTATTGCAATAGTGATATTGCAGAGTTAGGCAACTGTTTTGCTTGAGCAAGTATTGATGTACCTGCCTGTTGCAGAATTTGAGCTTTGGTCATTTGCGTTGTCTCTTTCGCAAAGTCTGTATCTTTAATTCGGCTGTTTGAAGCGTCTACGTTCTCTTGAACATTTGCCAAGTTATTAATACTGTGGCTTAAACGGTTCTGCTTCGCACCCAAATCAGCACGCTGTGAATCGACATACTGCATCGCAGAATCAATTACACCGATTGCGTTTTGTGAACCAGCAACGGTATTCAAGTCGATATCCTGAACCAATGAAGTTCGACCTTCACTTTTAAGGCCTAGCTCAGAGGCTAAACTGCCCGAGATCGACATCGCGCCTTCTAAATCAGGTTCCGCAACAAATATTTGCATGCGACCTTCATCCGTCACAGACGCATTCACTAGATCAGATTGGCCGTTAATGTAAGTTGCTAGTTCTTCGATATCTTCACCCACTTTGGCGCTTATATCGAGAACAATGGCTTCACCCGCTTTAGTTTTAAATTCAAACTTAAGGTCTTTTGCTGTTGGTGGAACTTCCCAACTATTGTCTTTAGCATGTTCAGAGTCGAACGTCGTTCCTCCCATGCGGAAGTCATCAGCACGAATACTGGTTAACGCCATGATCATAGCTTCACCAGAGTTTGAACCAATCTGGAATGAAGCTTCACCGAATGAACCATTCAATAGACGACGGCCACCGAAAGCAGTGGTCTCTGCGATACGGTTAAGCTCATCTTGAAGTGCCATTGTCTCTTCGTTTAGCGCTTGACGCTCTGCCGGAGAGTTGGTGCCGTTTGATGATTGAATCGCCAAGTCACGCATGCGTTGTAATACGTTCGTTGATTCATTCATCGCACCTTCTGCTGTCTGAGCAATCGAAATACCATCATTAGCATTACGCATTGCTACATCCAGACCACGTGATTGCGCGGTTAAGCGGTTCGAGATTTGCAGGCCTGCCGCATCATCTTTTGCGCTATTGATTTTATGACCTGATGACAAACGCTCCATAGAAGTCGCTAAGTCATTAGACGATTTATTCAAGTATCGCTGTGCTGTCATAGCAGATACGTTAGTGCTTACATTAATAGCCATATTGCTCTCCTTATGAGTTCGCAAAGTCACTGCGAAGCGGCCAGCTTTACTCTCATATGGATAAGCACTGACCGTGTATTACGCGATAAACCCTAGATAAGGTTTAAGATCTGTATTAATCATTTATGAAAAGTATAAAAGCATGTTGTGTGCCAACTTTTATTTTAATTCCAATAAATTTAAAATAAACATAAAAAACAAACATTTAAACCGCAACTTCCATAGGAGCTAATTATATCAAGTCGAGAAAATAAGATATTGATATCTCTCGTTGCCGTTTTTTGCCGCTATTTTTCAAACATGCCACACTGAACAAAAAAGTGGCAATCCATAGAATTATTCGCACATATGGCATAGCACATACGGCAGAGAATTAACCCCAGATTAACGGCTATTCATAGCTAAATATAATTAAACAAGGTCAGGTCTTTCGTCTTGCCAAACGCTTGTTGTGAAGCTTGTAGCGCTCGAGAGTTTTCATTGAATTCAATGATGGCTTTCGAATAGTCCAAGTCTTCAAAATTGCTTTTTGCTTTCGCTAAAGACAACTTAAAATCTTCATGTTGCTGCTCTTGAATATCCAATGTACTCAAACGAGCACCGACATCCGTTCTCGCCTTAGTCAAATGAATAAACGCGGCATGAAATTCTTCAGTCATTTGGTGCAACTTTGCCGTTGCCGATGCATCTGATACAGAATTTTCTGCCTGTTCGGCGGTCTCTTTGAACGTATCAAAGATAGAGAATGTCTCTCTCGGCTCTAAAGTGATCGAGTCACCCTTCGTGATCTGTCCTTTGAATTGGATATTCAAACCTTCATAGACAACTCCCTTCGAAGGGTCAAAATCTTCTGCAGCAACCACTGCACCGTCTTTTTCAAGCTGATAAGCGAACTTGCCCGTCTGCATATCAACAAAAGTGACTTTATAAGTTGCACTATCGTCAGCTGTATTAGTTGCACGTCCTAGCAATAACTCAGAGGCTGGTTCAAGGTCATACTGAGGTTCGTAATCACCGAACGGGTTATCTATTTCCATAAACAACTTGCTGCCCGGATCATTCATTGCCATTTCAAAGCTCGTTGCTACTCGCATCTTTCTTTGATAGTCATCACCTTGATAAGAAACATTCCCTTCATTATCTTGAAAAAATGGCTGGCTCTTGGGCTTGGTTCCTGAAAATGTGTAGTTACCTGACTCATCTTGAGTATTCGCTAAATGTAGAAGATTATTCGATAACTCTTGAATTTCACGTTTCTTCGCTAAGCGGTCTTCCGGAGAAAGTGCACCGTTAATCATTTCCATCACGGTTCGTTTTGCTTCATCCGCGAACCCTTCAGAGTTGGCGACCATGACTTCATGATGTTCAAGGCGGTTTCTAATTAGAGTGATCGCATCGACATACTGTTTAAGTTGCTCAGATTGCTGGCCGATGTTTTGTAAATAATGAGTCGCCAAAGGATCATCACTCGCCGACTGTAATTTCTTACCGGAAGCCAGTTGTGCTTGATTATGATGCACCTTGTTTTCTTGGCGGCGAAAGTCATTTTGTACTGACTGATAATTATGAAAGCTAGAAATACGAGTCAACATTTATATCTCCTACCTCAAAGCCAAAATAGTATTAAACGTATCATTGGCGGCTTGCATGATGCGTGAAGAAGCCATGTACGCTTGCTGAAATTTCATCATATTTGCCGCTTCTTCATCTAGGTTCACCCCAGAGACTGAAGCAATACGTTCTTGAGCTGACTCTTTTTCTAGCCTAGCAATATCACTCAAGCGATTGGCCGTTGAAGATTTCAAGCCAGTATTGGTATTCAAGTTGTGGTAAAGATCTAAAATAGTTGACTCACCATCATCCAAGACTTTGCCTGTTTGGAGATCTTGCAATTTACGCAAGTTGCCATTGTCACCTTCTGATGGGACAAGGTTTGCCGTAAATTTATCGTTTGCCACCGCGCCCGGTGTAAGTTCAAACGTTGTGCCATTAATTGTCACTGGACCTTGTGGTGGATACGGTTGAGGCTGCATAAGTATGTTGCCCTTAGGATCGGTAACTGCAAACTGTTCGCCCTTTGGTGACACGATCACTTCAAATTCTCGTAATTGACCTGCCGCCAAAATTTTGAAACCAGCAGTACCTTTGGCAAAGGTAGTTGATGCCTCATAGCTTTGCGCCGCAATATCTTTAGGGTCTTTGGTTTCCATCTGAATCTGCGTGGCAAAGTTGCGGGTTGGGCGTAGTAAGAGCTTCTCACCCAGTTCAGGTGGATTGCGAACTTCCACTCGCATGCCATCTAAATAAAAGGTATTGCCGGTTGAATTGGTGCTAACTTTTACCGTTTCACCATCTGGCTTAATTACCACATAATCGCTGCCATCGTATTTCAGACCATACTCGCCGCCTTTCAGAGCAGAAGTATCATCAATATAAACCGCGACATCCGCTTTTGACTGTCCGTGAGCAGTAACACGAGACTTAGCCACTAACTCAGAGTTCACATCGGTAAACAGGTTTTTACCTACATTGCCATTGAGATCCAAACCTTGCGATTGCAGTGCATTGACCTCGTATGAAAACGCGGTCGCCAAACGACCAAGCTCATCCATAACTGCAGGAATATGTTCATCACGCATGTCTAACATCGCGCCGATTTGTCCATCAATATCGCGGTTAGTAATCGCCTTTAATGACTTTCCTTCTACGATAGCAAGACGACGCTGATGTGCATCTGGTACGCCATCGATCATTTTCAGTTGGCTCGCTTCTGTACCAGAAACTAAGGTATGACCATTACCGATATGGACATTAAAGCCTTCATTATTAGCTCGTGGTGTCACCGTCACTTTAGTGTAACCAGAAAGCTCATTAACTAGCTGTTCGTGCTGATCTTGTAGATCATTATGAGGTCCAGGAGTTCGTACCATTAGTCGCTGAAGATCACGGATCTCGTATGCAATTTGGTTAACTCGCTCGATACCCATGTCTAATTTCTTATTCGCAGAATCAGACTGTTGACGAACGGTTTCATGAAATTCATTTAACGTTTTACTCAATAACCCAGCTTTTTCTATGACGACTTTTCGTGTACCCACATCATTCGGGGTATCAGCGAGCGTCTTAACAGAATCAAACCACTCATTAAGGTTCTCTGGGATTTTCTTCGAAACAACCGATGACAACATGCTTGACAGCATATCCAGGTTAGCTTCGGTATCCGCTTTGTTAGCGGCATTGGTTGTTGATAGGTTAAGTTCCTTGACGGCAAATTGGTCCCACGAGCGGCGAACATTTTCCACATGCACACCCATACCGTAGGTTTGACCACCGTACTGGCGCGGGTCATTCACACCTTGAACCACAGACTGGCGGCTATAGCCTTCTGTGTTGGCGTTAGAAATGTTATGACCAGTGGTGTTTAGCTGTCTCTGAGCAGTAAGAACACTTTGTGCTCCTACATTCAGAAGATCCGACGCCATAATGCCCCCAAAAAACTTAACAAAATCAGCATGAACTGATTAACTACTACAGCTTATTATTAAGATATTTAGCAATATATGTGCCAATAGAAATAACGGAGAGTTAAAAGACAATAATTTGTTGAAGTGTAAGGAGAAAACTATGGATGGTGCGTAAGACTGAAGGGGCGGATAAGAAAAGAGCCTGTCGGTGGCAAGCTCTCGAGTGCATTCAATAACGCTATTTCATCTCATCAATCTTAGCTTTAACTCGTAAAACTTTGTCGGCATAGTTAGGGTCGGTTGCGTAACCCGCCTGGTGAATGCCTTTGATGAAATTCTCAGAGTTGCCTTGATGCTGCAATGCCGTTTCGTATCTTGGATTTTCGTTCAAGAACTTCACGTAATCATCAAAGCTATCTTCGAAATTAGAGTAAGAACGGAAAGAAGCAGACTCTTTAACGGCTGTTTTACCATGGAACTCTAGAGTTTGAGTAGCAACCTTATCGCCCTTCCAACTTCTATCGGCTTTGATATTGAATAGGTTGTTGCTGTTGCCCAAAGAGTTCTTAATCATCTTAGAACCCCAACCTGTTTCAAGTGCCGCTTGTGCCAATAGCAGTGATGAATCGACACCGAGCGCACTCGCTGCTTTTTCAGCGTAAGGCTTCATTGAGGCAACAAACGATTCTGGAGAATCGAAGGAAACTGGTTGTTTGGCTACTGACACGTCTGTTGCTGACATAGCTTGCGCAGATTGAACTTCGGGTGTTCTATCTTGTGAACGCCCCGAGTACTGCGGTCTTTGCAGAGAGGTATCAAAGCCTTCATTGCGAACCTTATCTTCAGTTGCATCATTTGCTTGGCCAGCGCTTAACTGAGCTACGATCATGTCCGCAAGACCGAGCGAACCTGACGCACTGAGTTCACTCGCCATTTGGTCATCTTGCATCTGACGATAAAACTGTTCATTCTGGCTGTTTAACATATCTGACTTAAAGCTCGAGTTCGCATCACGCATCGACTTAAACAACATCGAGGTAAAAATAGATTCAAACTGTTTTGCTGCAGCGGTTAGCGCTTCTTTTTCACTGCCTTCTTCACCGCTTACCGCTTGTTGACGAAGACGGTCTAGGCTACCAATATCGTGAATAAAGCCGATGTCATTGTTATTTTTAATCATGCTTTATCCCTTAAATAATGATCAACTGACCTTCAATTGCACCCGCTTGTTTCAGTGCTTGAAGGATTGCCATTAAATCAGAAGGTGCGGCGCCGACTTCATTGACAGCGCGTACCAAATCATCGAGCGTTAAACCGGGTTCGAACTTGAACATTTTACCATCGGCTTCGGTTACTTCGATGTCCGAATCAGGAACGACTACCGTTTGACCACCAGAGAATGCGTTAGGTTGACTTACGTTTAGATTTTCTTTGATTGCGACTGTCATGCCGCCGTGGGTTACTGCTGCTGCTTTCAAGCGCACATGCTTACCAACAACAATAGTACCGGTACGAGAGTTAACAATGATTTTTGCAGAGCCCTCTGCAGGGTCAAATTCGATGTTTTCGATGGCAGACAAGAAAGCCACACGTTGGCTGATTTCACGTGGAGCACGAACTTTTACAGAAGTCGCATCTACCGCAGACGCCATTTGAGGGCCTAGAAAATTATTAACCGCATCAGCTAAACGCTGAGCCGTAGTAAAATCAGATTGGATTAAGTTGAAAGTGATGTAGTCACCACGACCAAATGGGGTTGGGATTTCTTGCTCTACCGTCGCACCGCTAGAGATGATACCGACGTTTGGGTTGTTACCAACGAGCTTAGAACCATCGTTGCCTTGAGCACTAAAACCACTCACAACCAAATTACCTTGTGCCACAGCGTACACTTGACCGTCCAGACCTTTAAGAAAAGTCTGCAGCAAAGTACCACCACGAAGGCTTTTTGCTGAACCAATAGACGACACCGTTACGTCTACTTCCTGACCTTGCTTGGAGAATGCCGGAAGTTCAGCGGTAACGATTACCGCCGCAACGTTTTTGGTTTTTGGCTTGGTGCCAGGCGGCAATTGAATGCCAAAATTTTGCAGCATTGCGTTAAACGTTTGATCGGTAAAGGGAGTTGTCTCACCGGTGCCCGGCAAACCCGTCACCAAACCATAACCGACAAGTTGGTTACTACGAACACCCGCTACTTTTGCCACGTCTTTTATACGCGCGGCATGAGCACTGGAGGCAAGAAATAGCATGCCGAAGAGTACGAGTGTTAGTTTTTTCATTGAGTAACCTGTCTGTATTGCTTTAATTTATAATGAGTTAGCTTGAAATTAGATAATTCTGAAAGTGTCAGTATGTCGACACAGTCTCAAGCTCTACAAAGATACATTAAAGAATCGTGCCAAGAACCCAGGTTCTTGCATATCTTTCTGCACACCCGTACCTGAGTACTGAATTCGTGCATTCGAAACACGGTTCGAAGCAATGGTATTCTCAAAGTCGATATCATCAGGGCGGATGGTGCCACTTAAGCGAATGTACTCATCACCCGTATTCAACGTCATCCACTTTTCACCACGAACCACTAGGTTGCCATTAGCTAATACTTCAATAACTTCAACCGTAATGTAACCGCTGATGCTGTTACTTTGGTTAGCTGATGCATCTCCAGCAAAGGTGTTGGTGTTACTCAGATCGTAAGAAAAGTTGTATTTGCCAAGTTCTAGGTTTTCACCGCCTACAGCTAACGGTTCCATCGATGCATCGTTCGATTTAGACATATCTGCATTAGCTTTTTTAGTCGCTCGCGTATTCTCATCTAACGCAACTGTAATAATGTCACCAATACCGCGAGGTTTTGAGTCGTCATACATGCTACCAATGTGGTTAGCATTGAACAGTGAGCCTGTTGCTGCCGCATAATGCTCTTGTTTTTTCTTCGGGTTAATTGGCGCCCATGCAGGATCACCAGCAATAGGGTCCGTTCTATCTCGAAGTGTGTCGATAATACCAGAGCTTTCCTGGGCCGACTTGTCGCCTTCTACAGCATCAACCACTGTGGTTGCGTTCTCTTGCGCCGGAGTTTCAATTGGCTCCAGTGTGGTACAGCCCGTCATAGATAAAAACAGAGCTAAACAAACAATACGTTTCATGGCGATGTACTCTCAGCAGACAATAGTAAATAGAACGATTAAAAGAAATAAGTAAACAGCGAATTAACCAGCTACAGCTGTTGGTTAACGAAGCTCATCATCTTATCTACCGCCGAGATAACTTTTGAGTTCATTTCGTATACACGTTGAGCTTCGATCATGTTAACCAATTCTTCAGTTACGTTTACATTGGATGCTTCAAGCATAGACTGACGAACATTACCTAAGCCGTTCAACCCCGGAACACCCTCTTGCGGGTCACCACTTGCACCTGTAGGCAAGTAAAGGTTTTGGCCAATGGGCTCTAAACCACCTGGGTTTACGAAATCAGTAATGGTGATTTGGCCAACCACGACGTTGTTTTGCTGACCACGTAGACGAACCGACACCTCACCATCGTTACCAACCGTTACCGAGATCGCGTCTTCAGGAATAACGATTTCGGGTTGTAGGGCATAACCTTGACCCGATGTTACGATCGCACCGTCACCGTTCAATGTGAACTGACCATTACGGCTGTAACCTGTTTCACCGTCTGGCATCTCAACTTGGAAGAAACCGTCGCCTTCAATCATCATATCTAGACTATTCGACGTTGTTTGTGCGTTACCGTGAGTGTGCACCTTTTGAGTTGCAACTACCTTAGAACCAGCACCCAACATCAAACCACTTGGCAACTCAGTATTCTGAGACGATTGGCCACCTGGTTGGTTAATATTCTGATAGAACAAATCTTCAAACACCGCACGGCTCTTTTTAAAACCAATGGTTGAGGCGTTGGCAAGGTTGTTTGAAATTGTTGAAATATTGGTTTGTTGGGCGTCTAAACCGGTTTTACTTACCCATAATGCTGGATGCATAGCAATTTCCTTAAAATTCTATTAGCTCATACGAAGCAGTGAATCAGACGACTTGTCCATTTCCTCTGCTGTGCTCATCATCTTGACCTGCATTTCAAACTGACGTTGTAAGTCAATTAAGCTGGTCATTTCACCTACGGCATTTACGTTACTGCCTTCGATAGCACCTTTAAGCAACGTTACCGCTGCATCTGCTTCGTATGCCTGATCTGGGTTTTTCGAACGGAAGAGGCCATTCGTATCTTTAAACAAGCTTTGGTTATCTGGACGCACAAGCTTGATACGATCAACTACGGCTAATTCTTCAGCTGGAGCGCCTTGAGGAATCACCGAAATCGTACCATCTGTACCAATTTCTACTTTACTGATTGGGATTGGGAGCGTGATTGGTGCGTCGTTTTCACCAAGCACTAAATGGCCACTTGCGTTGGTAAGCAAACCGTTTTGGTCAACCCTTAGGTTACCGTTACGGGTTAAACCTTCACGGCCAGTATTGTCCATTACTGAAATCCAACCATCACCTTGAATGGTGACATCGAGATCTCGGCCAGTAGTAACCACACTACCCTGAGCGAAATTATGACCCGGACGCTCTGTCATGCTGAAAACACGAGTAGGCATGCCTTCGCCATACGCTTGCATTGAACGTGCCTGTGCTAAATCAGCACGGAAACCCGTTGTACTTACGTTGGCGAGGTTGTTTGAACGCAGCTGCAAAGCCTGCATATTTTGCTTAGCGCCACTCATGGCAAGAAACAGTGCGCGATCCATAATTTTGCTCCAAAAAATCATTTTCTGGAACTAATAAAGCAAACACTATGCCAATATTTTTAACTGTTATTTATCAAAAACTTAAATGAAAAAACAACAAAAAAGACTGATCGCAAAGGATCATTGAGGAAGAATTGTTGCCAGAGGCATTACCGGGCGGCAATAGGGGCGGCAAATAGACAAGCAAGCAGCCATACGTAATTCACCAACAATACCCAATTCAATAACATTGAATTGGGTATTCGCAGATGATTCAAACGCTCGAAACGATTAACGAATCTGAAGAATATTCTGTTGTAGTTGGTTGTGTACTTCTAGAGAACGAGAGTTCGCTTGGAAGTTACGTTGAGCAGAAATCAAATCAACCAATTCTTGAGTCATATCGATATTCGACTGCTCTAGTGAGCCATTGTTGATACTACCAAATGAACCTTTATTTGATTCACCCCAGATTTTATCACCTGAAGCCTTAGTAGAATCCCATTGAGTGCCGCCTTTCTTATCTAGACCATGCTCATTAGGTACACGAACTAAACCTACGCGGCCTAGTATCACATTTTCACCGTTTGAGTAACTGCCTAGAACACTGCCGTACTCATCAAAATCGATTTTCGTTAAGAAACCAGTTGTCGCGCCATCTTCATCAAACCTAGACAGTTCGAATGGAGCGGCAAACTGAGTTGAAGAATCCAGACCAAAGTTAAGTACCTGTGTCGGATCTGCACCGTTCAAATCAACTGCGTTCTCACCAGCGCCGATTGGATCAGATAGAATTGGCTGACCACTGTTAAGGCTTGCTAAGGTACCGTCATTGTTGAATTTCATGGTGTGACCAACATGACCTGCTGAATTCGTCGCGTCGCCACCAGTAATGTTTACCGGCTTCTCGCCCGTTTCATCTGACATGGTGTAGTACGTTTGCCAAGTATTCGGTTGAGTCTGATCTTTTAGGTAGTAAGTCGTTAACTTGTAAGACTGTCCCATAGAATCGTAGACCGTCGAAGACGTTGCACGGTTATAGGTATCTGGATCTTTGAAATCAAATGTTGCCGGGTCTTTAAGATCACCGTTCGCAGGAAGGTTAACCCCTACTTCAATGTTTTCTGTCTGTTTAGGCTTACCAAACTCAGCTGGAATGTCGAGAGGCTTTGGTGCATAAGAAAGAACTTCACCCGAGTTTGGATCGACATCATAACCTAAAAGAAACTCATCATTGGCCGTAACCATGTAGTTGTCTTTGTTTAGGTGAAATGCACCATTACGCGTTAGTTCATTGATCTCTGGCACCATACGGTCTTTCGATACTGCAAAGAAACCTGTACCACTTACACGCAAGTCCATTGGGTTATTCGTATAGATACTTGAACCTTCATGGAACTGTTGTGCCACTTGGCTAGCTTGCGCACCGCCTCCTGGCGTCGTTTTTGCGTTAGTGAACAACGAGCTTGAGTAAACATCCCCGAACTCCGCACGAGACTCTTTAAAGCCAAATGTGTTTGCGTTCGCAATGTTGTTACTGGTTGTATTCAGGTCTAACTGTGCAGCGGATAGACCGCTTAAAGATACATATGACATTCCAATATTCTCCTAATCTAGCTAGCATAATCACTCTAAAAAGAGCTACGCTTTACCAACTTCTAGTACTTCAGCAAGTCGTACTGGCGATGTAAAACCAGCCAGATTGAGTAGTACGTTGCCATCGCCTTTACCAAGAAGCACACTGTTCACGTTCGCATAACTCGACACTTGGAACTCTGTGTTCTCACCTTCCAATAAACCCGACGCTTTCACGTTGTATTTACCGGCCGGCAATGGATTACCGTCTTCGTCTTTTCCGTCCCACTCAACACGCGTGTCACCCGATGGTTTTGAGCCGATATCAAAAGTGCGAACCAATTGGCCAACTTCATTCTCAACACGGACCATTACATTGTCCATTGCCTGAGGAAGCTTAACCATTGACGCCATACCGCCATCACCTTGTTTCACACCTGCCGCTCCAGGAACCAATACATCGCGGCCAACCAAAGAAGATGCCTGCAGTGCTTGGTTAGAGGTCATTGATGAATTCAAGCTTTCAAACTGTGTATTCATTTTGCCAATGCCATCTACGGTCGCAAATGAAGCCATTTGCGCAATCATCTGGTCATTGCTAACCGGCTTAAAAGGGTCTTGTTGTGCAAGTTGCTTAGTCAACAACGATAAGAAGTCATCTTGTTTAAGATCTTGCTTACCTGTCGTTTCATCGGGCTTCTTAGCACCATCTTGAAGACTCTTCAGCTGGTCAACATAGGACAAGCCGCTTTGACCAACATTGTTGATTCCAGCCATTTGCTACCTCCTTATCCTTATTGACCCATCTGCAGCGTACGCAGCAGCATTTGTTTACTCGAGTCAGCAACCTGTACGTTTGTTTGATACGCACGTGATGCTGAAATCATGTTAGCCATTTCTTCCATAACGTTAACGTTAGGCTTATAGATGTAGCCTTCGTTGTTCGCTAACGGGTGATCTGGGTTGTACTCCGCATTCAGCGGTTTATCGCTTTCTACGATACCTAATACTTTTACTGGCACAGTGTGACCACTATTACGTGCCTGATTTAACTCAGCGCCAAACACTGCGTGGCGAGCCTTGTAAGTGTCTTTAGCAGAGCTACTTACACTGTCTGCGTTAGCAAGGTTACTTGAGGTAGTATTTAGACGAACAGATTCAGCACTCATCGCAGAACCAGTCACATTGAATACATTAAATAAGCTCATCTAGTTATTCCCCTTTTATCGCTTTAGTTAAATTCTTGAACTTACTTCCTAAGAAGTCGAGAGAGGCTTGATGCCTAATTTGGTTTTGCATGAAAAGATTTCGTTCCAAATCCAAATCAACCGTATTGCCATCTCCAGTATCAGGTTGCGTAGGAATTCGATACTTCGTTTCCCCATTCACCGTTGTTGAGGCAGAAATATGCCGACCGTCTGTTCGGCTAAGACCAATGCTTGCCCCAGAACTTGCCGCCTGCAGTGATTTATTAAAGTCTAATCCCTTTGCTTTATACCCAGGCGTGTTAGCTTGCGCGATATTGGTGGAAAGCACCTCAGCGTTACGCTCACGTACACCAACTGTGTGCTGGTGAATGCCTAAAGCATTGTCAAAAGAAATAGCCATGTAAACCTCAACTCAAGAACTGACTGTTATGAAATAACCTAAGCAATATATATACCAACTTTAAAAAAAGTGGCCGACCATTACTTTTACAGGTTACTCGTGGGTAAACCTGCAATATACAAGCCAACAAATAGAGTAAATTGGAATGTCACTCTGACTTAAAGATATAGATTAAATTAGAAAAAGAAAACCCAGCACTTGGCTGGGTTTTAAATTTGGACAGTAATATTGCACCTTAAAGTGGTGACACCAATTACTTTAATTTGTAGATGATGCCTGGATTACAGCGAACCATTTCAAAACGATCTGTTAAGCCTGTTAACGATTCAGACGCACCCAATAACAGGTAACCACCAGGATTCAGGCTATTTGCCATCTGGTTAAGTACTTTTGACTTCATATCTGGAGAGAAATAAATCAACACGTTACGACAAAATATAATGTCGAATTTGCCTAACAGTGCATAACTCTCCATCAAGTTCTGAGGACGGAAGTTTACCATTCGCTTAACGTTGTCTTTCACTTTCATACGACCATCGCCAGCATCTTCAAAGAAAGTGCGACGGCGCTCAGGAGAAAGTCCTCGGCCCAAGGCAAGGTTGTCATAAGCGCCGGTGCGGCACATATCCAACATACTTGCTGAAATATCAGTAGCGGTAATCGATACATTTGGCAACATACCCGGCTTACGTGCTTGGGTCTCAAGTATCGTCATAGCCATTGAGTATGGTTCTTGGCCTGAAGAGCTTGCCGCAGACCAAATCTTGATAGGACGTTTATTTGCCGCTATTTCCGGTAGAAGTTTATCCGCTAGTACAGCAAACGGATAAGTATCTCGGAACCAAAGTGTCTCGTTAGTCGTCATAGCATCCACTGCCGCCACTCTCAACTCACGGTTTCGACCTGTCACTACATCTCTTAGCAAATCAGACAATGAAGCTACATTAAACTTCGTTACTAATGGGCTTAGACGACTACGCACTAAATACTGCTTACTGTCACCTAATACAATGCCACATTGAGATTCTAAGAAACGGCTGAAATCGCGATACTCTTGATCACTTATTGTTATAGCAGTCATTAATGTCTCTTTTAGTTAGTTAACGCAGCTTTAACCGCGCCACCAAGCTCATCAGGATTGAATTTCGCGATGAAGGAGTTAGCCCCTACACGCTCAACCATGGCTTGGTTAAATACACCACTCAATGATGAGTGCAAAATTACGTATAAATCTTTTAGTTCTGCGTGACGACGAATCTCAGCAGTCAGCGTGTATCCATCCATTTCAGGCATTTCGATATCTGAAATCACCAATGAAATTTGATCGTAAATACTGCCTTCCGATGCCATTTTCATCAGAGTCTCATAGGCTTCTTTACCATCTTTAACAGCAATGACCTCAAAACCAATAGATTCTATAGCACGTTGAACCTGCTTACGAGCAACCGTCGAGTCATCAGCAATCAAGATTCGGCGAACCAATTCTTTCTCTTGTTCAACTTCTGCAATTTCCTCTGCGATTCTGCTATCCATGGTCTCATCAACAGGTGAGATCTCAGCAAGGATCTTTTCAACATCCAGAATTTCAACCAATTCATTATCGATGTTGGTTACCGCTGTTAGGTAATTATCTTTACCTGAACCATCTGGTGGTGGAAGAATAGCTTCCCAGTGCATATTAACAATTCTATCTACAGAGCTTACGAGGAATGCTTGGATAGTACGGTTAAATTCAGCAATCACCACAAAGCACTTATCGATATCAGATGTAGGACGTCCGCCTACCGCTAGGCTCAAATCAATGACAGAAACTGTCTGACCACGAATATGAGCCACACCTTTTACGAGATGATGTAAATTTGGCATTAAAGTCAGACGAGGGCATTGTAAAACCTCTTTCACTTTAAATACATTAATACCGTAACGCTGACGCCCCATTAGGCGAAAGGTTAGTAATTCTAATCGGTTTTGACCGACGAGTTGCGTACGCTGATTCACTGAATCAAGAATACCCGTCATGAGCTCATCTCCATATCAAACTTTTTGGATAGAAAGTGTTAGTCTACTGTAGGCTACGAACCACTAGAGAAATAAAATGACATATCATAAAGCAAACATATATCTTTTTTCTATAGCTATGTATAGGACTATTTTTAAAACTGTCGCTAAGTTTATCGGCATTCTAACAATATTGTTTAGTTTTTTTACACACGCGGCAACGCCGGAACAAATTGACATGATCCAATCAGCGGCTGAGCAACACATCCTTGACTCGGTGGAGCAACCGCGAGGCGGTGAACTTTTTGTTAATTCCGCTAATGTAGACTCTAGAATCAAAGCCACAAATTGTCCTATCCCCCTCGAGACTAGTGCCTCAACAACAACCAACACCCGTAGCAGCATTACTGTTTTAGTTCGTTGTGTTCCTGATGAATGGCGTGTTTACGTGCCAGTGCGCCTTTCAATGTCAGTACCACTTGTCACAACGACTCGCTCACTGGCGAGAGGCGAAATTGTCGGTCAATACGACGTCACGACTGCGATGATTTCTCTCAACAAATTTCGTCGCCAAGGCTTTACCACTCCACAACAAGTCATCGGAGCTAAGGTAAAAAAGAACCTTAGACCCGGTGATGTTGTCGAAAGAGGCGATATTTGTGTCGTATGCCGAAATGAGAAGGTTATCATACAGGCAGTAAAAGGTGGCATGACCATCACCACCAAAGGTACTGCACTTACCGATGGCTCAATGGGTGATCAAGTTAGAGTGAAAAATGACAAATCACAGCGTATAATCGAAGGTATTGTTACCAGCATGTCTGAAGTCACGGTTTACTTTTAACACTTCACTTTAAAGTGTCGGTATCGTTAGCGCTTTTATTCTCAACTCTAACATCCAATTATAACGGTTGAGGTGTTTGGTTCGTTTTCGACTATTGAGCTAAAAATTGCTAAAGTATTCTCACCCATGGTCGATATTGACTGTACAGGTTCCCATTTTGAAGAAAAAGGCTTAACTATGGCAGGTATTGATAATATTCGTTCAGGGCAAACCCTAGCGAGCACTAACCGATCAGCAGTGCGCTCTGATTCTAAGTCTGAGGCATCAAGATCTGATGCATCACCTAAATCACCCGCAAGCAAAGATGCGGTTTCACTAAGCCAACAAGGCAAGGCGATTGGTCAACTCCATCAAGAGATGGCAGCACAACCAAGTTTCGATTCAGTGAAAGTCGCGGCAATAAAAGAAGCGATCGCAAATGGTTCATACACTGTTGATCCAGAAAAATTGGCCGACAACATGATGAAATTTGAAAACGAATTAAAAGGTCTTTAAGCAAACATTAGCTTTTAAATAAAGTTATTATCTTAAAGTACACGAGGTTATTAGTAGGTTACATTATGGCGGCACTAGCAGATTTAGTTAATTTCCAACTTCAGAATGCCAAAGCCTTATCTGAATTGTTGAGTTCAGAGAAAATCGCTATTACAAGCCGACAATCAAGCGATATTGAGCGAATAGCCAAAGAGAAAGAGGTTCTTGTTGAACAACTAAGATCAACCGATCAACGAATCGCTGCCCATACTAATATATCTGAACTGACCGAGAACCCTGAACTTGCTCAGTTAGTCGCAACCATCAAATCCATAGTGCACGACTGCCATCAAGCGAACCTAGTAAATGGCGAAGCCTTGAATCGAGCACACCTTAGCTTCAAAAAACTCAGCAATATGATGCAGCAAAGTCACGGTAAAATTGGCATGACCTACAATGCCGGAGGCCAAACGCATACAATTTCTACGCTAGGAACCAACGTTAAAGCCTAGTAGGTAAACCACCTCCCTCTCATATCTGTATCTGTATCTGTATCTGTATCTCAGCCAACCCTTCTCGTTACACTAGTCAAATCTCCCACTAAACCTGTGAATGTACTCCCCAAGCCGATAAACAAAAAAGCGGCAAGTACTTTAATACTTGCCGCTTTCTTATTCATAGCCGTTACTGGTTGTCGTTACGCCATCTGGAAAGCGAATAGCAGCCAATATAACAGGAGAAACCTATAACTAGACGACCCTTAAACTAGAACAACGTTTGTTGTCTCTTCTCAGGCACTGGCTGAACTTCGCCATAATTACGCAGTTGTTCCATTTTTTGGATATCTAACCGCAGTTCAGTCACATAGCTGTCGCCAACAGGGTAACTGCGCACCACTTCGGCACCACGGATAACACCATCAACCGCACCTGAAGTTCTCTCAGTACCAAGACGCTGATCTTCAAGCTCAGCTCGACCACTCACGCGCATACCATACACTTGCTCAGCAAGTTCACGATACGCATCAATTTTAGAGGCTCTCATTGCTCGAATACGTTTCTCTTCGTCATTACGACCTTTCTGCTCGCTGACACTCGCGTAGCCAACCGCAACCAAAAAGTCATTAGGTCTCATGCTTTGTAATGGTTGGCAGCCGACAAGCAATAAAGCGGCAACAACAAATATTAACTTCTTCATCACGAACTCCTAAGGGCGAAGAATAACAGTATGAGGCTGACTGATCGTTGGATCAGAACGAATAATAACCCCATCTTGAGTTCGAATACTGTTCAGAGTATCTAAGTCACGACCAATACGGTCTGCAGGTAAAAAGCCTTGTGCGGAAGCAACAACGATGCGAGTTTGCATTCCGACAACACGAGCATTCACTAGAACACCGCCTTCTTGACGAAGCATAGTTCCAGTCAAAACATACTGGACGTCTTGCTCTTGGGCTAAGTCTTTCCAATCGCGGCTAATAGCAAAATCCCCCTGGTGGGTCACTTGGATAGAGCCGGTGGTTTTAAAATCAACCACTTTAAAACCTCGACGCTGAAACTGATGAATGAAACCTTCTGATACCGAGTTTCCTAACCAACTGGTTGTGTCCATGTGTTGCAGATCGACAAACGAGGTAATGGCAATGGGTGTTCTGGCTGAAATACTCGTATTCGACAAGATCAAATCTTCGGTCATGCTTTCCACGAAAAAATCCATGGTATGACGCGGGCTGTCCATCAACATAAACGGACTGCCTGAATACTCAGATTTACCGTTATAGATTGGCGAATAAGCGCATGATGTCATTAACATGACACTCATTACTACGAGCCATTTTTTCATTCTCTTATCTCCAGATATATTTAGTGCTTGCTATTCCAATATGTTCTCGCCATGACTCTTTTCAATGGATTACAATGTTGGAACAATCTTTGCTTTTCATTAATGGTTCAGATTATGAAAAACGCACTTGAGTCAGCTTTAAGCTTATAGATATTTGTTAAGCAATATTTATACCCAACTGGTAACGAATAGATGAAAAAAATAATTTATTACTTATTTTCAATAAGTTTACTGACAACCATCAGCTTCAGTACTCATGCCTCTTGGTATGAAGTTACCGGTACTGCAACCATCGTATCGTCAGAGGATGCGGCAAGGGTTCATGCCCTAGAGGATGCCGTTTACAAAGCCATACAGTTCTCTGGCGCTGACATCGGCAGTATTGCAAACCTCACCCCCTACTTAGATGCAAAAAAGAAAGAATTTCAATTTACCAATCATGAAGTGCGCTACATCTTAGTAGAAAAAGAGAAGAAACGCGGTGGCAATATAATGGTCACTGCAAGGGTAGACATCTACCCTTCGGCAAGTGCTTGCCATGAAAGCCAATATAAGAAGACGTTTTTGGTCGGTAATATTGATGTAAGCTCTCCACAACAAGCTGTGATGGGCCGAATCTATAACATTGGTGATGATTTTGGCCATGTCGTTAACCGACAACTGGCGCAAGAATCTCGCAGTTTTGTCTCTGTTGGTACAACAAATTACGACATAGACAAGCGTCGACCGGAAGTGATCAAAATGATCGCACAAGATACGGGGGCACAGTACATCATAGGTGGTGACATCACCGACTTAACCGCAACCATTGAATCGAAGCTTTTGAAAGACGACATTATCAATCGCCAATTTGCGTTAGAAATGCAGGTATTCGATGGTAAAACAGGTCATCAGGTTTACAACCGAAGCTATCGTGAAGTAGCAAAATGGCCATTTGCGAAGACCAGTGAAATCGACACCCGCAGTGCTCGTTTCTGGGCATCAACCTATGGCAGCATGATGCTTCGTGTCAGTCGTAATATTATGTTGGATTTAGAATCGGAAGTATCTTGTAAAATCACGCTTCCTGAAGTTGCTGCTGTGTTTGGGAATATGGTGACCATTGATTTAGGCCGAATACACGGTGTAGAACAAGGCGACAAACTTCAGCTTTGGCACACAGGTTCATTTATCGACCAAAGAGGCTTGCCACGCAATAAGGTCTCTCAAAGCGATATCACCCTGACGGTTTCTCGCGTTTATGAAAACGAAGCTGAACTCACCATTGATCAACCAAGCCTTGCGGGAAGCATTCAAATTGGTGATGTAATGCAGAAAATCATGTAGTTAGCAGCACCATCAACTCATGTTTTCTAATAAAGCCTTAGCAAAAGTACTAAGGCTTTATTTTTTTCATGAGGATTAGTTTCGGTTTCGCGGTATTTGTCGTAACCTTACTAATAACATAATCATCATTTAGCAAACTATGAGCCAGAATAATCTAATTGGTGCTACCGGTTACCGCTTTATCTCGAAAGGTAAGACCGCTTTTAAGATCCACATTCATACACCCGACGATACGGTATTACATCGTTCAGTTGGCTTTGTTCGTATGGGGGAAGACAAAGCACTCAAGAAAACCATCAAATTAAGAGATGAGCTAGGTAGACAGCTTTGGGGCAAGTTTTGGCCAAAGGTCCTCAAAGAACCCTATCTCATGACACGTCTGCCTCATAGTTTAGAGCCTAAAATTGTATTTAAGCCTAATCCAACGCAGAGTGACCCTGAACATCGCGACGAGTGCTACATAGCGAAATGGCGTGTTTTCTCTGAGAATGGTGATTACAAATACAGAACGAAAGTATGTTCTATACGGAAACACGGTCGACTCGCAGCCTACAGCCAAACCAAACGAGCACTGCTTGAAGCTCACAAAGATGTGATTGAGCTGCTTATCTTTATGGGACGATTGAACAGCATTGATCTGAAGTAGTATCAACCTCGATAACTTCGTTAGAAACTTTGGATTCTGACGTACTGGAGTTGGTACTCGAGCTGAGAGGCTGATTATCAGATACAAAAACAGCCGCGCATTGCGGCTGTTTTGATTTATGGCTAACCATAGTGACCATTTAGCATGCTATTACATACTAAATAGACCATCTAGCTTCGGCATATCTCTGCCAGCGTCTTCAATCGACGTTTTGACTCGTTTACATAGGGGTTGCTTTGATCCCATGCGTAGCCCGCCAAAATCGAACATACCATTTGCTTTATCTTCGGGTTTGGTTCTTGATAGAAAATCACATCCTGAAGAGCCCCCGAGTACCACCCTTCAACATACGTTCTAAAAGTATTTACCCCAATCATCAATGGTTCAGCGTATTCACGATCCCAGTCGACTTTCTCGCCATTGAGTTGTTTTTCCACACACTCAACCACAAACTGAGCCGACTTCATCGCAATAGTCACTCCCGATGAAAATACAGGGTCAAGAAATTCCCCTGCATTACCCAGTAATGCATACTTATCGGTTGCAAGATGTTTAACGTTGACAGAATAGCCACCAATTTCGCCTGCAGGATTTGGATACTCCGCATTTGCCAAAATCTCGGCCAAGCCCGACTCTTCTGTTGCCAGTTGCTTAATCGCCGAAATTTTGTCTTCTGGGTATGATTCAAAGAATTTAGGTTCCCCTACCACACCGAATGAAGAGACTCCGTTACTGAAGGGAATCAACCAATACCAAACATCAGGATTGTTTGGATGTACCGAGACCAAAATTTTACTGCGATCGTATTCAAGATCAGTATCCGTTGCTGAGATATGATCATTAATATGTGTGAAGATAGCTTTGCGCGGAGGAAATCGTGATGGCTCTTCTAAATCGAGCATCTTGGGTAACACTCGACCAAAACCACTACCATCCAGGACGTATTGAGCCTCTAACTGATAACGCTCTCCACCCTGTATTTGTACATCTAGTATAGTACGGTCTTCAGCGAAGTTAATGCCTATCAGTTCATGTTGGTAATCAATAGTAACACCCTGCGCTTCAGCACAGTCTGCCATTACCTTATCAAAAGTACCTCGTTGAACCTGAAACGTCGTTCCCGGCCCAGAAGAGAACTTATCTTCAAAATTAAACGCCGTATAAACACCATTTTTACGAAAAGCCGCGCCATCTTTAAATTGGAAGTTAGCATTAGCCACAGCTTCGCTCATGCCCGCTTGTTCGATCACTTCCATGCACGCTGGTAACAGGCTTTCACCAATAGAAAAACGGGGGAAAAGGCTTTTTTCAATCACTCGAACATCGATGCCTTTTTTATGAAGCAAAGACGCCGCAATAGACCCTGATGGGCCAGCTCCGATGATCACTACTTGAGTTGACAGTTTTTTCATTAATTTAAGCCATGTTTACCATGATTATTTCGCGCTAGCTTTCAGCTCCAGAAGCGTATGCCCAAGACCGATATCGTCGGTACGAGTCACCACATCAAAGCCAGCCTCTTCCACTATCTCTAGGAAATCTTCACTGCGGTAAAAGCGGCTGTTGCCGTTGGCCAAGCAAGTGAAGTAGAGAGACGTCGCATTTAAGCTATAAGAAGCCGCATCGTATTTCTGTGCATCCCAAAACAGTTCAAGGATATAAACAGTCGCGTCTTCTGACATATGAGAGCGAACACGCTTTAATATGCTAAGAATTTCCATTGGCGAGAAACAATCAAGGAACTGACTCATCCACCACACATCCGTACCTGTCGGCAGCGCTTGCTGTTTATCAAGCATGTTAGCGGGGAATGGAGTCACTCGGTCTTGATGACCGTGCTGTGTTGCGTTTGCCATTGCCATTTCTAATTGCTGCGGCAAATCGACTATCGTCACCTCGACATCAGAGTCGTAGTTACAACATTGCATTGCCCACTTACCTGTATTACCGCCAATATCCACCAGCGATTTAGGCTTCTTACTGAAAACTTTCTCAAGCAACACGGGGAACGAACGATCTGAGTAGAAATGATCAAACTTAAACCAGCTCTCTTTTGCTTTTTCTGGTAATTGAGACAAACCTTGATAAATCGTTTCCCAATCACCCAGCTCTTTCAGGCCTGCAGGTGTACCTTCTTCTATTGCTTCGGTTAAATGCATCATCGCGGCATAACAAACATCAGCCGTGAAATCCATATTTGCGTTGGTCATGCCATCATGCAATAGATAAAAACCTAGGTTAGCCATTTTATAATGAGGCTTATCCCAAGTAACGATGTGAGCACTCAACGCCATATCAAGCAGAACTTTGACACCGTATTCGGATACACCCGTTGCTTGAGAAATAGTTTCAGCGGGTAAACCATCATTGCCCGCGTCATCTAACGCTTTCAAAATACCTAAATCACGAAGTGTACGAGCTGTATGAAAAACAATAGGAGCAAAAGACAATTTTTGCGCTTCTGTTTTTGCTTCTAATGCGTTAAATGGATCTAATTTATATTCCGACACGAAAAACCTAACTTTAAAATAATAGAGAGCTACATAGCAGCCATTTGTGCAAGCTTGCGTTTAATATCAACGTTCAAGTTATTAACCCAACGGTTGTAATTACGGTGTATTTCACCATCGTCGTACTTCAAATTCTCTGATTCGACGTAAAGAATAGAGTAAAACTTATCATTATATGGAATATCAACCACAGCATGATGTGAACGGACATACAGTTCAGCACGGATTAGGCCTGGCTTAATTTCTGAAACCAACCAACCTCGGTTCTCAGCAGACTCATAAATCGCTGATTTCACCTGTTTACTTTGAAGATTCAAAGCAACTGGAGTATCCTCAACATTCATTACAGGTTGGACACGTCCACAGCCTGCAAGAACGAGTATAAATAACATTGAAACGGCTATTTTTAGTAATTTCATTTAAACTCCTTACCCGTGTTTATTTATAAGCATGCATAGTATTAGTTAGACCCAAAGTAAATCAATACTCTATGTCAAATCAATCCCAATTAATGTCGTTTAATATTGAAAAATGGTCAGCAAATTCGCCAGGCCTCTATTCCGTTGCCGAGTGGCAAACGTGGAGCACTCATTTAGATTGGCCACAAAATGGCTCAACCGAATTTAAAGCCATCCCTCCTATGATGCGCCGCCGAATGAGCCTGCAAAGCAAACTGGCCGTCCAAACCGCATTAACTCTATTAAAAGATACCTCGATTGATTATCTGGTTTTTGCCAGTCGGCATGGTGAGCTCCACCGAACAGCCACTTTAATTCAATCAATATTAGAAGGTGACGACGCCTCTCCAATGGCGTTTTCCCAATCGGTACACAACACCGCTGCAGGTCTAACAACGATTGCTGCAAAAGCACCGATTCCACTGACCTCTATCGCTGCTGGGCAAGATACCTTTCACAACGCCCTGATTGAAGCTTATCTTTACCTACATCAGTATCCGTCACATCGCGTACTCGTCATTGACTTCGACCAACCTCTGCCTGATGTATATCGAGAATACGAAAATCAGCACTATGCTGACTACGCTCTAGGTTTAGTACTCACGGCAGGCAGTGACTACTCGGTTTCGAGAGCAGTAACAAGTAAACCAATCGCTAGCCCCCCCAAAGTTAGAGACAGCTCAGCCGCTGATTTACCGCAAGGCCTACAAACGCTACAACATATCCTATTGGGAACACAGCATTGGACTATTGCTGGTAAGCACCAAAACTGGTCCTGGGTCAATAACGCCCAAGCAGGTGCACAGAAATGAGCAAAGTAGGCCAATGTTGGCGAGTATTCGCGACGGGGCTCTGCTTTACCATCTTTGGTTTGGGAGGCTTAGTCTTAAGCTTCTTAATCTTACCTTCGATCGCCCTAACGACTCGCAACGTCATAGAAAGAGAGCTCAAAGCACAACGATTAATCCGTTTCTCATTCAATGCATTCTGCCAAATAATGAAGTTCACAGGCGCGATTGATTACCAAATTGATGGCGCCGAACTGCTCCGCGAAGATCGCAACTGCATCATTGTCGCCAATCACCCTAGCTTGATTGACTATGTACTGATCGCCTCTCAACTTCCTCAATGTGATTGTCTTGTTAAAGCGGCAATATGGGAAAACCCGTTTATGAAGAGGATTGTCAAAGCAGCGGGATACATACCCAACCAAACCCCTGACGATCTTTTAGAACGCTGTGAAGAACGCTTTTCGCGTGGAAATGTATTGTTAGTTTTCCCTGAAGGAACTCGCACAACGCCAGGAATTGAACCATCCTTACAACGTGGTGCGGCACAAATTGCCACTCGAACACAAACCGACTTACGCGTGATTCATATTACAGTTTCTCCGACATTCTTAACAAAAGAGAAAAAATGGTATCAAGTTCCTGCCACTAAACCCTTTTTTCATATCGCAGTGAAAGGTAAAATAGACGTCGCACCCTTTATTGAGAATTCAAACAACTTAACTTCGGCAGCAAGGCGCCTCAATCAACACCTTGCACAGACTATTTTTCCTTCCGAAGAGAATATTTAGCTCATCAATAAAACAACTGGTGATATCAGCGTTTCGAAAATACATCACATAATGTAGAATCGCCCCCCTTGAAGTAGCATTTAGATAAAGTACTAAGTAGGCCTAAGTGGAAACATTACACAACGAACTAAAACAACTGATTATCGACGCACTGAATCTTGAAGATATGAGCATTGATGAAATTGAAACGGAAGCACCACTGTTTGGTGATGGACTTGGATTAGATTCTATCGATGCCCTTGAGCTCGGCCTTGCTATCAAGAAAAAGTACAACATTGTTATCGATGCCGACGATTCAAACACTCGCCAGCATTTTGCATCGGTTGAAAACCTAGCTAACTACATTTCATCTAAAACAAACAACTAGACAGATCTTTATGACACAAGCTAACCAACAAGAAGTATTCAACCAGGTTAAAGATGCGCTTATCGAGCTGTTTGAGCTTGATGCTGAAGATATCACTCCAGAAGCACACCTTTATCTCGACCTCGATCTCGACAGCATTGATGCCGTTGATTTGGTCGTTCACTTACAGAACGTTACAGGTAAGAAGATCAAGCCTGAAGAGTTCAAAGCAGTACGCACCGTTAATGACGTTGTCGAGTCTGTGGTTGAACTATTGAAGGACGCATAATGCGTCCTCTGCTGACTTTACTGTCGGCAATCATACTTTTCACTTATCCAATAGCGGTTTACTTTGGACTCAACAAGTTTGGCCTACAAACCGTTGGTATCGTCTTAGCCGCTATTTTTGCTGTCCGCATTTTCACCGGTGGTCAGGCTAAAATCAAAGAGCTAAAACACCTAGCTTGGATTAGCGGAAGTGCCGGAATTGTTCTGCTGGCATTAGGGTTAACCTTCAAACAGCACGGCTGGCTAACTTATTACCCCGTCATCGTTAATGTTTGTATGCTGGTTGTGTTCGCCTCGAGCCTATGGCAACCGCAAACGATTATCGAGCGGCTTGCTCGCCTCCAAGAGCCAGAACTTCCACAAAGTGGCGTTGATTACACACGAACAGTCACCAAAGTTTGGTGTCTGTTCTTTGTTATCAATGGCTCTATCGCCCTTTACACCTGCTTCCAACCTCTTGAAATATGGACCCTATACAATGGCTTACTCAGCTATGTATTTGCGGGGTTGCTCTTTGCAGGAGAGTGGGTAGTAAGACAGCGCATTCGTCAGAGTTAAATTGTTATGACACAAACCATCTCTTACACTTCCTTGTCTGAACTTCTTAGTCAGAACAGATCGCCTGATTCTATTGTCTGCTTTGACGACAATAGCGAGATTTCGTGGCAAACATTTAACGACGACTTATCTCAACTCGTACAGCTTTTATCTTCATCCCCTTTTCAACGAGTTGCGATTTGCACCCAAGACAGCTACCTATTTTCAGTGGCCTTTTTAGCGTGCGCAGCCAGCAACAAACACATCATCTTGCCAGGTAACTATCAACCGTGTGCGCTTGCCGAGCTGAGTGAGCATTTTGACTGTCTGTTGGTCGATGATGCGATTGGTGCAGTGGAAATAAATGAAGTTCGCAATATCCAAACCTTATTAGACACCGAAATACGAGAACCTCTAACCGATAATCTTCCCGCCATTGAGTTAGCAGCAATCCAATTGACCCTGTTTACTTCAGGTTCAAGCGGTACGCCGAAGGCAATCAATAAAACACTAGAACACCTAGATATTGAAATCGCTCAGCTAGATAAAAACTGGGGCGCCTTGCTTAAAGACAACCAAATCCACAGCACCGTATCACACCAACATATCTATGGTCTGTTGTTTCGAATCTTATGGCCACTTTGTTCTGGAGTTCCATTTTCTCGAAACAATCTCGAATACCCGGAACAGATCCTGTCTCACGCTAACAAGCAGAGCGTGTTGATCAGCAGCCCTGCGCTACTCAAACGATTAAAACACGAGACAAAGTCTACGCATCTAGCGGGGGTGTTCTCTTCTGGTGGCCCTTTACCTACCGAGTCGGCTCATCAATCACGAGATCTGCTTGGGCATTTACCTATCGAGGTGTTTGGCAGCACAGAAACCGGCGGCATCGCGTTTCGTCAGCAACAGAGCGTTCAAACACCTTGGCAGCTTTTTGACTGTATTAAGGCTAGTCTTAATAGTGAGAATTGCATTAAGTTATTGTCGCCGTACATCGACAAAAACAACTGGTATCAAACCGCAGATGAGTGCGAAATGGTCTCAGAGAATCAATTTATATTGAAAGGCCGAACCGACCGAGTGATCAAGATAGAAGAAAAACGAGTATCACTGGTTGAAGTTGAAAAGCGACTGGAGCAACTACCTTGGATAAGCGAGTGTGTGGTCATTCCCTTTGAAGAGCCTGAACGCTTAATTTTAGCATCGGTTTTGGTATTATCAGAGGAAGGCCAAGTGACTCTCGCAACCATGAGTAAAGGTAAATTCTGGTTAATGTTACGTTCAGAACTCAGAAAATGGTTAGAGCCAATCGCTATTCCAAGAAAGTATCGTGTTGTTGATGAGATCCCCCTCAACAGCCAAGGCAAGCGACTAACCTCTCACATAGAGCAGCTCGTCAAATCATAAAAATCACTGGTCGCATTTTATACTGAGATTATCTTTTATATTTTTGTCAGAAGACCCATTTTAGCCCAAGGATTCTAAGCACACGCTATGGATAAGAGAAAACCAAACGTCATTGCTGTTGACACTGTAGAGAAAGAATCGACCCTGACACTCCATGTTACCGGAGACATCACCGATTTTAAGGGGCACTTTAAGAGCTTCCCTATTCTTCCCGGTGTGACACAAATTGACTGGGCACTTCACTATGCTGTCCAAAAGTTAAATGTCCCTGGTTACTTTAAAGGTATGGAGGTCATCAAATTCCAAGAGCCTATCCTTCCTGACGCCACAATCCAGCTATCACTCAAATGGGATGCTGACAAAGACAAGCTGAGCTTCAGCTACACCTCAAACAACGGTGAACAGACCCACTCTTCAGGAAAAATGAAGCTGGGAGAGAAAAGTGAATAGCGCTCCTGCTGAGGCTGCTTCTCAACACGTAACAAAAGAAAGCGACTACAAAGCTTGCTTCCTAATTCCGTGCTTTAACCACGGCGAAACCATGCCTGCAGTGGTGTCGTCACTCCATCATTTTGAGTTGCCGATCATCATCGTTGACGATGGCAGTGAACTCACCACGAAACAGTTTCTGGCTCCCCTAGTAGAGAATTCGAACGTAACCTTGGTGACGCTAGAGCTGAACCAAGGCAAAGGAGGTGCCGTAAAGGCTGGCATCAAGCGAGCACAGGAGCTCGGCTTTAGTCATGCCATTCAGATTGATGCTGACGGTCAACATGACCTAGACGCCCTACCCGCATTAATCGAAGCGTCACAAGCTAAGCCCCAGCGCCTGATCTCAGGTCAGCCTGTCTATGACGATAGCGTACCGAAGGCAAGGCTCTACGGGCGCTACGCGACACATATTTGGGTGTGGATAGAAACTCTATCTCTCTCAATTAAAGACAGCATGTGTGGCTTTAGAGCGTATCCAATCGATAAGACACAAACAGTACTGAATAAATACGATGTCGGTTCGAGAATGGACTTCGATATCGAGATTCTGGTTCGCTTATACTGGGAAGGTTGCGACATTGACTTCATTGAGACGCGAGTCATCTACCCTGAAAATGGTGTCTCTCATTTCGATGCGCTGTGGGACAACGTAAAAATCAGTTGGATGCATACTCGACTGTTCTTCGGCATGCTGCCAAGAGCCCCTAAGCTGATTGCTCGTCACTTCAAATCAAATTCTGAAGATCACCTAACAAGTTCGACACAATTTTCAGAAAGCAATCAGGCGCAGCAGACACCAAATAGCACTGAACAGCCTCATTGGTCCAGAACTCAAGAGCGCGGCACAGTTCTCGGTATCAAACTGTTGTTAGCTGTGTACTCACTATTAGGCCGAGGTGTATTCAACCTAATTTTGCGCGGTGTGATGCGTTACTACCATTTGACAGGCAAGCGCGCGCGAAACGCTTCTGAGCAATACCTATTCCAGCTTAAGACATACGCAGAGCAACAGAATATTGAGTTACCCGCTGAATTAACCAGTTATAACCACCTGCTTTCGTTTGGCCACACCATGCTAGACAAATTAGCCGCATGGAAAGGTGATTTCTCAGTCGATAACCTGACTATTCATGGTCAAGAGCAATTCGAAAGTATGGTGGAAAACCAGCAAGGTGTGCTAATCCTAGGTTCTCACCTTGGTAATATCGAATTGTGCCGCGCTTTGGGACGTCGACACTCACACATCAAAATCAATGCGCTGGTCTTCACGGAACACGCCGAACGCTTTAATTCGGTGATGAAAGCGGTAAACCCACAGTCTGATTTAAACCTGATTCAGGTGACATCGATGGGCCCTGATACCGCCATCTTGTTGCAACAAAAATTGGAGCAAGGTGAATGGATTGTGATCGTTGGCGATAGAACCTCCACCAGCAAAGAGAGTCGCTCAGTATGGGCAGAGTTCTTGGGTAAAGAAGCTCCCTTCCCTCAAGGGCCATTTATGTTAGCCTCTGTTCTCAAAGCGCCAGTATTCTTATTGTTTGGCCTACGAGATGACTCACAAACCAAACCGCATTTTAATGTCTATTTTGAGCATTTCAGCGACAAGATAGAGCTACCAAGGAAGACTCGCGAACAATCTTTACAGCAAGTCGTGCAGAAATACGCAGACCGACTTCAGCACTACACACTGAAAGCACCGCTTCAGTGGTACAACTTTTTTAACTTTTGGACATTGAGCAAGCACCATGACGAAAAAAAATCCAAATAGCATCACCTTTGGTGCCGAACGCCTCACGATTGAGGATGTTGTCGCTATTTCACAAGGCGCAAAAGCCTCGATGAACTCAAGCAATGAGTTCACATCAAAGATCAACCGCGGTGTCGCTTTTTTAGAACGCCTATTGAAAGAAGAAGGCGTGATCTATGGTGTGACAACGGGCTACGGTGACTCATGTACCGTTGCAATTCCGCCAAACCTTGTTGATGAATTACCACTGCATCTAACGCGCTTTCATGGCTGTGGTTTAGGCGAAATACTGTCTCACGAACAATCTCGTGCAGTATTAGCGACACGTCTTTGTTCATTGTCACAAGGTGTCTCTGGTGTGACTCACGATTTGCTCAACCAGATCGTCACTCTGATCAACCAAGATATCTCGCCGCGCATTCCTCAAGAAGGATCGGTTGGTGCCAGTGGTGATTTAACGCCGCTGTCTTATCTGGCAGCTGCACTGATTGGTGAGCGCGATGTCATCTACAAAGGTGAAGTTCGCCCTACTAGTGACGTTTACAAAGAGCTAGGGATTAACCCTATCAAGCTTAAGCCAAAAGAAGGCTTAGCATTGATGAATGGCACATCAGTAATGACGGCTTTAGCTTGTATCGCCTACAAACGTGCAGAATACCTAGCTCAGCTGTCGACTAAGATCACCGCAATGGTGTCTGTAGGTATGCAAGGCAACGATTTCCATTTCGATGAAGCGCTGTTTGCAGTGAAGCCTCATCCGGGTCAACAGCAAGTTGCTGCATGGCTACGTGATGACTTACAAGCGGATCGTCCGCCACGTAACAGTGATCGCCTACAAGATCGTTACTCACTGCGTTGTGCCCCACATGTGATTGGTGTGGTTCAAGACTCTCTGCCTTGGCTACGCCAAATGATTGAGAACGAGCTTAACAGCGCTAACGATAACCCAATTATCGATGGCGACAATGAGCGCGTACTGCACGGTGGACATTTCTACGGTGGTCATATCGCAATGGCAATGGATACACTAAAAACAGCGGTAGCCAACCTTGCAGACCTACTTGATCGACAAATGGCGCAGTTGATGGATTACAAGTTCAACAACGGCTTGCCATTTAACCTAACCGGTGCTGAAGGCGAACGTAAACCAATCAACCACGGTTTCAAAGCGGTACAGATTGGCGTTTCAGCTTGGACAGCAGAAGCATTAAAACACACCATGCCAGCAAGCGTGTTCTCTCGTTCAACCGAGTGTCACAACCAAGACAAAGTCAGCATGGGCACTATTGCGGCTCGTGACTGCTTACGCGTTCTTGAACTGACTGAACAAGTAGCGGCAGCATCACTTCTGGCGGGGACACAAGCGCTTGAGCTTCGTAAACGCCATAATGAGCTTGATGAGCACCACATGAGTGAAAACCTAAAGCACATTCGCGACGAAGTGCTTAAAGAGTTTGAATTTATCGTAGAAGATCGACCACTTGAAGGCGATCTACGCCACTTCATTGCTCGTATTCAAAGTCAACACTGGTCACTTTACTCCTAGAGTAGCTAACCCTTTATGCAATATTGTTGAGAGCGATTTATGTCTGAAATCCTTCATCCATTAAAATCAGAGGTTACTTTAGTAACCTCATTCCAAGATGCCGACCCAATGGGCGTGATCTACCATGGCAACTACTTCCGATTTTTTGAAGAAGTTAGGCGCATCATGATGGATAAGATTGAGTACAACTACCATGAGATGAAGGATTCGGGCTACATGTGGCCGATCATCGACACGCGCGTAAAGTACATCAAAGCAATACCGTTTAATCATCAGATCACGGTATCCGCTAAGTTAACTGAATGGGAAAACCGCTTGCGTGTTGACTACGAAATTCACGATGCCAACACCGGTGCTCGTATGACACGCGCTCACACCATGCAGGTTGCAGTAACCATTGAAGAGCAAGAGATGTGTTTTGCTTCGCCGAAGGTGTTTACCGATAAAGTCGAACGCTGGCATCAATTTGGCTGCTTACCCCAATCAGCTGAGCAGCAATCAAGCGATCACCAATCAGAGCAACCGCAAGTACCTAACACACAGCAGCAGGTGAAACATGAGTCTGTTTAAACACGGGCGTAAGCAAATCAGTATCGCACTGCTAGGACTTGCCTCAATGATGGCGAGTCACTTGGCTGGCGCTAGCGAGAACACGAATGCTGTCGGTTCTATTACAGAACTACAAACCGTGTTAAGCGAAAATAGTATCGTTCGTGGTCAATTTACTCAAACACGTAACATGGAAATGTTCGCCCAACCTCTAACATCACAAGGTACTTTCCTGTTAGACAAGTCGAATGGTTTGCTTTGGACACAAGCGACTCCCTTTCCTGTGAGCTTGGTGCTCACGGATAACAAACTGAGCCAAAGGTTTGCCGATCAACCCGCTAAGATCATTACCGATAAAGAAAACCCAATGGCATTTTATTTCAGCCATATATTCCTGTCGGTGTTTCACGGGGACACGCAAAAACTTCAAGAGCAATTCTCACTGTCATTTGAACCAGCGACTGCGAAAAATTCTGATGAAAGTGCAAACTCAAGTTCACAAGACACACGATGGACACTCACTCTAAAGCCAAAGAATGCGCCAATGAACGCGGTGTTTGAAGCCATCACACTGCAAGGACAAGGTGACATTGAACGTATCGAACTTAGAGAAGTTCGTGGGGACAGCACAGTGATCGAATTTAGCCAGTTAAGCCATCTACCGGAAGTATTATCAGATGCTGAAGCGCAACAATTCCAATTCTAGCCTAGCCCTTGCTTGGCTTGTTGTCGTAATACTGTTTAGCGGATTGTTGATCAAACAATTCGCTTTTTCTTCGTCGGTACCCATTGAAAGCAACATCATGAAATTGCTGCCAGAAAACCAGCAAGATCCCATGGTAGAGCAAGCCTTTCAGCAAATATCCAGCTCGATGAGCGAGCAAGTGGTGTTTATCATAAGTGCCTCCGACGTCGAACAAGCCATGACAGCGACTGACGCTTTTGAAAAAGCCCTCAACCGAAGATCTTTCTCAAATAAGCCAACGCTGTTTAAGCAAGTTCAAGGCAAGATCAACGCCAGCACGCAAAGCCAATGGAGCGATTTCTATTTTCGTCATCGAGCTCAACTTCTAACTCAACAACAAAAAGAGACGCTGACACACTCGCCGGATTCGCGAGCTCAATATGTCATTCAGTCTTTGTACAATCCGTTCTCAGGCGTCACTGCAGCAGAGCTATCTCTAGACCCATTCTTGTTATTTCGTGACTACATCAGTGCTGTTGGCGTTCAATCAAGTAACTTTGTTCTGAAAGAAGGCTACCTCACAGCCCAGTCTAATGAGCCAGCTCATATTTTGGTGACAGCGACTCTGGCAGGTTCGCCTTATAGTTTAGCGATTCAAGAGCAGCTTCCAGATCTTGATTCAATTGAGCGCGAGATCGAAAAGCAGTTTGGTGTCAAAGTGCAGCATACCGGTGTGGTGTTCTACGCCAATTACGGTACCGAAAGCGCGAAATCAGAAATCAGTACCATTGGTTTGGGCTCATTGGCAGGTGTGATTTTATTGGTGTGGCTGACGTTTCGTAGTGCCTTACCTCTTGCCTTGTCTTTGCTTTCAATCAGTACCGGATTATTGGTCGCACTGGCAAGCACCGTCGCTATCTTCGGTAAAGTTCACCTGTTTAGTTTGGTGTTCGGTGCCAGCTTAATTGGCGTATCCATCGATTACTCCTTTCACTACCTGACTGACCGCTTAGCAGCTGGGAGTAAATGGCAAAGTGAAAAAGGCTTGCAGCACATTCTCGTTGCGATCACCTTGGGTCTGATCACCAGTTTGATTGGCTACCTAGGTCTATTGGTGGCACCTTTCCCTGGCTTGCAGCAACTAGCTCTGTTCTCGTCAATTGGACTTATTGCCGCTTACGCCAGCGTGGTGTGTTGGTACCCCGTTTTAGCGGCAAAACCAAGCCAAGAGCGTCCACTTCCTCTGTCGAAGCTTTGGCATACTTGGTTAAGCCTCTGGAACAACCAAAAATTTAGAATTGGCTTACCGTTAATAGTGACTGTCGTTAGTTTGATATCACTCAGTCAAATTCGCTACGACGACGATATTCGTCAACTTCAAGCGATGCCTGATCAACTAAAACAGCAAGAACAAGCCATTACTGAGATATCAGGATTAGGCAGTGGTCAAAATATGCTGCTGGTGACCGCCAACAGCGATCAAAAACTGCTAAAAAAACTGGCTGAGATCACTACGAGCTTAGATTCTTTGGTCGACAGCCAAGGTATCTCCGGATATCGCAGCATCAATCAACAGTTGCTAAGCAAGCAACAACAACATGATAACTATCAGTTAGTTGAGCAACTCTATGGCCAACAAAGCCATATCTTACAGAACACTCTTGGTTGGCCTAGCTTTCCAGAGTTACCAAAGTTCGAGGCAATCACGGTATCTGGATTTTTAGAATCACCAGTGTCAGAACCTGTTCGACCACTTTGGTTAAAACCGATCGACGGACAAGCCGCGTCAGTCATTTTGATCAAAGACGTCACAGATTCAGACCTGTTCTCTCAATGGCTCGATTCAAGCTTTGCTCAGCAACAAGGTGTAAAGCACCTCAATAAAGCCGATGAAATCTCTGCTCTCTTTGCGGAATATAGAGTCAAGATCACCGAGTTGTTATTGATAGCATTAGCGGCTATTGGCATGGTGTTGGGTTGGCGTTATGGTGTGAAGCAAAGCCTATTAATGCTGTTGCCTTCATTAATTGCCGGAGTCGCTGGTTTAGCGGTCACGGGAATTTTAGGCTCGACACTGAATCTGTTTAACCTGCTTGGACTGATTCTGATTCTAGGGATTGGTATCGACTATACCCTGTTCTTTGCTGAACAGAAGAAATCACTAAGCACCTTATTAGCGATTACTTTGTCAGGCCTCACGACGCTACTCTCATTTGGCTTATTGTCACTGAGTCAGACTCATGCCATTCATAGCTTCGGTGTTACCGTACTAACTGGTATTTTCGTCGCGTGGTTGCTTTCGCCACTTGCAATCAACAACGAACAAGCAGCGGAAAAATCAAACTCTCGAGAGGCTTTTAGATGAACAAAACAATCAAGATAGCGCTCGCCGTTGGATTGGGCTTACTACTCAGCGCTTGTTCGATGGTGTCTCAACAGCCTACAGGCGCAAGTGTCGCAATCGACAAAGACACAGAGCTCGCCTTGCCGCTGCCTGCTGAACTGGGATACTCATTTACGGCGAGCCAGCTGATCAGCGCTACGTGGGAAAATGATACGCAGCAACTACCGGTTCAAGTCGAAGTCACATCAGACAAAGTCGTGTTGGCGGGTTTCTCCTCTTGGGGTACTCGCATTCTATCGCTGCAATACCAAAACCAAACGATTGATACTCAAGTTCTATCTGGTCTTGGCGCAACCCTGCCGCAACCCGAGCAAGTACTATTTAATTTAATGCTAACTCTATGGCCAGTTGAAGCATGGGCTCAACCTTTACAAGACATCGGTTGGTATTTGGTCGATACAGAAAACAGCCGCACCGTCTTTGATGAAAACCAACAGCCAATCATTGAAATTGATTACCAAGCAGAGCCCGGAGCACATAAAACGGCAGGCAATATTGTTTTCAAGCATTTGATTCAAGGCTACACCATCACCATTCAAACGTTGAACTCAACGATTGTCGACAACCCAAGTAAGAGCTAAACATTATGCCTATTTATATCCAAGACTGTGGTTTCCACTCCGCATTAGGCTCAAGCGTTGCTGACATTCATGGCTGCCTCAAAGGCGAGCATGAATCAAACATGGTTGAAGTGAGCGACATGCTAAACGACGGTAAGCCGACGGTCGTTGGTAAGGTGGCTGGCGAATTACCAGAAATCCCATCAGAACAAGCGGAATACGCCACTCGCAACAATCAACTGGCGTTATCGGCTGTTAATCAAATCAAAGACTCTATCGAGCAAGCAAAATCACAATTTGGTGCCGATAGAATTGCTGTAGTTATCGGCACAAGCACCTCGGGAATTTCTGATGGTGAAACGGCGTTTAAACACAAACTAGAACATGGCTCTTTCCCCGAAGATTTCCACTATTCAAAACAAGAGCTAAGCAACACCTCTGAGTTTGTTAGCCAACATTGTGCATTAACCGGGCCAAGCTATGCGATATCGACCGCTTGCTCATCAAGTGGCCGTGTATTTGTTACTGCCCAACGTTTGTTAGATTCAGGAATGGCTGATGCTGTGTTGGTTGGAGGTGTCGATACACTATGTAAACTGACGCTCAATGGCTTTCATGGTCTTGAAGCGCTATCAACCACACATTGTAAGCCCTTTAGCGCCTCTCGTGATGGCATCAACATCGGAGAAGCAGCGGCATTTATGTTGCTTAGCAAGACAAAACCAACCGCTACCAATACAACTCAAAGCACTTCGAATATAGCTCTATTAGGCTATGGCGACAGCTCCGACGCACACCATATTTCAGCGCCCCACCCTGAAGGGAATGGCGCAGAGCAAGCAATGAGAAAGGCGTTAGATTCTGCACAGTTACGAGCAGAAGACATCGGTTATATTAATGCCCATGGCACCGCAACTCAACTCAATGACTCAATGGAAAGCAAAGCCATCCATCGTATTTTTGCAAACAAGGTTCCCGTCAGTTCAACCAAGCCTCTAACAGGACATACTCTTGGAGCGGCAAGTGCGATAGAGGCTGCAATTGCATGGCATATTCTAAAATATGACTTACCACTCCCCTTACAAAAATGTCAGTATAAAGCTGAAGATATTGAGATTGATTTGGTAAACTGTTCCCAGAAACTTAAAGTAAAGAACATCTTAAGCAACTCGTTCGCTTTTGGTGGCAACAACATTAGCCTGATTTTTGGTGTAATAAATGACTGATATCCCTTCTGTAGACCAACTTCTCCCACACGATGATCCGATGATATTAATCGATCGAGCTATCAACGTTGAGGCATTGTCGATTCACTGCCAGGTCGATATTGGCGCGCACAACCTATTCTTTGACGTCGAATCTCAAACGGTCCCAGCTTATGTTGGCATCGAGTTTATGGCGCAGTCTGTTGCAGCTTGGTCTGGATACCATGCGCTGAAAAACGACACTACTCCTCCAATCGGCTTCTTACTCGGTTCTCGTCGCTACAAATCACTGTGTGATGAATTTACTCAAGGTCAAACCCTTGATATCTATGCTGAACAACTCATGGAAGACAGTGGCATGGCCGTGTTTACCGCCCGAGTCGAAGACCAAGGCGAGTTAGTGGCTCAATGCCAACTCAACGTCTACGTGCCGACCGAACAAAAATTACAAGAAATGAAAACTAGGAGCCCATCATGAGCCGTCAGGTTTTAGTCACTGGTGCCAGTAAAGGCATTGGTAAAGCGATCGCTATTCAACTCGCGAAAGACGGTTTTGAAATCGCCGTTCATTACATGGGTGACAAGCAAGGTGCTGAAGACACGTTAAAGTCGATCACCGGACTGGGTGCTGCAGGACGTCTGATCCAATTTGATATCAGCAATCGCAGCGAATGTCGCGAAACGCTTGAGTCAGATATTGCCGAACACGGCGCTTACTATGGTGTGGTGAATAATGCCGGTATTACTCGTGACACGGCATTCCCAGCTATGACTGAAGAAGAGTGGGATGGTGTTATCCATACCAACCTCGACAGCTTCTACAACGTACTTCACCCGTGCGTGATGCCAATGGTTCAAAAACGCAAAGGCGGTCGAATCGTTACTTTGGCTTCTGTATCGGGCATCATGGGCAACCGCGGTCAAACCAACTATGCCGCAGCAAAAGCAGGTGTGATTGGTGCAACTAAGTCTCTGGCTCTAGAGCTCGCAAAACGCAAGATAACGGTAAACTGTGTCGCTCCTGGTCTAATCGATACTGGCATGGTGGATGAGCACGTGAAAGATCATGCGCTTCCACAAGTGCCACTGCGCCGCATGGGTGAACCAGAAGAAGTAGCAGGCCTAGTCAGCTACCTAATGTCGGATATTGCGGGCTACGTAACTCGCCAAGTGATTTCAGTTAATGGAGGCTTAGTATGACCCGCCGCGTTGTTGTAACTGGCATGTCAGGCGTTACCGCTTTTGGCAACGATTGGCAGCACATCGAGCCAAAACTAAAAGCATGTGAAAATGCGACCCAGTATATGCCTAGCTTTGAGCAGTACGATGGCCTCAACACAAAGCTTGCCGCACCTATTGATGACTTCCAACTACCTAAGCACTATAAGCGCAAACAGGTTCGTGGCATGGGCCGCGTGTCTCGCCTAGCAACAGTGGCAACCGAAAATGCACTAGAGCAAGCAGGGCTGATTGGCCACGACGTTTTGACTAATGGCGAAACAGGCATTGCCTATGGCTCTTCAACTGGCAGTACTGATGCGGTTGGTGCATTTGGCGTGATGCTTAACGAGAAATCGACACGAGCTATCACCGCAACGACTTACGTTCAGATGATGCCACACACCGCAGCGGTCAACGTCGGGCTATTCTTTGGCTTACGTGGACGTGTGATTCCCACCAGCAGTGCATGTACTTCAGGTAGCCAAGCGATTGGCTACGCCTATGAAGCAATCAAACACGGTTACCAAACCGTGATGGTGGCCGGAGGTGGCGAAGAGCTATGCCCAACTGAGTCTGCCGTTTTCGATACCCTTTTTGCTACCAGTTTAAAAAACGACACGCCAGAAAAATCCCCTAGTCCTTACGACAGTGAGCGCGATGGCCTCGTTATCGGTGAAGGCGCAGGTACACTTGTTCTTGAAGAGTATGAACATGCTGTGGCTCGTGGCGCAAAGATCTACGCTGAGATCATCGGTTTTGCCAGCAACTGCGATGCCGCCCATGTGACCCAACCTCAAATGGAAACCATGCAAATCTGTATGGAGAAAGCGCTGAAAGATGCACAGCTTCCTGCTGAAAAAATTGGTTACGTTTCGGCGCACGGAACAGCAACAGATAAAGGCGATATTGCAGAAAGTAATGCGACCGCGAACATTTTCGGTGAAGTGCCAATCAGCTCATTAAAAAGCTACTTTGGTCATACGCTTGGAGCGTGTGGTGCCATTGAGGCTTGGTTGAGCCTAGAAATGATGCATTCCGGTTGGTTCAGCCCAACATTGAACCTTGAAAACATCGACGAACGCTGCGGTAAACTCGATTACATTACAGGTTCTGGTCGCGAATTGAATGTTGAGTATGTAATGAGTAATAACTTTGCCTTTGGCGGAATCAACACTTCAATCATCTTCAAGAAAATCTGAGCTTAGCTAGATAAAACTCAAGACAAATAAAAAGGGTCAGTAACCAAGTTACTGACCCTTTTTTCAATCTAGCTAATGCTCAATTAAGCGTTAGCTTCACGCTCAGCGATGAACTCAAGAGCCATCTTAATGCGAGCGATTACGCGCTCTTTACCAACAAGCTCCATCACTGCATCAACAGAAGGAGACTGGCCGCCACCTGTTACTGCTACGCGAAGTGGCATACCGATTTTACCCATGCCGACCTCTAGCTCTTCACATACTGCTGCAATCACACCATCTTTGATGTTTGCAGTAGTGAAATCCTCAAGCGCTTCAACCTTAGCAAGAGCAAGCTCTAGTGGGCCTTTAGCAACACCACGTAGGTGCTTCTTCGCTGCGCCAGCTTCAAACTCAGAGAAATCTTCGTAGAAGTAACGAGACTGTTCAGCAAGTTCGATAAGCGTATTACAACGCTCGCCAACTAGCGTGATCACTTCAGTGATAGCCGGGCCATTTGTTGTATCGATCTTTTGTGCATCTAGGTGCCATTGCAGGTATTTAGCAACGTACTCAGGCTCAGAAGTCTTGATGTAGTGGTTGTTCAACCAAAGTAGCTTATCAGTGTTGAATGCAGAAGCAGACTTGCTGATAGCGTTCAGGCTGAAGAATTCAATCATCTCTTCTTGAGAGAAGATCTCTTGGTCACCGTGAGACCAACCTAAACGAACTAGGTAGTTGTTTAGTGCATTTGGTAGGTAACCTTCGTCGCGGTATTGCATTACAGAAACAGCACCGTGACGCTTAGAAAGTTTCGCACCGTCATCACCAAGAATCATTGCACAGTGAGCGAAAGTTGGAACTGGCGCGCCTAGTGCTTCATAGATGTTGATTTGACGAGGTGTGTTGTTGATGTGGTCTTCACCACGTACAACGTGTGTAATACCCATGTCCCAGTCATCCACTACAACAACGAAGTTGTATGTTGGTGCACCGTCTGTACGACGAATGATTAGGTCATCAAGTTGGCTGTTAGAAATTTCAATGCGACCACGAATTTGGTCATCAAATACTACGCTGCCTTCTTTAGGGTTACGGAAACGGATAACGCATGCATCACCTTCTTTTGCTGCTTCGTTTGCTGCAACAATTTTAGGGTGGTTCGCATCGTAACGAGCCATTTCTTTGTTTTCTTCTTGCTCTGCACGAATTTCGTCAAGCAGCTCTTTAGACGCATAGCATTTGAAAGCTTTGTCTTCAGCAAGTAGCTTATCAACCATTTCGTTGTAACGGTCAAAACGCTTAGATTGGTAGTAAGGACCTTCATCCCATTCCATACCCATCCATTGCATGCCTTCTAGAATTGCATCAACCGCTTCTTGAGAGTTACGCTCAAGGTCCGTGTCTTCGATACGTAGAACGAATTCACCACCTTGGTTCTTAGCGAATAGCCAAGAGTAAAGTGCAGTACGTGCACCACCAACGTGAAGATAGCCAGTTGGGCTAGGAGCAAAACGAGTTTTAACCGTCATTTAAATACCTTGATTATGTAGGTGATTCTTTTAGTGATTGCCATTACAAAGCCTGCAACAGAAAAATATCACTAAATTTTGGGCGCTATTTTATCACCACCGCTTAAATCTACAATCAGTAGTGAATGATTAATGCGCTGATCTTGTACGAAAGCTATCGTAGAAGGAGAAAACCAATAGCTCAAGCACATGTCAAATGCTCTAAAACGGCAAATTATCGCCACGCTCGCGATAAACCTCATCTATTCCGTCACTCAATATTCCAGCAAATATCAAATTCTTGAATTTATGTTTGACCTTACCCTTACGGGAAGGTTTATGTTAGGCGTAGATGAGAATTGGAGTATCGATATGAACCATTACACAGCTATGCTCAACGGCCTAAATTGCATGGGTTGTGCGAAGAAAGTTCGCACACTGTTTGACGATCTCGAGAATACGAAGATCAACGACATATCGCCGACCTACATCGATATTTCTACTCCTTTTAGTTACGTTGAACTCAACCAACAGTTAGCGACCCTGGGTTATTCCATGGGTAATTCGCTGCATCTTTCATTATCAGGGCTCAGCTGTGGTAAGTGCGTGAACAAGCTGACTCAAGCGCTTGAGCAGACCAAGCAATTCTCAGACCTAGAAGTCAGCAAACATGAATTGTCCTTGGTTACTCTGCTTTCAGAATCCGAGCTTATTGAGCTAATCGAAAGTGTGGGTTATCACGCGGCTTCCTACTCTGAAGTTAATGAGCCTTTATCTAATTCAGAAGACGATAAAAAAACAGCGTCAGTGGAGCAGACACAAGATAAACCTGCTGCTAGCCAATATACCTATCACCTTGTTCTTGAGGGAATGACGTGTGCGAGTTGTGTTTCTTCGGTAGAGAAAGCGCTGAAAAAGAATGAGTTCGTCGACCAAGCTCAGATCAACCTCGCTGAACAGACAGCCTTGGTCTTCACATCTGAAACACGTGACGTCATCGAGAGCGCGCTAATAGAATCGGTGAAAAATGCAGGTTACGGTGCCGAGTTCGTTGATGACGCGGCAACTCAACAACAAAAACAGCAAGAACAACAACTTCGTACCCAAAAAGCTTTCCTAAAGAATTCAGTAAGCGCGCTGCTGATCGGTGCTCCACTGATGGCGTGGGGTCTGTTCGGTGGCAGCATGACCATTGCTACATTTAACGACCAATTGGCTTGGGGATTGGTCGGTGTCGTCTGTTTGGTACTGCTAGCCACTTCAGGACGCAGCCTCTTTACTAACGCTTGGCAATCACTGATGCACAAGCGTGCAACCATGGATACCTTGGTCGCTCTAGGCACTGGCGCCGCGTGGTTCTACTCAATGCTGGTTGTGCTAATTCCATCATGGTTCCCAGAACCATCGCGCCATGTCTATTTTGAAGCGAGCGCCATGATTGTTGGCCTTATATCTTTGGGTCACTACATTGAAGCCAAAGCCAAGGCACGCACCACCAAATCTTTGCAGGCACTGATTAATTTACAACCTCAAAAAGCCGTGGTTATCGTCGATGGTAAAGAACAAACCATCGCCGTCGAAGCTATTCAAGTCGGTATGCAAGTACGAGTGAAACCGGGAGAAAAAGTCCCTGTCGATGGTGTCGTGGTATCTGGCGAATCTTATATCGATGAGTCGATGCTGACTGGCGAACCGCTTCCTAACGTTAAATCGATTAATGATGGCGTTTCAGCAGGTACCATCAATGGTGATGGCAGCCTGATCATTGAAGCTACGGGGATTGGCTCAAGCACCATGTTGGCTCGAATCATTCAGATGGTTCGCCAAGCTCAAAGCAGCAAGCCTGCGATTGCGAAGCTTGCCGACTCTATCTCTGCCGTTTTCGTACCAGTTGTGGTCGCGATCGCAGCCATTGCCGCCCTAGTTTGGTTTTTTGTTGGACCACAACCGAGTGCAAGTTACATGCTCGTGGTATCAACCACTGTACTGATCATCGCCTGTCCATGTGCCTTGGGCTTAGCGACACCGCTCTCTATTACTGTCGGCGTGGGCAAAGCCGCTGAGTTTGGTGTTCTGATCAAGGATGCCGATGTGTTGCAATCTGCAAGCAAAATCGATGCTGTCGTATTTGATAAAACAGGCACCCTAACCCAAGGTAAGCCAACCGTTCAGCAGGCCTTTTATGGCGACTTATCAGAACAAGAACTGCTGGCTTACGCCTATTCGGTAGAGGTAGGCTCAGAACACCCATTAGCGAAAGCCGTTTGCCAATATGCTGAGAGCTTACAAGTTTCAGCGCTACCCCAAAGCGAATTCGAAAACCAAAGAGGGCTTGGAGTACAGGCAATAATTAGCGGCAAAAACGTTCAAGTAGGCTCACTTAAGTACCTCACCCAACTCGGCATCAATACAGACATTGGCGCGGATTTCATCGAGCTTTGTCGAACACAAGCATGGACACCCATCTTCGTTGTAATCGATCAAAAACTGGAAGGAATATTTGGCATTTCAGATGCATTAAAAATAGATAGCAAACAAGCCATTGCTCAACTAAAATCCGCTGGAATTCACACCGTACTATTAACAGGCGACAATGACTCTGTGGCTCAAGCAATAGGTAAAAACGTCGGTATCGACGAGGTTATCTCGGAAGTACTACCAGAGCAGAAAGCTCAACATATTGTTCAGCTGCAACAGCAATATAAGAGTGTTGCCATGGTCGGAGACGGTATTAACGATGCACCAGCTCTTGCTCAAGCGGATATAGGAATCGCAATGGGTAGCGGCAGCGATGTGGCGATTGAAAGTGCGCAAATGACACTACTCAACTCGTCGCCCTTATCGGTCAGTAACGCGATAGAGCTTTCCCAAGCAACAGTGAGAAACATGAAGCAAAATCTCTTTGGTGCCTTTATCTATAATTCACTTGGTATTCCAATTGCGGCTGGTGTGCTCTACCCATTTCTTGGATTTTTACTTAGCCCTGTCGTTGCAGGCGCTGCGATGGCGATGTCATCAATCACCGTAGTCAGCAATGCCAACAGATTAAGATTGTTCAAACCCACTCATTATAATATCAACAAAAACCAAATTCATGAGGTTCACCATGATTCGTAAAGTTATGACTCTTACTGCACTCGCTGCAATTTCAGGACAAGCTCTCGCTACTAATGTACTAAACCATAAGTCTCCATATTGTGGCTGCTGCACAGAATGGACAGAACACATGCAAGACGCAGGTTTCGATGTCACAGAGAAACTCCATGATGACATGAACCCAATCAAGCAGAAGTTAGGAGTAACGCCAGAACTGGCTTCTTGCCATACGGCAGAGATCGACGGTTACGTATTTGAAGGGCACATTCCTGCAGAGGACGTGAAAGCCTTTTTAGAGAACCCACCACGCAATGCGATTGGCTTGGCGGTTCCAGGCATGCCAATGGGCTCTCCGGGCATGGAGTATGGCGATAAGAAAGACGAGTATTCTGTGTATGCGTTTAACGAGAAAGGTCAGGTGTTTGAATACCGTCATTACAACGGAAAATAGAGCGTAAATAGACCTACGAACAGTAATAAAAATAGAGCCTAGCATTAAGTAAACCCAAGACTGTGGTTTACTTACTAGGCTCTTTGCTTTTGGACAGTAAAGCAAATCTTGTCGCGGCACCAACCGGGCTGTTAGTACCACTATGTTTTCGTCGCTAGTTAGCAAAAACTCTATTTAACAAAAAAGCTAATTAGCGAAGAAACTCACTTGGCTAATAATCTAATCGATTAAGCAGCCAAGTGAATCAGCTTAGAAGCCGTAAGATGCACCGAATACGAATGCGTTGTTTGTTTTAGACGCGCCGTTCGCGAAATCAACTCCGTTAGCTTGGCTACGGAATTCGAAGTAAGGTTGAACACCTTGACGAGTCCATGTTGCACGAAGCTCGTGATCCATAGCTTCAGCATCAATCATGTATACGTTGTTGTAGCTCAGCGCTAGGTCTTCGTTTACAGAGTAAGCAATGCGGTTATCCATGCGGTAATCAGTGTCAGCATCTGCAGAAGTGTCATCGATGTGTGCACGAGTACGGTTACTAATAGAGATACCGTTGTCGAAGTTGTAACCAATTTTAACCAGTGGACGGAACTGAATGCTCTCGCCAGCAGAGAAGACATGTTGGTAACCCGCTGCAACCCATAGGTTGTCAGTGATATTGAAAGCTTGCTCACCACCAACAGTGATGAATGCATTTGCTTGACCAGTTGTTGCGTCGCCACCAGTTTCAGCAGCAGTTAGACCTTCAAGGTCGCCAAGTTGGATGCCATCAAACTCAGTGTAAACAGTTAAACCGCCTAGAGAGTTGTCAAACGTGTGGCCAGCTTCTAGAGTCGAAGTCATATCAGAACCGTGGATACGGCCATCGTCGTGAAATTGGATATTACCTGTAACGTAAGAAGAACCAGCGAAAGCACTAGAAGCGAAAGCAAGAGAAAGTGCACTTAGAGCGATAATTTTTTTCATAGTAAACTGCCTTAGTTTAAATTTTTCAGCGACATATCTTCGGTATATCATTCACCTTCGCCGCTTGAGTAATTGGTAGCCTCCCTGGCATGAAATCTATCTTGCTCGATTTAATTTACGTTTCAAAATAAAAGGGCAAGCAGAGTGATCTCTCTCACCATCAAAAAAGGGAAAGTTATTTAACTTAAATAAATCAATAACTTAAAAACATAAAAATAGATAAAAAAAGAAACCCAATAATCAAAACGGATCAAGATCACGTTATTTCACGGCATAAAATTAGATTCAGTTGTTTCAATCACACCTGATTTATAGTTTTTTATGGCGGACTTATTTTTTGAAGAGAAGAATGAGAAGTGCGTCACTTTTGCGATGAAGCTCACCTTATGTGCATTGTTGACGTTATAAACAAAGGTTATTTCTATATGTTTCAGTTTAAGGAATGTACCGAACTTAGTTTGGACGAAAAAAAAGCTCCCACTTTTATCTGAGTAAGATAATAGCTAGGGAGCTCATCTATTAATGTTGCTTATCGATTATTTCACCGAAGTCACTCGACTTACTTTCTCGCCACTTTCAGAGATAGAGCGGATGTAAGTTTCGCCAGAAACCGATGGACGTTGCTGCTCATCATACGTTAGCCAGTTTTCACCATCCGCTGAGTATTGAAGCTCTACGCCAGGGAATTGAACGTTCATCGCTAGCTTGCCATCAACAACTTTTGCCCCCGGAACTGGTAGTCGGTAATCAATACCCGCTTTCTCAAGTTTAGCCAGTTCACGTTGACCAACAATATTCGCGAAGCGATTAAAGTCGTTGTTTAAAGACTGCTTATTTACTAAGTCAGTATCTTGAGAGTACTCAACGCCCACTTTGTAGTCGTTTTCCCAATCCGCTCTGTGCCATGCGCGCTCTGCTGCTGCAAGAACTCGTGGGAATACCATGTATTCATACTGCTCGTCAGTACGTACGGTTTCAGACCAAAGTTGCGCCGACAAACCGTAGAAAGGTTTTGCTTCAATCTCGCCTTTACCAGTGAAGCCATTGCCGTCACGGTCTAATGAGGTTTCCGCATTTTGTGGCATGTTTTCTGGTGCGAAACCGAACATCTTACGAGTATCCGTTGCACGCGTTGCCCAGTAGTAACCGCGCTCTGCTGCGTCTACTTCGTATGGCATATCCATGTATACGTAATCTGGGTTAGAGACAATCACGTCATAACCTTTCGCTGACCAATCGTACACTGATGAAGTGCCGCCCCAGTAAAGAACGTCCCAGAAGTTAACGCGAGTCGTTTCAGTCGCAAAACCAGCTTCACCCTCTTCCACATACTTCAAGCCATCTTGCCAAGCTTGGAAGTGAGGAATGCCTTTGTCTGCAACAATTTTTGATACTTCTTTTGCAAAGTAGCCAGGCAGGTGACCAAAATCACTCACTGAACCATCAGCAATCAAAGACTGACATTGTGGAGACTGTTGGAATGGCTTGTCTTGCTTGTCTAGCTCAATGTTACCTTTCCATGCCACTTTGTCTTGAGCATCAACATCTTGAAAGCCTGCGCCTAGCTTGATGTTTTTCGCTTCATCACCACCAAAGTGCCAAGTCGTTAGCGGCATACCCGCTTCATTGTGCATTGCTGCAATTTCAGTAATCACTTTATCAACAAAGCGAGTCGATGATTCCATACATGGGTTGATGAAGCTGTGCTTATCGTAGAACTGAATAGTCGTCACGTTTGAAGTATCTTGTGGATCCATCAAGCGATATTCACTTGCTTCAGCTTCTTTGCCTTCCGCCATTAGGCGAGTGTAACGCGCTTCCATTGATACCACAGCAGAACGAGCGTGTGCTGGCATATCAATTTCTGGAATTACTTCGATGCTGCGCGCTTTTGCGTAGCTTAAGATCTCGACGTAATCCGCTTTACTAAAGAAACCAGAGCCAAAGTTGTCTGTTGTTGGACCTGAACCTAGCTGAGGCAGTAAACAGCTTTGCTCTTCCAAATCAAAACAACGATTAGACCCTACATCCGTTAGCTCTGGTAAACCTGGGATTTCTAAACGCCAACCTTCATCATCAGTTAAGTGAAGGTGAAGTTTATTCATCTTGTATGCAGCCATTTGATCTAGCGTCGCTAGGATGGCATCTTTTGAGTGAAAGTTTCGAGCAACATCCACCATCACACCACGGTAATCAAAGCGTGGTGCATCTTTGATCGACAGTTGTGGTAGTGATTCAGCGTTCTGACTGTCTATTAGGCCAAAAATAGACTGAACTGCGTAGAAAGCACCTGTTTTATCAAACGCTTTAATCGCAATCCCCTCTTCCGAGATGCTTAGTTCATAAGCGCCAGATTTTGCTAAATCACCCGTAAACTGAGTAGGAACAACGGCAACACTAACAGGTAGGTCGCCACTCACATCTACGTTTACCACATCTGCACGTTCTTCAATTGCAGCGAACTGCTCAGCATCGAATGCCTCTTTAGGTAGGGCGATACCACCAGCAATATTCACTGAACCTTCCCCCGCTTCTACCGACATTGGGGTTGGTAAAAGCGTTGTTGAAACGTCTTGCGTTGCTAGATCCGCATTCTTTTCGAAACGCGTAACCGCAGTCGCCATGACATTGTTGTCATCAGGTGTACGCTTAAGGTGGTTTCCTTCCAAACCTGTTACGAACGACGCGACATCTTCAGTATTCAATGAAGCAATCATCTTAGGTTCTGCGTTTGGCGCAGTTACGAATGCACCCGGCATAAAGTCAGTTTCAAACAGTTGCCAGTACTCACTCGTTAACGGAAGAATCACTTCTTCACCAGCGGCAAAACCATCGAACTTATCTGTAGGTTCTAGTTTGTGTAGGTCACCCGTTACACGAGTGATTTTAAATTGTTCGTTATCAACATCTAAAATAAGGCGAATACTATGGAAGTAGATAGTCCAATCTTTCGAATCAATCGCTTCACCGTCATTGGTCAGGGTCATGTTCACTTTATTACATGACGCCCACTCAGCACCTAGGTCCTGACAAGCCATGCCTTCATTCGCACCGTGATTGGTTAGAATTTCATATTGCACATCAAGGTTATCAGCCAGTGCATTAACCACCTGTTGCTCAGGTGCTTGCGTTACAGCACAACCCGTCAAACCAGCCAGTACCGCTACAGATAGTAAGTTTCTCTTCAACATCGTATTCACCCATAAATTTAAAATTGAGTCAGAAGCAAAGTGGAGCGCTTCGAAAGTTAGATAAACTATATGGGCTTATTTTTTGCCGTGAATTAAATCAGGTTAATAAAGTGATCGGCTTCAAATCTCAAAAACACTGATAAAATTAATTACATTAAAATCATAAAGTTACAACCTACGGCACTTCCGTCATTTTTATTTTGACGTAAAAACTGAGAATTGAATCACAATCTTTTTAAAGGATTTCATAAAATCGTGTTGTTGGTAGGGAGAAAGGTTTAAGAGTTTGTTCGTGTTGTTATACTTTTCGTACAAACAACGTGACATCGTTCTCAAAAAAAACCGTTAAAAAACGCCGTCAAAATCTATTTTAACGAGTTCACATCTTTTAATAGGAGCTTTCCTTGCGCACATTTTGGTACGTAACTTTATTCGTTCTCGCATTTTCAGCCAAACATGCTGTGGCCGAACCTCTTTATTGGCAAGCCAAAAAGGATGATCTGACGCTTACTATCTTAGGTTCTGTGCACGTGGGAGACGAGAGTATGTACCCACTTCCTTCGGCAATCACCGACGCGCTAAAAAACAGTGATGGCTTAGTTATCGAAACGGATATAAGAAAGACAGAGGGTGTCGTTTATCCGACGACCAAAGTGACCACCGCTGATGTATTAAACAAACAACAAAAACAATTATTAACCGACATATCAAAATCATTGGGTATGCCAACGCAACAACTGCTCAACTCACCGCCTTGGGCAACCTCTCTATCGATACAGATGCAGCAGTTAAAAAAACTTGGTTATGGCTCCGCCGGCGGCGTTGATGCGACGCTAGCTTACAAAGCGACTATCCAAGATGTTCCCGTTGTCAGCTTAGAACCGCTTCAATTCCAAATAGACCTGATGACAAAACAAAAGGACGACGGTAAGGAGTGGTTAGTCAGTAGCCTTGAAGAGTTTGACCAAACTGATCGTGTGGTTCATTGCTTAATCGAAAGTTGGAAAGCGGGTGATTTAGCGAAGCTGGAAGCTTTCGCAGAGCTGTCTGAGATGTCACCTGAACTAGAGAAAGCATTTTTAACCGATCGCAATATAGACTGGGCAAACAAACTATCCGCCAATGATTGGAAACTTGACTCGAAAGATAGCTACTTAATTGTGGTTGGCGCCTTGCACCTAATAGGAGAAGGTAACTTATTGCAGTTGTTAGAAGAGAAAGGTTTCAATGTCACTCAACAATCACAAAGCCAACAGGCCCGGTGTCAATTTGAGACTAGTGACGACAACTAACTAAATTCGATACCATGACCTTCTCATAATATAACCATTACCTAATAACTGAATCATTACACTTAATTGCACCATAACGGTGTTATTATCTTTCGCTCTTTTTATATACGGTGTTGTTCTCATGAAACTAGTACTCTTTGCTTTACCTTTAGCCCTAGCGATCCTCACGCCTACGGTAGTGACGGCTAAAGAAACTTGTACCATCGAACAGTTTCAGGCGATAGACATTCAACCGGATACAAAAGGCGGTGTGTTAGATAAAGAAAGCGGCCAGTTTCTGATCACTGAGAAGCCACCGATGCGCTGCGCCAATATTACGTTCATTACATCGACGACACGCAACCGTATCGCGAGCCAAATGAATAGAAAATTTGAAGCGAGCTTTTACGATGGCCAAACGAGTAACTCTCACTCGGTGACGTTTAATGAAGATGAAATACAGGCGGGTTACATTCGAATTGGTCGAAATAACCCTGTTGAAGCGTATGTTTGCTTTGTTACTTCAGAGACGCCAATCAAGAACATCACGTGTGATGTGAAGTAAACAGATTTTCGGCTGGCTTATTGAGTCAATCCTTTCTCTATGCGGGATGTTTAGAACAACAAGAGATTTCCGACTCACTCCTTCGTCGCTCTAGGGAATGACACATATACCAAAATGCAAAAAAGCCGTAGCCCCCTCTATTACGAGAGTGCTACGGCTTTCTTCAATATGGCAGTGAAGATCTTATTTTGAACATCAGGCGAACCCCACTTTGGTTCTAATCCTATTTCCAACGCTCTAAAACGACGAAAGCCTGTTCGTTGAGCAAGCTTTCTTAATGTGGCCAGTGAAGAGCTTATTTTGAACATCAGGCGAACCCCACTTTGGTTCTGATCCTATTTCCATGATCTAAAACGACAAAAGCCAGCTCATTGAGCAGGCTCTCTAAATATGGTCGGTGAAGAGCTTATTTTGAATATCAGGCGAACCCCACCTTGGTTCTGATCCTATTTCCTATGATCTAAAACGACGAAAGCCTGCTCATTGAGCAGGCTTTCTTAATGTGGTCGGTGAAGAGGGATTCGAACCCCCGACCCTCTGGTCCCAAACCAGATGCGCTACCAAGCTGCGCTATTCACCGAGATATCTAACTGGCTGATTGCCTGTCGATGAAGCGTATAATACGGATTCTGAGTTTATCCGCAAGGGCTTTTTTCACTCTTTTTTACAATATCGAATCGTTCGAACAAAAGACGTACAAGTGAAATGCCAATGTGACGAAAAACACACACTCAACAACAAGTATTTAACTTATGAAACAGGATTGATCCAGATCAGTGAATTGATAAGGCTACTTAATACACTAAGCCATGTCATATAACTTTGAGGTATACACATGGACTTTTGGCTAGAACTCCTATTTGGTAATGCAGTGGGGCTATCTTCAATGATAGTAATATTCGGGGCTCTGGGTCTCATGATGTTCTATGGAGGCTTCTTCATCTACAAAGTTATGACTGAAAAATCTCCTCACTAGAATCGCTCAGCCTAAGTCATCTACTTTTAAGTATCATTTTCTTTGGGTGGATGTAAAAACGCTTTGCACCGGAGCAGACTTATTGTCTTCTCCGGTTTTTTCATTTTTAAACCCGGCCTCAACTTAGGTATACTTACCCTATCCTTCTCCAACTTGAGATACACACTATGTCTCATGATGACGACTTAGATCTATTCCAAGAAATGATGGGCGATGTTAAACGTATCGACCATGACACCGCCGAACACCAGAAAGTACACCGAGTCACAGAATCTCACCTTGCTAAGCGTGAAGCTGCTATGTGGCTGTCTGACGACGAGAAAGACTACTTATCATTAGACTACTCACCAATGATCAAGCCAGACGACGTCATTGCTTACAAGAAAGATGGTGTACAAGAAGGCGTATACAAAAAGCTGCGCTTAGGCAAATACCCTATTCAGGCCAAACTCGACCTTCATAGGAAAACACTGAAAGATGCTCGTAACGAAGTACTCTCATTTTTACGCCAGTGTTTAAGAATGGATGTTCGCACCGTTATCATTGTTCACGGTAAAGGTGAGCGCTCGAACCCACCAGCAATGATGAAAAGCTACGTGGCGAATTGGCTCACGCAAATTAACGACGTTCAATGTGTTCACTCTGCCCAGCAATTTCATGGTGGTACTGGCGCAGTCTACGTTATGCTCAGAAAGAGTAACGAGAAAAAGCTAGAGAACAGAGAGCGCCATCAAAAACGCACCAGTTAACTGGTTGAAACAGATAAGTACACTGATAGCGAATTGCATCAAGATCGATATTTCGTGCCTAGACTCACACCAAGTGCTAAAATTGTCCTCAGTTAACGAATCCCAACTCAAAGCAACTATCCAAAGGTTGCTTTTTGTTTATCTATATTTCCGTTGTGAAACGCTAAGAGAATATCATGTCACAAGAATCCCAAGCTAAACGCCTTAATAAATACATCAGTGAAACTGGTTTTTGCTCACGCCGCGAAGCCGACAAACTCATTGATGCAGGCCGAGTTACTATTAACGGTAAGATCCCTGAAATGGGTACTAAAGTCTTGCCCGGTGATGATGTTGAGATAGACAATAAACCTGTTCGCTCAAAAGAGAAGCCGATCTACATTGCTCTTAATAAACCAACAGGCATCACCTGTACTACTGAACGTGATATTCCTGGCAACATCGTCGACTTTATCGGCCACCACAAACGTATTTTCCCTATTGGTCGTCTAGATAAGCCTTCTGATGGTCTTATCTTCTTGACCAACGACGGCGATATCGTAAACAAAATCCTACGTGCAGGTAACAACCACGAAAAAGAATACGTGGTTCGTGTAGATAAACCTATTACGACTGAGTTCTTAAAGCAAATGGGCGCTGGCGTTCATATTCTCGATACTGTTACCTTGCCATGTAAGGTAGAGAAAGAGACCAAGTTCTCATTTCGCATCACATTAACGCAAGGCCTTAACCGTCAGATTCGCCGTATGTGTGAAGCTCTCGGATATGAAGTCTTTAAGCTTCGCCGTGTTCGTATTATGAACATCTCATTAGACGGCATTCCTAACGGAAAATGGCGCTACCTGAGCGACGAAGAGATTACTGAAATCTTGGCAATGTGTGAAGGCTCAGTAAGTACTGAAGATGCGTCAAAAATCAACGCGAAAGGTCAACGCATTCGTAAAGCGACTGACGCGAAACTTTTTGATAGCCGTGAAGAGAACCAAACTTCAACTGCGCGCCGTAATCAAAACGAGAACCGTACTCGCACTTACCGCGGTAACAATGCGGATGAATTCCGTCATGCGCCTAACTCAAAGCGTGGCCGTAACTCATCGAACGGTGAAAGCAGTGGCGGTGGCAATACCGAGAACTGGAAATCAAACTCTCGTTCAGAGCGTTCTAATTCAGATAAAAACCGTTCGGATCGCAATCGCACAGATCGCGACAATAACGAACGTAGAAGCGGTAAACCGACAAACCGCAGTCAAGATTCAAACAGACCGAACAAGCCTGCACCGAAACGTGTTGGTGGTACTTTAGGTTTGAAAAAGTAGTCAGAACCCTTTCAAACGGGACTGTCGATAAAGAAACGCCCGCTAGATTAGTCTAGCGGGCGTTTTATTTATGATCATGTACGTTTATCGTTATGGAAAGCACAAGCTACAGGCATAGTTCAGCAAACTGACCACGCGTAAGTAGTACTAAGTCTTTCGGATCTAGCTCGATCTCTAACCCTCTCTTCCCTGCACTCACACATATCGTTTCAAAATCGGTAGCGCTGGAATGAACAAAGGTAGGTAATGCTTTTTTCTGACCAAGAGGACTGATTCCTCCCACCACATAACCTGTCGTTTTCTGAGCAATATCTGGATCAGCCATCTCTGCTTTTTTACCTTTCGCTGCTTTAGCTGCAAGCTTAAGGTTTAACTTCTGGTCAACAGGAATAACAGCTACCGCCAAATCTTTCGCCACACCATTCAAGCTGAACAACAGCGTTTTGAATACACGTTTGGGATCTTGACCAAGCGCTTCGACAGCCTCTAATCCATAATTCGTGTTATTTGTATCATGATGATACTGATGCACACTGTGAGCGATTTTCTTTTTCTTGGCGAGATTGATTGCAGGGGTCATAACAAATCCAAACGATAGATAAACAAAAAGCGACGCCGAGGCGTCGCTTTAGTTAAATTTATCATGGTGCTAGAGTCAATCTAATTTAGCACCTAGTGATTCAATTAACTGGGTTCAATTACTTGTAAACCATTTGACCTGAAGGCGCGTACTTGTTCACATCAACAGGGCTGTTTGCTTCTAGGTACTCTTTTAGTACTTCAGCGTCAACAAAACCTGTGTTCACAAAGCCAGGGTGATCAGACAGTTTAGGGTAACCGTCACCGCCAGCAGCGTTAAAGCTTGGTACCGTAAAGCGGTATGTTTCATCTAAACGAAGCTGCTTGCCACCGATGAAGACATTCGATACTTCACCGTCAGCGACAGTCATAGAAATACCTGCAAACTGTGCATAAGCACCTGAATCAACAGGTTTAGTCGCCACTACGTTTAGGTAATCTAGAACTTCTTTACCAGTCATATCAGTGTAAGTCAGGATGTTTGCAAAAGGCTGTACTGTTAGTACATCTTTGTACGTCACATCGCCGGCTTCAATTGAGTCACGAACGCCACCAGAGTTCATCACAGCGAAGTCTGCTTTTGCACGCTCCATGTGAGAAGTCGCAATCAAACGACCCAGGTTAGTTTGTTGGAAGCGAACTACGTTACGGTCACCTTCAAGCTTGCCATTTGTCTCAGCGATTTGAACTTCTAACTGAGCTTGGCCCTGTTCTTGGAAAGGACGTAGGAATTCAAGCAGCTCTGGATCTTGTGCGATTTCATCTTGAATAAGAACGCGTTGCTTCTTGCCGTCAATCTTAACTTTCTTCTTAAGGTTAACGGGAACCAAGTCGTAGCTCACCATCTCTAGTTCGCCGTTACGGAATTCGTAATCAGCACGGCCTACGTACTTGCCCCATTCGTGAGCTTGAACGATGTAAGTACCGTTTTGAACGTCTGGTTTACACTCATCACCCGGCTTGAAGTTTTGCTTCGCAACGTTAGGGCCTTCCATACATACAGGCTCTTGAGAGTGACCACCAACGATCATATCTAGATCGCCTTCATTTAGGTAACGAGCAAGTGCTACATCACCCGGAGCATTAACACCACGCTGACCATTTTCGTAGTGACCCATGTGAGTCACAGCGAAGATAAGATCGGGTTTTTCTGTTTCTTTAAGTTCAGCGATCAGTTTCTTCGCTTCTTCTTTAGGGTCACGGAAATCGATACCAGCAATAAATTCTGGGTTACCAATTTTCGCAGTATCTTCAGTCGTTAGACCGATAACAGCAATCTTGATACCTTGCTTTTCAAACATCTCGTAAGCTTGGAATTTACGCTCGCCTGTCGCTTTGTCGTAGATGTTTGCAGATAGCATTGGGAAGTTTGCCCAGTCGATCTGTTTTTGCAGTACGTCTAGTGAGTTATCGAACTCGTGGTTACCTAATGCCATTGCATCGTAACCAATTTTATTCATACCTTTAAAATCAGGTTCTGCATCCTGAAGGTCTGACTCTGGTACACCAGTGTTGATGTCACCGCCAGATAGAAGCAACACGCTACCGCCTTCTGCTTCAACTTCTGCACGAAGTTGGTCAACAAGCGTTTTACGTGCAGACATGCCGTATTCGCCGTATTTGTTCTGCCAAAAACGACCATGGTTGTCGTTCGTATGCAGGATAGTTAGCTTATAAGTTTCGTCTTGGTTCCAATCATGAGCTGATTGAGACGCACATCCAGCCAAAGTAGCTAGGATTGCAGCACTTAGTGCTGTCTTTAGAATAAGGCGTTGCTTCATTGTCATACCTTTGAACTTTTTAGGGGAATCCACTGCTTTCTATAATCCATTGCGACTCCTTGTCTGGAGTTCGAACAATAAGACTTCAACATGACTAATCTTAAATTAACATTCTAAATGTAACACGACGATTTCATATTTATGTCGAATTGGTCACGCATAGATCAACAGTTAAGTGTAACAAAATTATGAGATTACACTCAAACTTCCCCTGCATCACAGGCAATCGTTTACTTATAAAGTGTGATGAATGTCAGCAATTCACTACAAACAGGACAGACCTCACACACCTATACCCCTTTCTTAGGGAATCAGAGGCTCTGTTAACAAGAATTTAATCGCCTATCGTAGATTGACGCACTGAAAAACAAGTTCGTGAACAGCCATTCAGACAGCTTAGTCATAGCCCAAATAGGCCGAGGCTTCGGTGAACTCAACGGATGTTCCATTAAAAAACGCCCAACTCTAAGAGTTGGGCGTTTGTCTATTACAATCAAATAACGAGTTAACATTCTCTAGTGAATACTAGTGACTTAACATCAGATAAAACTATTTAATTTCGATGTGCTCGAAGCCTTTGATAAGGTCATCAAGTGCTTTCATCTGCTTCAAGAACGGTTCTAGTTTATCTAGCGGTAGCGCCGATGGGCCATCACAGCGTGCTTGATCCGGGTTCGGGTGTGCCTCAAGAAATAGACCAGCAATACCCGTCGCAATGCCCGCTTTAGCTAGTTCAACCGTTTGCTCACGACGACCGCCAGATGCAGCACCTGATGGATCACGCATTTGAAGCGCGTGAGTCACGTCAAAGATGATTGGGCTGCCGTTTGATGATTTTTTCATTACACCGAAGCCAAGCATATCAACAACTAAGTTGTCATACCCCATGCAAGAACCACGTTCACAAAGAATGATGTTGTCGTTGCCGCATTCAGCAAACTTATCAACGATGTTACCCACTTGATCTGGGCTCATGAATTGAGGTTTCTTCACGTTGATTACCGCGCCAGTCTTAGCCATCGCTTCAACAAGGTCGGTTTGACGAGCTAGGAACGCCGGAAGTTGGATTACATCAACCACATCAGCAACAGGCTGAGCTTGTGCTTCTGTGTGAATATCAGTAATGATCTTCACGCCAAAAGTATCTTTCAGCTCTTGGAAAATTTTAAGACCTTCTTCCATGCCAGGACCACGGTATGAGTGAACTGAGCTACGGTTTGCTTTGTCGAAAGACGCCTTAAATACATAAGGGATACCCAGCTTCTCTGTTACTTTCACGTAGTGCTCACAGATCTGCATAGCGAGATCGCGAGATTCAAGAACGTTCATACCTGCAAATAGCGTAAATGGCTTGTCATTAGCAATTGGCATATTGCCAATGTGAACTGTTTTCTGTTCCATCATATTCTCTCTAAATAATTATTAATTAGTGAACAACCACTGTCTTTTCGTTCATGACGTTCACTTGAGATTTTAGTAGCTCAGATGCAGGGTCATCTGGGCATTGGTCGATAAAATATTGATAATCCGTAGCAGCGACTTGATGACAGTCTAGCTGCTGATAAATAAAGCCGCGGTCGCGGATTTCATACGGATCATCCGGCACAAACGTTAACGCAAGGTCAGTACACTTCAATGCAAGCGTATAACGCTCTTCTCGCAGCAATGCACTCTTAAGTAACGCTAGCCACTTACCAATAATCGTTGGGTGGTCAGCAACTTCTAAGTGTTCAGCTTTTACCTTAGCTAGTGGGCCATCATGCCCAATAAGCCATGCTCGTAAAGTTTGCACGCCAACGTACTCGCCGTTGTACGGGTTAATGTATACAGCAGCTTGCCCGAACCAACTCACTTTAAGTAAGAATTGAGTTGGGAAAGATACGCCTTCAACAGGGAAGCCTAACTTGCGACCTAGATACAGAAAGATCGCACCAAGACTCACTGGAATGCCTTTTTTTCTCTCAAGTACTTTATCGATAAATGCGTTTTCCGAAGAAAAATACGCATCTTTATCCCCAGCAAAACCCCACTCATAAAAGAATAGTCGAATAAAGGATTCAAATTTCTGCTGTTCATCCGTTTCGTTAACCAAAGCAAACTCGGCGTCTTTCAACAATCTCGCCAACTCTTGTTCTGCCCAACTGTCTTGAGTTTCTGGGTTAATCGCTTTATTTAAGATCAATGCACCTTCAGCTAACTCTAGCTGGTCAAAGTCTTCATCAAAAAATTCGTACATAGGTAGTTAACCGAAATAAGGAGATAATTAACCGAAAAATGTTGGTGTCTTCGTCATTGCAATTTTACCTGCCATCGCTAACCAGCCAAGCGCACCAAAGAAAGAGAACACTCTCAGTAGCTTGTTTTTACCTAGCTTAAGCGCAAAGAAACCCAATGCGATGTAAGCCATAACACAGGTTAGTTTTTCGGTTAACCAGGGTGCTGCTGGTGTAAATGGAATAAAGCCAGTGATAAAAATCAAACCAATACCCGAAAGCAACAGCAATGAGTCATTGATATGAGGGAAACGCTGTAAGAAAGGATGCTTAAGCTTCGGTGAGTTAGCCATCATAAGAGCGAAACGAATCGAAAGAAGCAGTGCGCTTATAGCAATCGTTAATAGGTGAAAATGTTTTAGACCTTCGTACATGGTATTCCTTTATATTTTTATATGTCTTTCGTTAACACGAGCCACACAATACCCGTTAATGCTCTGTAGTTCTGCGTAAAATCTCTGTATTTCTGCGTTAAATGCATTATCGAGCTAAGTGTATTTTCGAGTTAAAGGTATCAATTTAGCAAGTTAATCATCTATTGCTCACAAGATGATTAACAGCAGCCTATGAACAGTAACGACCCAATGTCACTCGGTCATTACCACCGTAATCTTTCTCTGTCACAACATCGAGATATCCGAGCGCCTGCATAATCTCACGTACAGCTAAACCTTGGTCGTAACCGTGTTCAAACGCTAACCAACCTTCGTTTTCTAAAAAGCTTCGTGCGTTTTCAGAGATGTATCGAATATCAGCTAAACCTTTATCTTCAGCCACTAACGCTGTGATCGGTTCAAAACGCACATCACCTTGAGATAAATGAGGGTCATTCTTCTCAATGTAAGGTGGGTTAGAGACAATCAACGAGAACTTCACCGCTTCTTTTTCAGAGTTAGCCAGGTTCAAAGGCTCAAACCAACTGCCATGTAAAAAAGTGGCGTTAGTGATATTTAATCGCTGAGCGTTTTCTGTCGCTAGTTGTTGCGCTTCCGGACGAAGATCAATTCCCGTCACTGGTCGGTTCGGCATCTCAGACGCCAATGCCAAAGCAATCGCACCTGTACCAGTTCCTAAATCGAGAATCGCACCTTGCTTGCCATACGTTTTGTCTAACGCCACTTCAACCAAACGTTCCGTATCTGGACGCGGGATTAAAGTAGAAGGAGAGACTTTTAACGGTAGCGACCAAAACTCACGTTCACCAACAATATAAGCCACAGGCTCACCGATTAAGCGACGTTTTAGAAGGATATGGAATTCGGATTCTTGTTCTGAAGTGAGATGCTTCTCAGGCCAAGTCAGTAGGTAAGATCTAGGTTTATCTAAGGCGTGACAAAGCAGTACCGCAGCATCAATCGAGGGCGACGTGTTATCGCCCTCTTGAAGCTGTACGATTGCTGACTTTAAAGCACTTTCAACCGTATATGCTGACTGCATAGTAATTAGTTGTGCTCAGCAAGTGCTGCTAGTTGATCGGCTTGGTGCTCTTGTAGAACAGGATCAAGCAGGCTTTGCATATCACCCTCTAGAACTTCGTTCAGGCGGTAGATAGTTAAGTTAATGCGGTGATCAGAAACACGGCCTTGAGGGTAGTTGTACGTACGAATACGGTCACTACGGTCACCAGAACCTAATAGGTTACGACGTGTATCTGAAATCGCGGCAGCACGACGCTCTTCTTCAGCTTGAACGATACGAGCCGCAAGAACAGCCATCGCTTTCGCTTTGTTTTTATGCTGAGAACGCTCGTCTTGACACTCTACAACTGTACCTGTTGGTAAGTGAGTAATACGGATTGCTGAATCCGTGGTGTTAACGTGCTGACCACCCGCGCCAGATGCACGGAAAGTATCAATCTTAAGATCGCCAGCTTTGATCTCTGGAAGATCCGCTTCTGGGATCTCAGGCATAACCGCAACGGTACATGCTGATGTATGAACACGACCTTGAGATTCCGTCTCAGGTACACGTTGTACACGGTGACCACCAGACTCAAACTTCATTGTGCCGTAAACAGCATCGCCACTGATTTTAGCGATCATCTCTTTAAAGCCGCCCTGCTCTGAAACATTGCTGCTCATCACTTCGACGCGCCAGCCTTTTTTCTCGGCAAACTTAGAGTACATACGGAAAAGGTTACCCGCAAAGATACCCGCTTCATCACCACCTGCGCCGGCACGAATCTCTAAGAAACAGTTACGCTCATCGTTTGGATCTTTTGGAATCAGAAGAATTTGCAGCTCATCAGTCAGGCGTTCAATATTCGCTTTCGCATCTTTGATTTCTTCTTGAGCCATTTCACGCATTTCTGCGTCGTCTTCATTTGCCATCTCTTCAGCAGCTTCTAAATCTTCTTGAGCTTGCTGGTATGATTTAAAGCACCCCGTCACCTCTTCTAATTGAGAATACTCTTTTGACAAGGCACGGAATTTGTCTTGATTCCCAAGTACATCGGGATCACCAAGTAGATGTTGAACTTCTTCATAGCGTTCAACAAGTGTTTCAAGCTTTATTAGAATCGAGGCTTTCATAATGTCTTATTCTGTTGGCGGTCGAATATTATTGAGGGTTTTCTAAGCCCAAACTCTGTCTAATGACCGTTAATTTTGCAGGTTCTCCTTGCTCTGCTGCACTTTGGAGTGCACGCGTTGGAGCATGGATCAATTTGTTTGTGAGCTTGTTACTTAGCTCAAGTAAAACTTTTTCAGGGTCACCGCCAGCGGCAAGTGATTGTAAACTCTTACTTAATAATTCTTCTCGGATTTCATTGGCCGATTTTCGATAGTCACGAATACTGTCTACCGCTTGCAGTGAGCGCATCCAACTCATGAAGGCCGCACTTTCTTCACTAACAATAGCTTCCGCTTGGATAGCTTCTACTTTTCGTTGTTCAATGTTGCCATCAACAATCGACTGCAGATCATCAACGGAATACAGGTAAGCATCATTCAGATCGCCTACCTGAGACTCAACGTCTCGAGGCACTGCAATATCAACCAACAACATCGGTTGATGTTTTCTTGTCTTAAGTGCGGTCTCAACCATGCCCTTCCCAATAATAGGCAGTGGACTAGCGGTTGAGCTGATCACGATATCCGCTCGATGCAGGTGATCGGGGATTTCATTGAGGCTAATCACTTCAGCACCAAACTCTTCTGCTAGCCCTAAAGCACGCTCACGAGTTCGGTTGGCCACAATCATCTTGGTGCAACCATTCGCTGAAAGGTGTTTTGCCACCAATTCAATCGTCTCACCCGCACCGACCAATAACACCGTTGATTCAGCAATCGACTCAAAGATGTGTTTGGCTAATGTGCAAGCTGCGTAAGCAACTGAAACCGCGCTTCCGCCAATTTCAGTTTCAGTTCGAACACGCTTAGCGACAGAAAATGATTTCTGAAACAGTTTTTCCATTGAAGCATCAACAGATTTGTTATCTCGAGAATCTGTATAAGCTTGCTTCACCTGACCTAAAATCTGTGGTTCACCCAACACCAGAGAGTCCAAACCACAAGCAACGCGCATTAAGTGCTTAATCGCGGCTTGTTCTTCATGGATGTAGATACTCGGTTTTAGTTCTTCAGGGCTAACTTGATGAAATACAGACAGCCAATCGATCAACTTGTTTTTTGCCACGCCTTTGACGTCACAATACACTTCAGTTCGATTACAGGTAGAAAGTATGACACTTCCATTTACGTGTGCATTTGCGTTAAGTTGCTTAAGTGCCTCAGATAATTTATCTGGACCAAAAGCGACTTTTTCTCGCAATTCAACCGACGCTGTATTGTGATTGATACCTACGGCAAGCAAAGACATGTATCAGAAGTTCTCGATCAGGGAATGGAAACAAGGGGCGAATTTTACTTGATGCATGGCTCTATTTAAAGAGCAAGCGGGATTTGTTTTCCTGAGTTCGTGAATTCAATGCTATAGTTGAGACGTTTTTTAGATAAATTTGAACAAGTTGTGAGCAAATATGAGCAAGCTTCGAAAAATCACGTCTCTTATTTTTTTGACCATCATTATGGTGGGTTGCTCGTCTATCCCAGAACAACCGACCAGCGTTGAGTGGCAAAGTCACCAAAACAGGCTTTTACAGATAGAAAACTATCAAGCTTCAGGCAAGCTCGCTTACATTTCTCCAGAGCAACGCCAAAGCCTAAACTTCATATGGAAGCACTCCCCAAATCAAAGCCAATTAAGACTGACCACTTTCCTTGGTCAAACCGCCTTGAACCTTACAATTGACAGTTTGGGTGCAAAAGTCGTGACTTACGATGATCAAGTATTCACCCATGCAAGTGCATCTGTATTGGTAGAGCAACTTACTGGATTGCAGATCCCCATTGATCACCTACCACAATGGTTTCTTGGCATTCCCGACCAAGCAGATAGCTACCAACTCAACAGCACTAACACGCTTGAATCTCTGTCTAAACAAGTAAGCAGTCAATTGTGGACTCTGAATTTTGCTAACTATCGCAATACAGAGATGCCGAGTACACTATTATCTGGTGAAGACAGCAAGAACTCTAGTGAAGACAGCACGAACGTAGAGACAATCCCACTCCCTACTCGATTGTCATTCAAGCAAGACGAGAACAAAATCAACATTGTAGTTTCGAAGTGGACACTGAAAAAATGATAACAACGCCAACGCACTGGCCTTCGCCAGCTAAGCTGAATTTATTTCTCTATATCACTGGCCAACGCGACAATGGCTATCACGAACTTCAGACCCTATTTCAGTTTGTCGACTTTGGCGATGAACTTACGGTTACCGCAAACCGAGAAACAAGCTCGATAACCATCACACCTGAAATTCCAGGCGTTGAGACAGAAGATAACCTGATTTGGAAAGCCGCAACTGCCCTTCAACAATATACATCGACAACTTTCGGTGCGGATATTGAGTTAAAGAAAGTGCTTCCTATGGGAGGTGGCATTGGTGGAGGTTCTTCAAATGCCGCAACCGTGTTGGTCGCTCTCAACCATTTATGGCAACTCAACCTGTCTGATGATCAGCTAGCAGAGATTGGCTTAAAGCTTGGTGCCGACGTTCCGGTCTTCGTTCGAGGCCACGCCGCCTTTGCTGAAGGGGTTGGCGAACAACTGCAACCCGCTAATCCGGATGAGAAATGGTATCTCGTTGTTAAACCTCAAGTGAGCATAGCAACCGTAGACATATTCACACATTCAAAATTAACTCGAAACACGCCGAAGCGAGCGCTAGCAACGCTTCTAGAGCAAGAATACGTAAACGATTGCGAAAAAATTGTGCGAATGCTGTACCCAGAGGTTGATAAGCAACTTTCATGGCTGCTACAATACGCGCCGTCGAGATTGACTGGTACAGGTTCGTGCGTTTTTGCTGAATTTAGCAGCAAAAAAGAAGCCGAACTGGTGCTAGAGCAACTACCTGACACAGTTTCCGCGTTTGTCGCGAAAGGACGAAACATTTCGCCTTTGAAAGAAACTTTGGCTGAATACCAATCAGCCCACCCACAATCTATTTAAAACTGGACGCAACCCGAGGTTTCCACCGTGCCTGATATGAAGCTATTTGCTGGTAACGCAACACCTGAACTAGCCCAACGTATTGCTGATCGTCTATACATCTCTCTTGGCGATGCTACTGTAGACCGTTTTTCTGATGGCGAAGTCGCTGTTCAAATCAATGAAAACGTTCGTGGTAGCGATGTATTCCTGATTCAATCAACTTGTGCACCAACCAATGACAACCTTATGGAGTTGGTGGTAATGATTGACGCAATGCGCCGTGCTTCTGCTGGCCGTATTACTGCTGTAATCCCTTACTTCGGTTATGCCCGTCAAGATCGTCGTGTACGTTCTGCTCGTGTGCCTATTACTGCAAAAGTTGTTGCAGATTTCCTTTCTAACGTTGGTGTTGACCGCGTTTTGACTATCGACCTACACGCAGAGCAAATCCAAGGCTTCTTCGATGTACCTGTTGATAACATTTTCGGCACTCCAGTTCTTCTAGAAGACATGGCTAACCGTGGCCTAGAAAACCCAGTTGTGGTTTCTCCAGACCTTGGTGGTGTTGTACGTGCTCGTGCTACAGCTAAAGCGCTAGGTGATGTTGATATCGCTATCGTTGATAAGCGTCGTCCACGTGCTAACGTTTCTGAAGTAATGAACCTAATCGGTGATGTTGAAGGTCGTGACTGTGTTATCGTTGATGACATGATCGATACTGGTGGCACACTATGTAAAGCAGCTGAAGCGCTTAAAGAGCGCGGTGCTAAGCGTGTATTCGCTTACGCAACTCACGCTGTATTCTCTGGTACTGCTGCAGACAACATCCGCAATTCAGTTCTAGACCAAGTTATTGTTACTGATTCAATCAAGCTTTCTCCAGAAATGGCCGCGACAGGTAAAGTGACTGAGCTAAGCCTTTCTCGCATGCTTGCTGAAGCGATTCGTCGTATCAGCAACGAAGAGTCTATCTCTGCGATGTTCAACTAATCAAAGCTCTATAGCTTTGCTTTAGCAGAACAATCTGAAAAAGATATTAAGCACTTCATTCGATGAAGTGCTTTTTTTATATCTAACGACCACAGTTTGAATCATTGAGTTGCTATCAGCTAGCTCGCACCTTTTTCATAAACTGTGATATCATACGGCGCTTTTTGAAATCCCAAGAGAGATCCATACCTTGAGCCAACAAATAAAACTTCTCGTTGGACTGGCTAATCCAGGTCCAGAATACGCCAAAACTCGCCACAATGCGGGTGCTTGGGTAGTTGAAGAATTAGCACGTGTACACAACGTGACACTGAAGAACGAACCAAAGTTCTTTGGCCTAACGGGTCGTATCATGGTTCATGGTGAAGATCTTCGTTTGCTGATCCCAACGACTTTTATGAACTTATCCGGCAAAGCAGTTGCAGCACTGGCAAAGTTCTACCAAATTAAACCAGAAGAGATCATGGTCGCTCACGATGAGTTAGACCTCCCTCCAGGTATTGGTAAGTTTAAAAAAGGTGGTGGTCATGGTGGACATAATGGTCTGAAAGACATCATAAGCAAACAGGGTAACAATAAAGAATTCTATCGTCTTAGATTAGGCATTGGCCATCCAGGACACAAAGATAAAGTTGCAGGTTATGTATTAGGCAAAGCTCCTGCGAAAGAGCAAGAGTGTATCGAGGCTGTCGTTGACGAATCGGTTCGTAGCCTAGACATCTTATTGAAAGATGGCCTACCAAAAGCACAAAATCGCTTACATACGTTCAAAGCAGAATAAGGTTTATATCATGGGTTTTAAATGTGGCATCGTTGGTCTACCAAACGTTGGTAAGTCAACTCTGTTTAACGCACTGACTAAAGCAGGCATCGAAGCAGCAAACTTTCCATTTTGTACGATCGAACCAAACACAGGTATCGTTCCGGTTCCAGATCTACGCTTAGATGCATTAGCAAAAATTGTTAATCCACAGAAGATCCTTCCAACGACAATGGAATTCGTAGATATCGCAGGCCTAGTTGCTGGCGCATCTAAAGGCGAAGGTCTAGGTAACAAGTTCCTAGCTAACATCCGCGAAACTGATGCTATCGGTCACGTTGTACGCTGCTTTGAAAACGAAAACATCGTTCACGTTTCAGGCAAAGTATCACCTATCGAAGATATCGAAGTGATCAACCTTGAGCTTGCTCTTGCCGATCTAGATAGCTGTGAACGTGCAATATTCCGCAATGCTAAAAAAGCAAAAGGCGGCGATAAAGACGCTAAATTCGAAACTACGGTTCTTGAAAAGCTACTACCTATCCTGACTGAAGGTGGTATGGCTCGTACTGTTGAACTTGCTAAAGAAGAAGTAGCGGCGATCGACTACCTTAACTTCCTAACGCTTAAGCCAACAATGTACATTGCAAACGTTGCTGAAGATGGTTTTGAAAACAACCCTTACCTAGACGCCGTTCGCGAATATGCAGAAAAAGAGAACAACGTTGTTGTTGCTGTGTGTGCTGCAATCGAATCTGAACTTTCTGAGCTTGACGATGAAGATCGTGAAGAGTTTCTAGCTGACATGGGTATTGAAGAACCAGGCCTTAACCGAGTGATCCGCTCTGGTTACGAACTACTTACTCTTCAGACTTACTTCACTGCAGGTGTTAAAGAAGTTCGCGCTTGGACGATCCCTGTAGGTGCGACTGCGCCACAAGCTGCAGGCAAGATCCACACCGACTTCGAAAAAGGATTCATCCGTGCAGAAGTAGTTGGTTACGAACATTTCATCGAATTTGGCGGTGAAAGCGGAGCAAAAGATGCAGGTAAATGGCGTCTTGAAGGCAAAGAATACATCGTTAAAGATGGTGATGTTGTTCACTTCCGTTTCAACGTTTAATTACCGATAAACATCTAATAAAAGGCCAGTGAATTCACTGGCCTTTTTCGTTTTCGCTCTTTCTAAAGAGCTTCTTATCCAAAACTTAACTTCCTATATATATCGGCATTTGAACCTATTTCTTGCTGACAAATACGCCTCTTTGACTAAAAAGAAACCGAACAGATGTTTATTCGTGATTTATTCAAAAAAAAAGTTGACGGGTTTCACTCAACTCCGCATAATGCGCCCCGTTCACAACGAAGCGGCAACGTCTCGAAATGAGCAACAATTTGGAAATGGCTACTTAGCTCAGTTGGTTAGAGCACATCACTCATAATGATGGGGTCGCAGGTTCGAATCCCGCAGTAGCCACCATTTCCTAAGCACTCTGTTTGTTATTAAACGTATGTCTTTTGACAACAAAGAGTTTTTAGGAAATAAAGCGGTCGTGGCGGAATTGGTAGACGCACCAGATTTAGGTTCTGGCGCCGAGAGGTGTGAGAGTTCAAGTCTCTCCGACCGCACCATATTTAGATATCTTAAATGACATCACTGTTGGGCTATCGCCAAGCGGTAAGGCACTGGCTTTTGATGCCAGCATTCCCTGGTTCGAATCCAGGTAGCCCAGCCACTACAACGTTACTTAGACAAACCATAAGTCTTCTTAACTATACTCTTCGCTAGAGTAAAAGCTTTGCTGCGGTCGTGGCGGAATTGGTAGACGCACCAGATTTAGGTTCTGGCGCCG
>NZ_JBGONI010000029.1:0-68387 GCF_041439035.1 Vibrio sp. 1F263 | reverse complement strand
TCTTCACCAAGCCACTTACTTTGGATAAAGGTACACTTTAATTCCAGCTTTAGGTCATCCATATGCTGTCCTTCTTGCCCAGTTAAAGCTTGATATTCCTCTAGTAAATTTAATGCAACTTTTAACGACATGACTTTCTCCAATATGGCAAAAATAATTCATAATACTTCTATAATCTTGAATGATGGAGTATTTTTCTGGTTATTAAGAATAAACGCTCTATACTCATTATTATAAACCTTAGATAATTTCTATTTTACTCCAATCGATTTTTCAACCATTGGATTGCCTATAACTAACAATAAATAGTTATTTTTAAATTGATTATACATATTTTCTCTAAAGATTTATTTGGACTGTAGAAAATTTTTGGCGATCCCAGATCAGGTTGTGAGGATGACATTGCTCCTAAAAATAGTTCTTATCTCAGTGGGATAAGTGGAGTAGTCCTTTACTGAATTAAGGTGAAAATGTTAACCTAATCATATTAATTAAACTCGATGAACTACTCGCAGCTGGAGGAGTTACCACTATAATTTTACGCGTAATTACATCCCTTTAAAATATCCAGACTCCCAATATTTCAGTTTGAATTTTTACATATAGTTAATCGTACTATTTAATCGTCTCAAGTAAAGAAGATAAAGTGTTCTTATATGGGAAATAGTTAGCCTCTTGGATGGTTGGTAGGTTTTCTATAAAGATTGACATATTGCTAATTGTTTTAAAAGTAAAAAAACACAACAAAATTGAAATAATAATTATAATTTTTCTCGAAAAACTCATAGATATAATAATATTAATTTAAGCACCAAAAATAAAAAATTAATTAATCAGATATGATTTTAAGAAAGAGGCCTAAGCCTCTTAATGTTAAAATGCTAACGATTAGCTAACGCTACTTTTACTGCTTCCCCTAAACTAGGGATAGTTGTCAGTTCTGGTACTCGTTGGGCATAAATAACCTTGTTGTTAGTATCCGTTACAATAATACTTCGGCTAAGTAATCCTAACTGTTTAATCTGAGTCCCTGTGTTTAGTCCAAATTGATGGTCTATAGAATCAGAAAGGTACGTCACTCCTTCAATAGAATGTTATTTAATAAACCGTTGCTGAGCAAAAGGCGTGTCTGCACTAATTGCGTAGAATTCAATATTATAAAGGTCATCGGTATTGTTTTTTATGTATTGAGAAAGCTCAATACCTTGCTGCACACATACTGGGGTGTCGACTGATGTGAGTATATTATATATTTTTATTGACTGACTTTTATTACTTGTATCATATTTTTTTAAATTTGAAGTAATTAATTGAGCTGAGGGCATTAAATCGCCCACCTTTAATGTAGAGCCAATTAAATCAAATTTGGTATTTTGTTCAAGTGTTACCACTTGATTAATCCCAAAACTCTCGCTAGCTTGAGTTGTTTCAAACTGCGCCAAAGTATTTGTTGAATATATAGCAGCTGCAAGAACAAGTAATTTACGCATAATCACACCAAAGCTGCCATTGCTGCTTCATAATTTGGTTCAGTCGTGATTTCTGGAACAAGCTCACTATATTTTACAACACCTTCACTATTAATTACGATAACTGCTCTTGCTGAAAATCCCTTTAGTGCACCTTCATTTAAGTTTACGCCGAAGTTTTCAGTGAAAGAAGGCTCTCTGAAGAAAGAAGCCGTTTTTACATTATCAATTCCTTCTGCACCACAGAAACGATTCATAGCAAAAGGTATATCGGCAGAAATACACAACACAATAGTATTATCTAAATTGGCTGCTTTTTCGTTAAAGTTACGAACACTTGTTGCACAGACAGGAGTGTCGATACTAGGGAAAATATTTAATAGGATATTTTTACCTTTTAAGCTTTCTAAAGTTAGATCATTTAAATCTTTGTCACAAAGCGTAAAGCTAGGAGCTACTTGATTAGGTTTAGGGAGTTGACCAGAAATTGAAACAGGATTTCCTTGAAAAGTAATAGACATAACATTTTCCTCATGATTATTTATTATTTAGCTCGAATTAATTGAGCTGGCGGATAGTAGGGTAAATTTTATAAACAACAAATCCGATGTGTCATTTATTTTTAGTGCTTTTATTCCAATCATCATCAAAATTTAAATCAAACAACCTATAAGCTTCTTTAATTGACGACTCACCGCCCTATCAGGCAGTGCTTCTTATTTCGTTAGCCGTTGTTCGATAGCATCAAGACTTACGCAGCTTCTATAAGCAGAGACGATTGTCCAGCCGCCTTTAATTCTAGAAGGCCTTTATCACGGATATTAAGGGCGTCGTTTAAGTCGGGATCTATGTTCGTAGTGGGCTTTGTTGCGTAATTAAATTTAGAGATAGAGCGAAACCGTTTCGCATGCTTTTTAGTCAACACGACAAGTATCAGGCATGCCTACCCAGTAAGTTTGTTCAACGCTTTTATCATTGCGTAAGTTTCACCCACCTGTGCATTGTAATTTTTTAGACTTAAACGGCCACCAAGCGAATGTTTAATTCGATACATTGCTGTTTCTGAGAGTGAGCGTTTGTTGTAACCATACCGCTCTTTTCAATACTTATTTGAACTGTATAATTTCTGGCAACCCACTGCGAGATTTCGAGGATGACCGCGTTCCCAAAAGGCTGCCTCTTCTCCATTTGTAACCGTCGATAAACTTAGCTCTGCTGCAATGATTTCATGAGTGCTTGCATTGACTGCAATATCCAGCTTTCTCCAGACTACTCTACGCTTACCATTCGTCCCGTGCTTTTTGATTTTCCATTCGCCTTCGCCTTCGCCATAAAAACTAAGGCCAGTAGTATCAATAGTTAAGTGCAGTATCACACCTCTCGTTTTTATCTTAAATGAGATATCAACTTGCTTTGCTCTTCGGCTAATACAAGTGTAGTGCGGACAACTTAACGGAACATGGGCAAGCCTAAATATCGAGTCGATAAACCCTGCAGCGCTCTCAGTGGCGTAGAAAAAACTCGTTTCACCATGAACGCTGTCGTGATAGCTAAATCACTGAACCGACGTGGCCTCCCGCGTTTACTCTGTTTGCTTTGCGACCACCCGCTATCGCTTTTTCATCAATCAAAAGGTCAGAGAACCGCGGTTAATAAGTGATTGCTTGTATTGCTTCCAGTTGGTTATTTTGTAACGAGGTTTAGGCATGGGGCTACGAGGAGTAACGAATGTAACTGAGCAGATCGATCAATTGAATTACACAACAAAGGCATTGTGCCGATAAGTAATAATGGTCAGCTCGATAATACTGAAGGCTTATCTGCTTGGGAGCAATTTTACGCACTAGTAGCCTAATTGCATCTAAAAATCAGTATGCTCGTACTTGATCATAACTTTGCGACACAACCGATAATTGAGTTTGAATTTCAATCTTTAATTGTTTATTAAAAAGTCAAGGTGTTTTTTGGGCTCCTACAGGCTTAAAGTGGTCAGATTTGATATTTTATCAAATATGAGACAATTCACTTCTTGTTGTGAGTTTTTATGACTCACATCACACTTTGGGGGTATCTATGACTGGCTTACTTTTCTTGATGGTGGTGATTTTATGTTTGGTGTTTTGCATGAAATCATCAAAAAATAAAAAGAAGTTATCTTTTTTTCAACAACGACTGGAACGAGAACAAAAAAAAAAATCATTAAAGCATCTTTTTTGTGAAGAAACAGATTTGCCTAATATTAATTACATTCAAAAAAAACTACTTAATAAAAACAATAAAAATCACAGTGTTATGCATGTAATTTGCGTTGGGAGAACTGCAGATTTCTATAAGTTTTTCGATTCTAAAACGAGTAAAATAATCAAATACGAATTACATTGCCATCTTAGTGAAAATCTTTCACCGAGTATCATGGGGTTGTTTGAAGGTAAATATATTATTATTATTTTCGATAGTGATAATCCTGCTCTGGAAAAGGATATAATTGAACAGCAACAAAAAATACAATATTTTCTACCGTCTGAAAAGAAGGTTGATAATAAAAAAATAATGTTAGACTATTCTGTTGCCAGTATGAAAATCCCTAGCCTCGTTCAACCTCTAGATAAAAATAAGCTATTTAGACGAATGGCTTACAGCGTCAATAAATCATGTCAGTGTGTTGATGGTTTATATGTATATAATGTTAATGACTATAATGAAAGTGTCAATAGGCGTCATGTAATTCAAGCTTTGCATAGTGACATTCAACAAGGTGGTGCTCAGTTTGAGCTTTTTTACCAACCCGTTGTTTATAGTATGAGAACATCTAAGGATTATCTCTGGGAGATTCTCCTTAGATGGAAACGTACACAATATGGAGGGCCTGGGTCGTTCATGCCTCTACTGGCAACGGAACCGCATTTACATTATGCATTAACCATGATGATTTTTAATAAATTAATAGAATATTCGATGGCCACTGAAAAAACATTACCGAATTTTAGTATTAATATCAGCCATACTGATCTAAGTATCGTTAGTTTTTATGATGATGTGATGGAATCAACCAAAGGTGCCCCAGGATTAAGATCATCAATTATATTTGAAATGGTTGAATATAGTGAAGGGCTTTCAGGGGGTAATATTAAAGAAAATATCGAACTCCTTAAGAAAGCAGGTTTTCGATTTGCTATAGATGATTTCGGCTGTGGCTATTCTAACTTTAACCTTTTATCAAAAAAGCACTTTGATTTTATCAAACTTGATAAGTCGCTATTAAAAAAATGTCAAAATGATATTGTGGCTAGTGAAACACTTAAGTTTATGGTTAAACTATCAGAGCTTATTGGTGTTACTTTGATTGTCGAGGGGGTGGAAACACCTCTACACTTACGGCTACTTCCTAAAAAGGCGCATGTCTTATTTCAGGGTTTTCATTTTTATAAACCAATGAAGCTAACTAACACTCTTGCTCTCACTTCAGTACCCGTTCCCATTCAATCTGTTCTGAATCATCAAAATTTGGAGTTCACTAAGTAAAGCGGTGAAGACATAATATGGAATTGATAAGGAAGGTTCTTAGAATTCAGACAAAAGAAGAAAAGCGACTAATTTTGAAGGCTAGATTACAGTTTGCAATGACACAGACTGCGGGAAAGGGTTGTGATTGATGTTTTTCTTGTACAGAGTCACCACGCCTGAAGGGGTTGTGTGGCTTTGTTGCGTAAAAGAATAATCCACTTCACGGGGTTTGAAGTCCGATGGAACGAAAACGTACGCTAAGGCCAATCATCAAAACCTGAAGGATTTTCCAGGGGCCTTAGCTGCCCCTTCATCACTTGATCTGCTAACGTAAATGAATAGTGCCCAAGTAGGTTGTGTCGCAAAGTTTTGTAGAAATGAAAAGTACTGATTTTCTGGTGTAGTTCACTTGCCCTTTGACGTTAATGTACGTCTCGTCCATTCGCCACGAAGAAGCGACTGGCTTCTTTATTTTACGTGTCTGGTGCTCAAACAGGGGAGCGTATTTAATGACCCAACGGTTCAATGTTGAGTGGTCAACATGATGCCGCGCTCACCTAACACCTCTTCAGTTTCACGGTAGCTCAGTTTGTAGGAAATATAGTAACGAACGGACTGCAGTATGATCAGAACCTACCACCCTTGTTCGCGACAAACCCCCTAGGAGAGGGCAATGCCAACCTCACTTGAGAAGAAGAGATTTGAGTTCCATAATAAGATCGTTTGCGGGATAATTATCGATTAAAGAACAAAAGTCTTCTTCTAATTGAAGATATTTAAAAGCACGTCTCAAATTCCGTCTATCTTCTTCACCAAGCCACTTACTTTGGATAAAGGTACACTTTAATTCCAGCTTTAGGTCATCCATATGTTGTCCTTCTTGCCCGGTTAAAGCTTGATATTCCTCTTGTCAGCATCAGCAACTTTTTTAATTTTGACTTTAAATCCAACAGGCGACATGGTGAACGCGAACTGTTCGAACACATCTTCAGGAGCTTGCTGAGGCTCTAACGTAAATTCATTAAATAAAGAATGAAACGCCAATTTTATTTCCATAATAGCGAGTGAACGACCCGGACAAAGCCTTGCCCCCCCGCCAAATGGTTGAAGGTTCGAAAATGACGCCCCTTTTTTATTTATCCAACGATTAGGATCGAACGACATTGGATCTTCAAACAAATCGGGATCAAAACCGTTAGCATGCAGTATTACGAAAACAGGCGTGCCTTTTTTTATTTCAAAATCACCAAGATAAGTATCTTTTGTCGGCTCTAGGTAAAGCTGAGGAGCCACAGGTTTAAGGCGCATCGCTTCATACATAATTGCTGTCATGTAGGGAACCCGAGGGATCGGCCACTCTAATACAGAAGCTTCTCCCAGATCAGCCAGTTCACTTTGTAAAGCTTGCTCGCTACCTTGGTTTCCACTCACAAGAAACGCCATCCAAGCAAGAGTGTTTGCTGTGGTATCTTCCCCTGCTAATAACAGAGTAATGGCGTTCGCTAGAATATCTCGATCAGTCAGTGATGTATCCAATTCTTGTTCCAGCAGCATTATTTGAAGCATATTTTCTGGCGACTCTCTAAGTTCAGGACACTCAGCCAAACGCGTGCGCTGCTTATCAATACAAGTCGATACAAAATGACCGATCTCTTCTAAACTTGCATCGAACTGAGTATCTTTCTTGGTTTTGAAAAATCGCCATAAAGGAATAGGAGACTTAGAGCGCTGGCTAATCACAGGAAAGACATGTCGCAAACTTTCTCCGAGAGGAGTGTCTGATTGCTCAATCGAATTAAAGTCTTCACCAAAAGCCAACAATGATGTGACATCTACTGTGTATTTTTTGAATTCGCTAACTAAATCAACGACAGTTTCTGATTCTGATAACTTTTCAAAGTGCTTTCTTAAACGTTCGGTAATCACACTTAACTTAGGGTAAAAATGTTTAAGGTGGCTAGGCTGGAACATAGGTTCAGTCAACTTTCTCTGATGTTTCCAACGATCACCTTCTGCAGAAAAAATACCGTTAAGCCCTGCTTCTTCAAACACACTTTCAATGCTTTTCAAACGGCGAAAGTCATCTGGCCTCGATTTTAAAATCGCCTTAATCTGAGAGGGTTCAGAGAGAACCATTACATCCTTCATTCCCAGTTTCAAACGAAAATAAGCACCATATTCATTCACCCAAGACAGCATCTGTTGATGAACATTGGGTTTCTTCAAATAACTCACATGCCCCAAAAAACCCGATTTAGGAGGCATTGGAAGCTGTTCAATTTTCTGCATTTGTATTTCCTTAACTTGATCTGAATGCTATGAATAGCAGGTGCTGAGAGTGGCCTAGCATGCTTGTTATCGTAATACGAAACTTTTGTTGTGATACAACGCTAGCGCGTGTAAACAATGTGAGTACCGTATTGTGTGAACTAAAGAACTCTTGTCGCTCAGAGCGAGTGACTGCGGTGTCGGTAGATCTTATAGATAGATTGGATACCGATTGGCAGCATAGTAAAGATACCAATAAGCATCACACTTCCATAAATGTCTTTTGAGCTAAAAATTTCGCCATGCAAAGTGGCGACATCAAGGTTGTCTTTGAACAAGAAGCAAAGGATGTATTTTGACATGATGGTAACGTAAATGATTGAGGGCAGGTATAAGTAACCATGGGGCGGGATCTGCTTCAAATGTACTTTATCGTTGTAGCACCATAATGCGAAAGGCAAATAAAAGGTAAATACGCATAAAAACCACCCAAAGAAATTACTTAACGGAACGCCAAAATACACACCAGGATCGGTCCAGACCCACAGCGATTTGATGAGCGAATTCACAGGATCCATAACGACATCCCATGAAACCATTACAAATGAGGCAGTAAGAGAGATGATGATTGCTTTACTTTTCGTTTGTATCGGTTTATCAAACTGATTAAGAAGGATGGTTGATATAAACCAAGAGACATAACCCAAACTGAAGTAGGTCGGCATGATTGCTAATGGGACGTCAAATATTTTAATTCCTAGTCGGTCAGAATAATAATAGTGACCAAAAGGAAATCCACTTGAAATACTAACGCTTTCGTAGAAAACACTGACAACGAAGACTAATAGAAAGAAACATGACATTTTCTTTATACCGCAATAGACACTACCGTGTAATATTGCAAACGGGAACAAAATTAGTGGAGTAAATACGCTCGATATATGTAAGTCGGTATAACCTCGAAGAAATGAATAAACAATATAAATAATGGTGATTGCAAGCAAGAATAAAGGTGCTCTAGGCTTCATATACTACTCTTATTTTTGAAACTAAAAGTCATGATAACGATTAGGCAAGATGAATAATGGTGCTAATCAATTGATATCAAATAGACGGTAATAATAAAGCGGGACAGAATATCATGAAAAGTTTGTTGCCTGGTCTAATCAGTGGCTTTGATGTAATGTGATCTGTACCATTAATACGGTTGTGTCGCAAAGTTATGACGAAGTACAAGTGTACAGATCTTCAGATGCAATTAGGTTGCTAGGGCGTAAAATTGCTCCCAAGCAGATAAGCCTTCAGGATTATCGAGCTGTTCACTTTTAATTATCGACCACAGTTCCACGCCTGCCAGGGTGGAACTGGCTCCCTCATCTGATTTCCCATCAGCCAGAGTTAAACATTGACATTATGTAACGCTAACGCGTTGGCACCACTCTTATCGCTAACCACTTTTCCTAGTAAACCCTTATAGCAGATTGCCTTGGCAAAGAAGGCGCGAGCCGTTTTCTCATCACGGCGTTTGCAGAGTAAAAAATCAATGAAATGACCGTGCTTCTCAACGACTCGATAGTAATATTTCCACTGACCTTTGACGTTAATGTATGTCTCGTCCATTCGCCACGCAGAAGCGACTGGCTTCTTTATTTACGTGCCTGGTGCTCAAGCAGGGGAGCGTATTTAATGATCCAACGGTTCAATGTTGAGTGGTCAACACTGATGCCGTGCTCAGCTAACACCTCTTTAATTTCACGGTAGCTCAGCTTGTAGGAAACACAGTAACGAACGGACTGTAGTCTGATCTCAGAAGGCTTTGTTGCGTAATTAAATTTAGAGATAGAGGCACCCCGTTTCGTATGCTTTTTAGTCAATACGACAAGTTTCAGGCATACCTAACCCCGTAAGCTTGTTCAACGCTTTTATCATCGCGTAAGTTTCTCCCAACTGTACATTGTAATTTTTTAAGCTCAATCGTCCTCCTAGCAACTGTTTAACTCGATACATCGCTGTTTCTGACAGTGAGCGTTTGTGGTATCCATATCACTCTTTCCAATACTTATTTGAGCCGTATAACTTCTGGCAACCCACGGCGAGACTTCTAGGGTGACCACGCTCCCAAAAGGCTGTCCCTTCTCTTGGGGGAATAAGCGCAACGGCTCGCTTAATATTAATAGCAGCGTGACATGCTCTCGTGTCCTAAGCGCCATCACCAGACACCTCTAGGATGCCACGGCATGGTTTGTTTCAGTAAATTCGGAAGCACTTCTCCATCTGTAACCGTCGATAAACTTAGCTCGGCTGCAATAATTTCATGAGTACTTGTATCGACGGCAATATGCAGCTTTCGCCAAACTCTCCGCTTACCATCTGTCCCGTGTTTTTTGACTTTCCATTCACCTTCGCCATAAACCTTAAGGCCAGTCGCATCAATGGCTAGGTGCTGTATTGCTCCTCTCGCTTTTGTCTTAAATGAGACCTCAACCGGCTTAGCTCTATGACTGATGCAAGTGTAAGGCGGACAACTTAATGGAACGTGGGGAAGTCTAAATACCGAGTCGATAAACCCTTGCAGCGCTCTCAGTGGCATAGAAAATACGCGTTTCACCATGAGCGCTGTCGTGATGGCTAAATCACTGAATCGACGTGGCCTCCAGCGCTTATTCTGTGCCCAGCCACTTATCGCTTCTTCATCAATCCAAAATGTCAGAGAGCCATGGTTAATGAGGATTGGATGTATTGCTTCCAGTTGGTTGTTTTATAACGAGGTTTAGGCATAGGGCTACGAGAGGGAGTGAATGTAGCTGATCAGATCGTAGGTTCTGGATTTAGTTCCACTGAATTACGCAACAAAGCCATCTCAGAAGGGAAGTGACGGCCAGTAAACTTAATAGTCATAATGTTAAAGCTGAAGAATGTTGAGGGGTGAGCATAACCTACCCCCTTGTTTGCGACACAACCCCTGTTTCTTGTGATTAAAATTTGCCGCCACTATATCGCCATTCGGGTACTGGAAGTAAGCGTAACTCCATGATTTTTCGTTACATTAAGTTAGCTTTGAGATTATAGTTTAGAACTTAATGGAGACAAACGTTTTCGTGGCTGGAAGATCAGTGAAAACACGCAAAGGTTTTAGGGCTTTGGAGTGTTGGGCTATGGCCACGTTCAGTAAACTAGATGAGGTCTTATTCTAGTAATCAAACTTACCTTACGTTGATTTGAAGTTGACCTTGAAGAAGCTTGTATGTGTAGTGCTCAATAAAGAACGGTTGTATAATAAGCTTCTCAACAAACTGATTTAAAAGTGAAAAATATGGATTTTGTAAGCAGCGCTCTCATTGGTGGAGCTTTGTACGAATTAGTGTCATCTCCAATTAAACTAACAGCTAGCTACATCAAGGCAGGTCTAGACAATATTGTTAATCTTGAAGATAAGGTCGCTGCCGTAATAGCTGAAGAGCTATCTAAAGAAGAATACAAGAAGTCAGCATCTCCAGAAGAGCTAGCTGGACTAATTGAGTCATCAAAAGTCCTTCAAGAGGTAATAGCCCAATTAAACGAAAAACCTCAAACTGTAATCAATATTAATGCATACGGAAGTGGTGATGCATTTAATGGCGACAAGATCATGGGCAACCAAATCAACATCAAAGATAAGTAAACCTTCCTTTGAATAAATCACGATAGCCTTAACGTATGTTTGTCAATTGAGGCTCTATTAAAGTGTGGGTCTTCCTATATTCCCTAATTACAAAAAATCAGAACACACTATGAGGTATCAATGAACACCTACAATATAACCAGCAGCGGTACAGGTGACGCATTTGGCGGTAACAAAGTTATTGATGCTGAAATTTTTATAGATAAGCTTCAAGTCCAGATCAGTGATAACGTATCATTAAGTGCTATAAGTAGACCTATCATTGATGCTCTAGATGATTTCAGGCAAAACGACAATCATAGTGGGATACAAAAACTAAGCCTCCTCAGTATGATGGGGACGTTAGATGAAGAAGCAAAGCTGGCTATTGCATCCCTTCGAATCCTAATGAGTGGTGAAAGCCTTGAGAATGATGAGGAACGAGTCGAAGGTTATTCTCAATCTGAAAACTACTCCACATTTGCACAGGAGCTAGCAAACGCTGCAATACTTAAACTAATCAAGATTAGAAATGGTAAAGAAGCCGCCGAAGCATACTTTGAAAGAATCCCTGAACAAACGTTACCTCAGTATATTTATTTGCAAACGCTTGCTACTGAGGGCTATGTAAGTAACCTTGTAGCCAGACAATCAGAATTACCTGAGTTCATTCTTGGTGCTTTATTTGAAAAAACGCTCGAATATTCAATGATAGCCGAAAGCCAAGGCATCCTTGATCTATTGCGAGAGTTAAAGCCTCTAGCTGATTTCAAACGAGAAAGAATCATCTTAGAGTGCGTCAATGCTAATGACTTTCTCAATAAAGATTATTTCTGTCTATCATCTGAAGATAAGTCTACGTTTGATAACCTACGAGACTCACTCATAGAGCTGATTGGCAGCAGTAAAGCGCCTGACTTTAAACTAATTAACATCCTTAGCCAGCTATTTCATTACACTCAATATACTTGTGCAGTAACAAGAGCTTGTCTGGAAAATAACCAAATAAACATAGAAACAAGAAATTATTTCGATGATGAAGTATTGAAGTCTGTGCTGACTAAAACTCCTTTAAATGAGTTTGAAAACATACACTCGCTGTCACCAGAAGAACTTTCGCTAAAACTAATAAATCAAACAGATAAAAACTTTTGTAATTTACCTGTTGTCGGATTGCTCTGCCAAAGTGGGGATAGCGAACGAATAATAGGAACCCTCGATAGGTTATCCGAACAAGCCTCTATGGGGGCTAAAGCTAACCTACTAGCTTTGGCTGCTATCAGCTGTCCAATTTTATCAAATCATGAATTTCCTCATACTCAAGTTGAGGACTGCATAGACAACTACTTTAAAGACGCAGATTTAAGCATCTCCTTTATCGACAGCGTTGCGTTTCACTTTGCGCACAATGGACATGTAGAAATAGCAGTAAAGCTTTATCAAATAGGCTTTAACGATCACTTTCCTTGGCTCTCAGATACTTATTTTTCATATCTAAACTGTTCACATCAAGCCAGACAGTACAATACCGTTACTCAACGCTTGTCTCATTTGAATGAAGAGGAAAAGCAAAAAGAAGAAATAATAACACTCTACTCTTTGCTTGCTAACGAAGAAAAAAACTATGAGCTAGCAGCGACTTTGCTTCGAAAAAATATAGAACGATATGAGGATCGCACCCTAGAGACTTATGAAAAGAGGAATCTAGTCTATTTATGGGGGCAATACTTAGAGACCGTTCATCAAGAAAACCCAAGCAAAGCTCATGAGCTAACAAGTGAATTACCCTCCAATATTTTTGATGAATGCTTTGGGGAGTATTCGTGGCGACTAATGTTTTACCATTCACACCGTATTGAAGATATTGCCGAAAAAGCTCTCGATTGGTTCTTGGATGATCCCTATTCAAATGCCAAGCATTATTTCAAGTTAATAATGCATGCCAACCAAAACTTCCATGAACAAAACTGGTCGTTTAACTCTGGAAAATATACCAACGCATACCATTACAAAGAAAACTATAAATCGTACATAAAAATAGCGGTTCCTACTCGGTTTGTAAGAAACAACCCTCAATATCTAATTGATGTTAGTGGAGTAGTGGCTACTAAACTAAGTCATTCTCAATTAGGGGATGCAATTTTATTGCCTGTAAAACTTTGTACTTTAGTTGATAAATTATTCCCCGTGATTGCAGCTTATCACATTGCACAAAACATCATGGATGAAGATGAAAGCGAAGTTTTTCACATGCTAAGACTTCCAGAGGATGCTACAGGTGAAGAGATACTAGAAGAACTACATAAAGTAACATCTACCTTCAGGGAACAAAGAGATAAATTAGCTCCGCAAATGAAGCAACCGATCCCTATAGACCTTAAATACAAATACTTAAACGGTCAGGATTACGCAGAAAAAGCGATGTCAGCCATACTTTGTGAAGATGTAACAATCCACATAACCCCGATTAATGAGGAGCACTCTAAAGTAGGTTGTAGGGATTTCGTTATCGATGAAACTACGGCTATATATTTAGCATATATAGGTTATCAAGCTTTCAAAGGTTACACATGGCATATGACAAAGGCTGTGTATGAGTCATTATCACTATATTGTGACTTTCACAAAGATCAATGGCCGTTTTATCATGAATCACATGACACAGTGTACTTTGAAAAAGAAGGAGAGCGAAAAAATAGTGTCGTACCGACAAACGTCATTGAGAACCTGTTAGATATCCTTCAACAGACCGAGGTACATAGTGACAGCAACTTGGATATACCTCTTAACTTAAAGCTCAAATTTAGAGGTATATGTACCGAAAGCTTCCTGCTAAGCATTGCATTAGCTGAACAGCTTGAAATAGGCTTCTTCGCTATAGATGCAGGAACAAGGAACATTCTCAAGCTCTTTGCGCCGAACATAGAGGCATTGATGCCTGAAGATTTCCTAGAGATTATTGTTTCAAATAAAGATCTTCAAATTATCAACAACTTGCTTTGGTTAAATTGTCACTCAAACATTAGTTCAATGTCATTCGATAGTATGGAGGAATTAATACAGTACGGTAGTGACGAAAAATTAACAATACTGATCAAGTTTTGTCAGTCTCACATTGACAGTCAGTGGTCAAAAACAAATATTATCAATTTAATCATTGCCTGTTTGAAAAAAATGGTTATTGCGGGTATTTTTACTGATAAAACAGAAGTTGTTGAGCAACTACTTATCGGCTTACTTGTAATGTTGACCAATAGTGAATCGGTCACAAATACTATTACTGACCACTTAATTAATTTATTACCTGTACCTCTTTTTCTTGAGCACTATGAGCAAGAAAAATATCACAATGATCTGAGTTTAATTCGACAATCACTATTTGAAATCACACAAAGGTACACTGACTGTCTTTCAAAAGCTCTAAGAAAAAATAACCATTCAACGGCTGCATTTTGGAAAAACTTTGCAGACCGATGTGACTTAGATGAGTAGAACTTGAACTTTCTATCCATACCACTCAAGGAATGTTACTTCATGATTTTTAAAAAACTTCCGTGAATTGGTAAACTTGGACACCGTGTTATGGAAGAGCGGCTTGCATTTGTGAACACATGCCGCTTATTACTAAATTACATCATTTGTCGTGGCGGACTTCAAATACCTCATGTTCAGGTTTTCAGATACGACTGAGCCAATATCCCCCCGTAACATTCCACTTCAAAAATCTTCGAGACTAAAAGAACTATCAAGTTGCTCTTCTAAAGAAATGAGCCATTTGAGGGCGGCCGAGTTCCCCCCGAACTCGACCTGTTCCAGACGCGCAAGCAAAGGCGTTTGGTTTCTGGCTTACTGATAAATTAACCAATTTTAGTTTGTTGTGTAAATAATCAATAGCTTGGCAATTGATAGGTAGGTCGTATTTCGATGTGCAAATCATAGAAATAAATGATGACAACCGTGGTGCCTGAGTTCATGCAAGGAGGCTGGCGTATTGAAGTGAAAGGGCCGACACAATATGAAACTTGCCTTTCTAGTTAATAATATCGTTATTATTTAAATTGTAGGTATTTATAACTGGCTAGTGGAGTGTGCTAGTTTTAAGAGTTGGTCATCTTTTATTCTGGTGTTATACACTGCTTTTTATTTCTAGATTGGACTTAGTGTCTGAATTATTAAATCTGACGGGATAAATGATTGTTTAATGTTGATTTGGCAAGATCTTCAAGTATCCTTTATGTAAACAAAACGTTAAATATCGAAAGTTAATTAACAATCATTAAGGAGTCGATGATGTTACATGCTCACGAAAATACCCTACATATTACCCACCTCAGTAACCATGCAGTTAAGGAGTTGTCACCTTCATTCTCTAAGCTACCAAGCACAGAGCATGCAGATGGCCAGTTCCGATTGAGAAGGTACTCAGTGGTTGAATTCAGTAATGGACAAGTCGTTGAGCTAGACAAACATAACTTTGTTCAGTCTGAAAACATTAATCACTTTCAAGGTGATGTTGTTCGTCAGTTCGAGCCGATTGAAGCGAATATTCTAAGCAGCGAAGGCATGCAAGAGATGTGTGAACTGTTTATTGAAACCAACGGGCTTGAAGACGGACAAGAAATCGAAATCCATCAAATCCGCATTGCCGCTATTTTTGAAGAAACTCAGGTTGCACCAGAAGGTGTTCACCAAGACGGTTTTGACCACATCGCGATCATTGGTGTTACTCGTCACAACATCGTTGGTGGTGAAGTGATGCTTTATCAAGATAGCCACGAAGCGCCATTTTTTAGAAAAGTGTTAGGAGATGGCGAGGTGGCAATGCTTGCTGATAGTAAGCTTTGGCACAATGCACAACCGATTCGTACCATAGACCACGGCGAGATGGGCTACATGGATGTGTTTGTTCTAACGGCTAAGGATGCGCGCAATGTCCTTCACTCTTAATGACGTGCGCCAACAGTTTAGCGCGTTAGGCCAATATCATAATGGCAAGCCAGTCACTTTCTTTGATGGGCCGGGCGGCTCTCAGGTGCCTGAGAATGTTTTAGCATCAATGACCGAATACCTAGGGCATTTCAATTCAAACCTAGGCGGCCACTATTTTTCTAGCCAAAAGACCACAAGTTTAATGCAGCAAGCGCGAGAAGCGGCGCAAGCACTGCTCAATGCGGAGTCTTCTGGCAACGTTGTGTTCGGAGCGAACATGACATCGCTGACCTTCCAACTAAGCCGAGCGATCAGCCGCGATTGGAAAGAGGGCGATGAAGTTATCGTCACTGCGCTAGATCATTACTCAAACGTGTCGAGCTGGCAGCAAGCGGCAGACGACAAAGGCGCGATTGTTCGCCAAGTTCGTGTAGACGAGTCGGATTGCAGTTTGGATATGGCGCATTTTGAATCGCTGCTTAACGAGAAAACCAAGCTTGTCGCGGTGACGTTTGCTTCGAACACGACGGGCTCGATTGTCGATATGGCAAAAGTTATTGAGCTTGCACATCAATATGGTGCGCAGGTTTATGTCGATGCCGTTCATTACGCGCCACACCATTTGGTCGATGTTCAGCAATTGAATTGTGATTTCTTAGCGTGTTCAGCGTATAAGTTCTTCGGCCCGCATGTGGGTATTGCTTATGTTGCGCCTCAATGGCTGCATACTTTAAAGCCTTACAAGGTAGAGCCTGCAACCAATATAGGCCCAGGTCGATTTGAGACAGGAACACAAAGCTTTGAAGGCCTTGCCGGTGTGATTGCGGCGGTGGATTACTTAGCGCAATTAGGTGATCCCGCCGATTCATTGCGTTCTCGTTTAGAGCAAAGCTACGCGCTTTATAATAAGCATGAAAGCCAACTCAGTGAGTACTTCCTTAAACGCTTGTCTGATCTAGAAGGGGCAACGCTTTACGGAAAAACCGAATTTGATTCGAACCTAAGAACCCCAACCTTTGCGATTACCTTTGAGAACCATTCTCCAGAGTTCATCGCCAAGAAGCTGGGTGAACATAATATCTGTGTGTGGAATGGTCACTTCTACGCATTAGGGTTAGTGAAGCAGTTGGGTATTGAAGAGCAGGGCGTGGTGCGTATTGGTTGTATGCATTACAACTCTATTGAAGAGATCGACTTGCTGTTTAATGTGCTTGAAGGGATCTTACGAAGCCACTAGCACTTAATAGCTACAGAATTAGAAAAGAGCATACTTCTCTCAAAAATATTGAGTAGGAAGTATGCTCTTTTTATTTGATCGAGCTTATATCTGTTTAACGGCAGTTATTCTATTAGGACGGTTACTAAGACTAAAACCGTTACTCGATTAACTCCATGACTTAACTAAGACAACTGCTTAACGAGAGCTGCACCTACTGCGTGCGCACTGGTTGGGTTTTGGCCAGTAATCACTCGATCATCAACAATCACAAGCTCTTGCCAAGGTTGAACCTTGTTGAAACGCGCTGCGCTGCGAGCAAGAGACTCTTCCAGTAGGAATGGAATGTCGTTGATGGTGCCAAAGTCGATCTCTTCTTCACGAGTAAAGCCAGTCACCGATTTAGAGCTTAATAGCTTCTCGCCGTTGCTCAAAACAATCGGAAGCAGTGCAGCTGGGCCGTGACATACAGATGCGATCACGCCGCCATCTTCATAGTGCTTAGCCGCAATAGCTGCGAATTGCTCGTCGGTTGCTAAGTCAGAAAGTAGACCGAATCCACCTGGGTAGAAGATGGCATCGTAGCTTTCTACGTTTACTTGGCTTACAGGAATCGTGTTGTTAATACGGTTCTGGAAGTCATCGTCAGCCAAGATCTCTGCGTTTACTGAATCACCTTCAATATCGGTTCCATACAGTGGACCTTTACCACCCTTGATAGACGCGATGTCGTACTCAAAACCCGCAGCAATGATCTCTTTCAGTGCATGAGTCAGTTCTGGAGCGTAAGTACCGTTCGCTTGGTCTGTATCGCCTAATGTTGCGTGGTTAGTTACTGGGATTAGTATTTTTTTCATGATTCGTTCCTTTGAGCACGTTTGTTTGGTTTTAGCGTCGTGGCTTTTATTTAGAAAACCAAAGCTTTCAATTTAGATACCGCTGTTTCGTTACCTGTAATACTAGTAGTAAACCATTTGAGTGATAATATGCCGTGTAGGCAAAACATTATTGCTATATAGCAATAGTGGATGTGGATTAGTCGTATGTGAACTCGTTAAATGTAAACAGGTGAAGTATGGATAGCTTTGAAGGTATTAATGAATTTGTGGCGGTAGCGGAGTGTCACGGCTTTTCTGCAGCAGCAAAACAACTGGGTTGCAGTACCAGTCATGTAAGCCGTCAAGTTTCAAGGTTAGAAGAGAGAGTGGGTGTGGCACTGCTTGCACGCTCTACACGAATGGTGAGCCTGACCGAATCGGGTCACACCTATTATCAGCAATGCAAAGATCTGGTTATCGGGCTGCAACAGGCGAATGAACAAGTCACGTCTCAACAAACTCAACTTAGCGGTACTTTGCGTGTGAGTGCTGCGGGTGCGTTTGCTGAAAATCATGTTGCCGCGGCGCTGATGGAATTTGCGAAAGACCACCCTGATCTGACTATCGAAATGAACTTCAATACCAATATGGTTAACTTCATCGAAGATGGTATTGATTTCGCGATTCGCTATGGTCGACTTGATGATTCTGGTTTGGTGGCAAGGAAGCTGGTGGATCGCCCAATGGCAGCGGCCGCGAGTCAGAACTACATCGATCAATTCGGTTCTCCAACACAGCCTGAACAGTTGAAGTTGCACAGCTGTATTATTGCCAACAGTGATCAGTGGTTGTTTGAGAAAGATGGAAAACCGTTAAACGCGGTGCGCGTACATGGGCGTTGGAAAAGCAATAACTCAAGTGCGGTACTTAAAGCTTGTGAAGAAGGGCTTGGCATTGTTTATCTTCCCAAAAGCAGCTTCAACGGAGGTCTTGCCAATGGAAAGCTCGTTCCAGTGCTAGAAGAGTATTGGGGAGCAGGTACAAGCAGTTGGATCGTATATCAAAACCGTCGCTTTCTTCCACAGAGAGCAAGGCTGGCTATCGACTTCTTAGTCTCTCACTTTTCGGATTGGAATGAATAACCGAATAGATAATGCTTACATAGCTATACAATATCCTTCTTGTTTTTTGATGTGCGTAATAAGAAGGTGCTATTTGTCTACTTTTGATGACTTAAGCTTACGATTGAGTTGTAGAGAAGCCCAAAGCAGTACGATATACTAGATATTATATTAATGTCCCTAACGCGTGATAGATTGTGTGGAAGCGTTGGCAGGATGTGTTGTTATGCTTCGGCTTATGAAGTGTAGCGAGAATGCGGAGTTGGCAATGTCTTCAATAAATTTCGAATCCACGTACGGTGTAATAACGATTCAAGATATGAATGTAGTGAGTGTTGACGCTAACTATGCTCGCATCTATGGATACCAATCACCGGAAGAACTACTTTCTGATATCGATAGCTTTCTAGATCTCATCTCAGAAGAGTACCATGTTTTAGCCTATCAAAATTACCTTGAAACGGTCAGTGGTCAACGAGACCCTCAGGTTCACACCTATACCAATATTGATCGCAATGGCAGAGAGTTTACCGTGTTTTCTATCGATCATGTGACGGAGTGGCAAGGAAGACCTGCACTGCAAGTCACGGTTATCGATCTTTCCCCTGCGATTCAGCTGCAAAACGCAGTGCGTGAGCAAGATAAGATGTATCACGACATGATCATGCAATCAGGGCAGGGCATCTTGGTTCACCGAGATTTCAAACCACTGATGGTCAATCAATCATGGGTAAAACTGCAAGGTGGATCTTCCATAGAGCAAGTCTTAGCGCTGGATTCGATTCTTGACTTAGTGCCACAGCAGAATAGCGACGGCATCTATAAACACTATCAAGCGATCGTGTCGGGTGAGTTGTCGGGAACCAGTACCGTGGTTGAAAACATTGGCTTTGACGGTGTTCATCGCTTCTTTAATATTTACGATAATGCAATTACTTGGAAAGGTCAGCGGGCCGTTCAAGTGGTACTCGAAGATGTGACTCAAAAGGTGATGTTGGAGAAGCAGTTGGTTCACCAAGCGAATTACGATGAAATGACGGATCTGCTTAATCGTAGGGCGATTTATGAATGGTTGAGAGAGCATATGTTCTCTAAAAACTACCTTGTCTGTATGCTACTAGATATCGATGACTTCAAGTCGATCAATGACACTTATGGTCATATGGTGGGTGATGAGGTAATTTGTGCTTTAGCTGGTATAACTAAGCGCAATGCCGAGAAAGTCGGTGGAGTAACAGGCCGTTGGGGTGGTGAAGAGTTCATTATATTTATCCCAAATGCGTCTCTTGAAACAGCTCTCGAAGTTTCAGAAGAGATTCGCCAACAGTTCAATCAAGTCGAGTTCAAAGTGGGTGAACAAATTCGTTTTAACTCTAGCGTGAGTATCGGAATCAGCGATAGCCGAGCGTGTGAAGACGGTGTCACTATTGACGCACTCGTGAATTTAACCGACCAATCTCTTTATCGCGCGAAAGCCAATGGCAAGAATTGCGTAGACGGAGATGTAGTCGCGCTTTAACGCCTAAAACCGTCACCCAAAGACGAATAGAATCGACAACGAAAAATGCCCTCAAGTCATCACTTGAGGGCATTTTATTTTTTGGCTATTAACTGAACGCTTCTCACTATAAGAAACGCCTCTAACTATGAGAAACGCTTAAGTTCTATAAATTAGGCAGACACTTCCACTTCGTAAGAGCCAAATTTACGGATGTTAATCACGCCAGTATCTAGGATAAGGTATTGACCTTTAATACCTTGAAGTACGCCCGTCACTTCAGGGTTCTTATCAAAGTTGTGCGATACAATTTTCACTGGGTGCTGTTCAACTGGGTAGCTCAATGAAGTAGTGCTCTCACTGAGCACCTCGATAGCATCATCACCAAATTTCGCTCTGATCTCTTGAATCTTATCTTCTACAAGTGGCAATAGTTCTTTGGCTTTTTCAACCAACTCCATATCGTCACCGTCGCCTTTTAGCAGCGTGCGCCAGTTGGTTTTGTCAGCAATGTGCTTCGCTAATTCGACTTCAATAAGACCAGAGATCTGACGCGTTTTTACCTTCAAAATAGGTAGGCCCTGAGTGGCTCCTTGATCAATCCAACGGGTAGGGATTTGTGTATGGCGAGTGATTCCAACCTTAAGGCTTGATGTGTTCGACAGGTAAACGAAGTGATCGACGAAGCAATTTTCTTCACCCCATTGAGGCTCACGACAAGTGCCTTGTTCGTAGTGGCAAGTCTCAGGCTTCATGATGCACATGTCGCAGCTTGCTAGCTTTTTCATGCACACAAAGCAGTGGCCTTGAGAGTAGCTTTTCTTAGTTTTCTTACCACACGAACAACAAAAAATATTACCAGTGTGGGTAAGGTTGATGGTTTTTCCAATCAGAGGGTTTAGCTCTACAAACTCTTCCCCTACAGGTAAACGGTAGGTAACCGCACCATCAAGGGAAGCACTCATTTTCTTGAGTGTTCCTTTTGCTAATAAAGACATGACATTACTCGTTGTATTTTGATTATTATTTCGTCGACTCGAACGCCTTGTAAGCAGTCGCTACGGTTAACGATGATTATGCGATGAGTATAACAAATAGAGCCTCTATTTATACGCAATATTACTTGATTCATGCAGTGAATAATTGACTGGAAATACGCCATCTAAATTATAGTATGACATTTTGTTAAGGTGTGATATAACGTTTTTAAGTCAATTGTTAGTATGCAATCTAATGATTAATTTTGCTTGTTTATATCGTCAAATCCCAACTATAGGGACCAAAAGCCGGAAGCTTAGATGTGAAGTGGATTCATAAAATTGTTATCTTTCTAGTTATCGCAACACTTGCCATTGTGCAGTATTACCAGGTAAGTGGAAATCGTGTGATAACAACAATTACTCCTGAACAATATGAATTTATCGCGACCAGCGATCAAGTTGATAGAGGAGTCAGTACCTCCCAATTGTCCTATGAAAATGGGCAGTATATTCTCGATTGTGAGCTTAAAAAATCCGAATATCCGTGGCCTTACTGTGGGCTATCGATTCGTATTAGCCCAGATATAACCACTGGTCTTGACCTTTCGCAGTACCACACCTTTAGAGTCAATATTGATTACCATGCGAAGGCTGATTCTAGTGGTCGTCTGAGAACGTACCTACGTAATTACAATCCTGCTTATTCGGTTCCCGATGATGAGTACACACATAAGTACAATGGGATGGAGTTCTCTCCAGGAATCGATGGTGGCGTGATCGAGATCCCGATCAAAAACTTGCAAGTCATGACGTGGTGGTTAGCGGATAACGAGGTTGCGTTAGAGCATTCAGCCCCCGAGTTTTCAAATGTGAACATGGTTGAGTTTGCTACTGCTTCTGGTGCTAAATTAGGTCACCATCGGATAATTATTCGAAGTATTGAGTTTGAGGGTTCGTATATTTCGGCTGAAAGTCTGTTCCTGATTTTGCTGTTTATCTGGGTCGGTACCGGCACTGTGTTTCTGCTTTCAGAATTACACCGCTCAAGAAAACGTATCGCGATCGCTGAAAAAAGACACCATCACTTAAAAAACGTCAATCGGGCATTGAGAGAGCAAAACTTCGAGTTTTCTGAAAAGGCTCATCGTGATGAATTGACAGGGATACTTAACCGACACGCGATTCGTGATTGGTTGAAAATGCAGTCGCAACAGGTGAAGCAAGGCCACGGCAAGTTAAGTATGATCTACCTGGACATTGACTACTTTAAAAGTGTGAATGACAAATACGGACACCTGATGGGTGATCATATCTTGCGTGAATTCAGTATGGTGGTTGGCAGCTCTATCAGTGCGACGGACAAACTTGTACGTTGGGGTGGTGAAGAGTTTATTGTTTTTTGCCCTGAAACCGAAGCTGGCGAAGCGCAGAGAAAGGCAGAGAAAATCCGACTTTTGGTTAGCCAACATCTTTGGATTCATGGGGATTCTCTCACTTGCAGTATCGGCATTGCCGAGATGAAACAAGAGCGGGTGACAGAGACCATTGCCCGCGCTGATGAAGCCTTATATCAAGCGAAGCATTCAGGGCGAAATCAGGTGATCTTGAGCCACTAATCGGAAGTAGAGTTTATTGGTTTATAAGCCACACGTGCATATGTGACGTGTGGCGTTTTTATGGTTCTTATCCCAATAGCCAAAACAAAAAAGGTGGCGCGGGGCCACCAAAAGGGAAAAGCGTTTCTTGTTTTTAGATGCCCGTTTGGCTGATCTTGCTAGTTAAACGGATCTTGTTAGCAGAGCGGGCATTTTTGTACTGGTTGAGCCGGGGGAAGCTGCAACCAGATTTTTTTTGAGAAGGGGCATTCCTATAAGCACTTGTCTATAAACATACGTCTATAGGACATTAGTGTTTACCAGAAAATCCAAGCGAACAGAGTCAGAACTAGGATACAAACTAGGTTCAACACCATACCTACTCGCATCATTTCTTTTTGTTTGATATGACCAGAGCCAAATACAATCGCATTAGGTGGTGTCGCGACTGGTAGCATGAAGGCACAAGATGCGGCAATCGCAATCAGTGCAGATAAGATAACAGGTGACATACCCAGCGCTTCAGCAATGGTTGCAAATACAGGGACAAGCAATGCCGCACTCGCTGTGTTACTCGCAAACTCCGTTAGGAATACCACGAACGCTACTACGGCTAGAATCGTAAGAAGTATACCTGCTGTTTCTAAAAATCCGCTTAGTGAGTGTGCTAGGAATACGCTGGTTCCGGTCGCTTTCAGAATGTTACTTAAACAGATACCACCACCGAACAGGATAAGTACACCCCAATCCGTTGTCTTCTCAACGTCTTTCCATTCCACGGCTCTAGAAGCGCCAAGCAGTACAATGGCGCCAATCGCTACCAAACTATCAAACTTAGAGAACCCGCCAATCATTGCGTTGATCGGCTTGCCGAATATCCAAAGCGTTACGGTTAAAAGGAAGATAGACAGTGTGATTTTCTTGCTGTTTGTCCACTCGACAGGTGCATGGTCTAGCTCGAATTTGTGGTCAAGTTTTGGCTTAGTCATCACGTACAAAATAATCATCGTGATTGGCAGTAAGATCATCGAGATAGGTAGCCCAAGTGCCATCCACTCTGTGAAGCTCAAGCCAACTTCTGCGGCAGCAATGGCGTTTGGCGGGCTACCTACTAAAGTTGCGATACCACCGATTGAAGCACAGTAAGCGATGCCTAGTAGCACAAATACATAGGTGTTACGGTCTTCACTTTGGTCAACTTTGTTCATGATGCCTAGTACAAGAGGGAGCATCATTGCTGTGGTGGCTGTGTTTGAGATCCACATGGATAAACCCGCACTCACACCGAACAACATGAACACGGCTACCGACATTCTGCCTTTTGCTATGAGCAATACTTTGTCAGCTATCGCTTTATCCAGCTCTTGCTTGTTCAGTGCGGCTGCCAACGCGAATCCGCCCATGAATAAGAATATGATGGGATTCGAAAAGTTAGCCAGTGCTGCGGGCGTGTTGAATACACCAAACAAGACAGCCAATAGGGGAACGAGCAAAGCGGTGATGCTGACGTGGATAGCTTCTGTTAACCATAGAATGGCAACGAACACGAGAATACTTAAACCCGTATTCACTTGCGCTTCGAATGGCAGGGAATTGAGCAAAACTGCAAATAGCGTGAAATTACCAATTAATATCATGCTGTTGCGGGTAAACAACCAGTGTTTCAGTGTAGTAACAAGTGCCGTCATAAGACGCTCCTTTTGTTTATCCTCGTTTTATTGGTGCACGACTTCGTTGAGCGGTGCTTATTATTTTCGAGGTATATAGACTTGATGTAGGGTCAGACTTTGTTGGGAGAATGTTACTCAAGTTAATAAAGGAGTGTTGGTGTGTTTTTGCTTAACAATGGGGAAGTGTGAGGCAACAAATTCAAAATGTGTAGTTTTCTACACATCGGTCTCTGCTGGCTCTAAAATAGGGCTTACTGAAGGAGTTGCAATCGGATTTTCAGTAGGGCTTGCTGTGGGGTCTGCTATAGGGTTTGCATTGGGGTCAGCAATAGGGCTAGGAATCGGCAATGATTCTGGTTTTGGACTGGGTTGGATCGGCTCTTTAGGGCCAAGGAATTTTGGCGTAGTACCAATAATATACAGATCAAGAAACGCTTTGGTACGTGCAAACACTTCACGTAAACGTATTGAGGTTCCTGAATGATGGGTTGGTCCTGAAACCGCCAAACACTGCGCATTAATATCGTAAGAGTTAGCGATAAATAGCGCTCTTTCACAGTGGAACTTCTGAGTGATGATTAGGAAGTTATCGGTATCGAATATCTTTTTGGCGCGAACAATCGAATCTAGGGTTCTGAACCCCGCATAATCTAGATTGATGCGTTCATCGGGGACGCCCGCTTTTAACAAGTCGCGTTTCATCGTCCACGGTTCATTGTAAGAGCGATGAGCGTTATCGCCACTCAGTAGAAATTGGTCTACCTTTTCACGATCGAACAGCTCAATTGCCGCTTCGATTCGGTGCTTATAATAGTCGTTGAGTGTTCTACCTAAATATTTGCTTGTGCCAAGCACAACGGCGACCTCAAGCTCGGGCACTTCATCTATATCGTAGATGATGCGATCTTCTGCTTGCCATGAAACCCAATAATCGATCGCAATAACCGCAGCGCTGCCTACTAAGAACACGAGGAAAGCGCCAAACAGAAAACCTTGCTGTTTTTTGTAAGCTTTTAATAAGTGGCTACGGAAAATGTGAGAATCAAATTTCACTCTCGGTATGGTCCTTTGACTGAGCATTAATTTTTGAGTGCTCGATAATACCAAATAAAAATGAGAAAAATCAGTTAAAAAGACAAGACAGTGTAAAGAAAAAAGCCCCTGCAATGGCAGAGGCTCTTAGAAGAGGAGTTAACGCTCTTTATTCAAAGTACAGCACGCTTTATTAGAATGCCGTGCGCTTGTAGCGACGGTAAACTGGCTGCCAGAAGTGCTGGTCAATCGCTTGTTGCAGTGCTTCTTCAGTGATCTCTAGAGCAACGCCCTGTTCAATCGCCTTCTTACCAACAGCAAGAGCAATCTTCTTCGATACCGTGTGGATTTCTTCTAATGGTGGAAGTAGAGCGCCTGTGCCATTGATTGCTAGTGGAGAACACGTTGCAAGTGCACGGCTTGATTCCATTAGCATTTCGTCAGTGATGCGTGAAGCATTCACAGCTAATACACCAAGGCCAATACCTGGGAAGATGTAGCTGTTGTTACACTGAGCGATTGGGTAAGTCGTGCCATTGTGAACTACTGGCTCAAATGGGCTACCTGTCGCAACAAGTGCTTGGCCATCAGTCCAACGAATAATGTCATTTGGTGTTGCTTCAACACGGCTTGTTGGGTTTGACAGTGGGAACACGATAGGACGTTCACAGTGTAGGTTCATCTCTTTGATGACTTCTTTGCTGAACAGACCCGGAGCACCAGATACGCCAACCAGAACCGTAGGTTTCGCGTGACGAACAACGTCTAGTAGAGAGAAACCAGTGCCGTCGCTTTCCCAATCTTTGGTGTTCGCGTTGGTTTGAACTAGACGCTGTTGGAAATCAAGCAGGTTTTGCATGCCTTCCTGTAGCAGACCCCAACGGTCAACCATGTAAACTTGAGAGCGAGCTTGTGCATCGCTGATACCTTCAGACACCATTTGAGCAATGATAGCTTCAGCAATACCACAACCTGCAGAACCCGCACCTAAGAAGGTGATGCGTTGGTCTGACAGTTTGCTGTTCGCTGCTTTACATGCTGCAAGTAGAGAGCCAACCGTTACGGCTGCTGTGCCTTGGATGTCATCGTTGAAACAACAGATGCGATCTTTGTAACGCTCAAGCAGTGGCATTGCGTTCTTTTGTGCGAAATCTTCGAACTGAACTAATGCATCAGGCCAACGGCGTTGAACCGCTTGGATGAACTCTTCAACGAATGCATCGTAGTCAGCACCTGTGATACGAGGGTGACGCCAGCCCATGTACATTGGGTCAGCAAGACGCTGCGGGTTGTTTGTACCCACATCGAGCACGATTGGTAGCATGTAAGCTGGGCTGATGCCGCCACAAGCTGTGTAAAGTGCTAGTTTACCAATTGGAATACCCATGCCACCGATACCTTGGTCTCCCAAACCAAGAATACGCTCACCATCCGTAACCACGATAACTTTAACGTTGTGGTTTGTCGCATTGTTCAGTAGGTCATCGATACGATCGCGGTTCGGGTATGAGATAAACAGACCACGGCCACGACGGTAAATATTTGAGAAGTTCTCACATGCTGCGCCAACTGTTGGCGTGTAAATGATAGGCATCATTTCAGAGATGTGGTTTTGAACTAAACGATAAAAAAGCGTTTCATTAGTGTCTTGGATGTTACGAAGGTAGATATGCTTATCCATATCACTTTCGAAGTTACAATATTGCTTGTATGCACGTCCTACTTGCTCTTGGATTGTTTCGGTTGTTTCCGGTAACAAGCCTTCAAGGTTGAAAGAACTGCGCTCTTCAGCAGAGAATGCGCTGCCTTTGTTTAGAAGAGGGGTACTTAGTAGAGCAGGACCAGCATAAGGGATATATAGAGGGCGTTTATCGTTGTTCATTAGATGCCTAATATGGGAGAAAGGGTAACCGAAAAATGATAACGGTTTAGTTATTCAATTGTAAATAGTTTACCTCCGATCTTTGCAAACAAAATGATATTCTTACCCATGTCCCACACTTATCGAATTTTAGCACCATAATTCGTTATACTTTGCTCACACTTTTTCGCGACGCCTCTTTTTTATGTCATTACTGCCCATCGATGCTTATCAAAACGTATTTCACGAACAAATCGCTAATTCTCACCTAGTAGTAGAAGCTGAAACCGGATCGGGCAAATCAACGCGTTTGCCAATTTGGGCTTGCCAACATGGGCGAGTGCTGGTGGTTGAACCAAGACGAATAGCTTGTACCTCATTAGCTAAATATCTCGCCCTACAATCGGGCAAAAAGCTTGGTGACAAAATTGGTTATGCGATCAAACTTGAGTCTGAATACAACGAGCAAACTAACGTTGTTTTTGTGACGCCCGGTATCGCGCTGCGTTGGCTATCTGAAGATGGGCTTGCTGGCTTTGATGTCATCGTAGTCGATGAATTTCATGAGAGGCGCTGGGACATTGATTTGCTGGTGGCGATCCTCAAACAAAAAGCGAGTCATCGTTTGGTGATCACTTCAGCAACCATTGAAGGTGAGCGCCTTGCTCATTATTTGGATGCGAATCGAATCAGTTGTGAAGGCCGAACTTATCAAGTTGCTATTGAACACCGAGCGAATGAGTCAAGAGCATTGCCCGATATTCGACACCTAGAGCAACGCATTGCCGAAGAAGTGAATCACCAACTGATTGCATCTTCTGGTGACATGTTGGTTTTTCTACCAGGTAAAAAAGAGATCGTGCAATGTGAACAAGCCTTGGCAAAAAATCCAGATATCCAAGTGGTGAAATTGTATGCGTCAGTCAGTGATAAAGAGCGAGATTTAGCGTTATCGGGTCGTAATATCGATATCAATGCTAACGGTTATGGCCTGAGAAAGGTCATTCTTGCTACTAATGTTGCTGAAACCTCATTAACCATTCCTGACATTGGCGTGGTAATAGATTCAGGATTAGAAAGGCGCACCGTTCAGCGTAACGGAAGAACCACACTGATGCTTAAATCCTTATCACGAGCGAGTGCCAAACAACGAGCTGGCCGCGCGGGTAGGGTGATGGATGGTGTCTGCGTTCGCTTATACGGAGAACACGCCGCATTAGAGTTAGTGACACCGCCCGAACTGCAACGCGAAGAACTAACAGAACCTATGTTGGCTGCGGCATGTTGTGGCAACTCGATCGAGAGCTTATCTTTTCTTGATCCAATCCCTGAGAAGTCGTTAAACAGTGCTACTCAAACCTTGCTGACGATGGAAGCGATTAACGCCGAGCATCAAATTACCGAGCATGGCAAAAAGCTGTATCCGTTGCCGATTGATGCTTTGTATGCCGATATTGTTACTCGAATCAAAACCAAAGCACTCAAAGAGGCGATGGTGGATCTCACTGCGGCGCTGTCCGTTCCTGCTCGCTTGTATCAATTACCAACCAATGCAGAACACCTTGAAGCTCTGGCGCAAAAAGAGAAAGAAGGGTGTGATTTATCCCTGTTGATTCAGATCGTTCGCGGTCGCGAATATCCGAATCTAGAAATCGACCAGCAGGCATTGAATGAAGCACAGGGACTGGCTAAGCAAATGCGTGAGGTGTTTGAACTTCCTCAATTAGAAGTCGCGTCCCGTTTCCTGCGTATTGAACTAATTGACACCATTATTAAGCTGCATCCTGAGTTAGTCTTTGTGCGCAGACTGAAAAGGAAAGAAGCCTTTGCCAACGGAGTGTTAGAGGTAGTACTCGGCCGTCAGAATCGTTTCCCGGACAATGCACAAGCGATGTTGGTGTTAGACACTCATAGTTTGCCGGGAAGAGGTGTTAAGCAAACACTGACCTTAGCGACGGTCACGGCCCCCATTCCTCTTGAGCTTATCATTGATGCTGAGCTAGGAGAGTGGGAGCAAGGTGAAACGATTGTGAATGATGACGGCGTCTATACTGGGATGGCGTTGGTGTATGCCGGCCGCACGATCACGACCAAGCTCGTGGCAGCGGAAGGGCAACTATCGTTAAAGCCGATCGTCGATCTTGTATCGAATGGGGTTCAACTTCCGGGTTTTGCACAAGCTCGCACTCAACAAATCAAACATTGGCAGCTGTATGTGAAACTCGGTCTCGATGAACAAACCCAATACACACCAGAAATTGAGAACATTAACTTTGAGCTATGGTTATTAGAGCAGCTTGAAGTGTTAGGTGTCACTGATGTGAGCGAATTGGAAATGTTCGACCATGCAGATATTCCATTCGATGGTATCCCGACTTGGCTCTATTCAGAGTTTTCGGAAAAGTACCCGTTTGCATTGAGCCTTGCCGACTTGCAACTCGAAGTCGAATACCTGCCGGCACGCAAGCTGATTTACGTTCATTATCAATCGGGCAGTCGAAAGTTATCGCCAAAACGTTGGGAGCTCCCGACATGGTCTGGCTGGCGTATTCAGTACAAAAAAGCGAGTCGGATAATTGATATCAAATAGATGGATTAGTTTTATCTCTAAAATATTAATCAAATAGGTGCATATATGTTTTTTCAGTACTTATTTTGTTACAAGTTTGATTTTTATATGCCTTTTTAACCAATCAAAAGGTCATAAAAGACTATTCTTCTATATCCTATTGCTATAAAGAAAGAGTTGATAGATATTGAGTATATTGTGTTGTCAAAGTGTCGGGGGACATCATGGATAAACAGACAGAGACGCGTGTAGAGTTTGATTACACAACATTTCTTGGCGCCTCATGCAGTAAAAAATGGACTTTTCTGGAAGCACTCACCACGATTGCGCCAGTATTTAGTACTGTCTGGCGAGATAGCATTAAAGAGCTCGCAAGCCCTGAAGATCGTTTATGGCAGATGGCATTGAAATCGATGTCGACGCGTAAAAGTGATGAGTCAAACATTGTTACCTTACTCAAGCTAGCCAAGCTAGAGGGGATCACTGAACTCAAAGTTGCTATGCCATATTCTCTTGAAGAAGAGCAGATCGAGTACATTGAATCGCGCAGTCATTTGGTGATTGCCGAGAATACTGGAGAAGAGTTTACTATTAAGCTTTAATCTATCAGTATTGCTTAGAGCTTAGAGCTTAGAGCTTAGAGCTTAGAGCTTATTGCTTAGAACATATCGCTTAGAAGCTAGCTCAAAGAATATTAAAAATCGCACACGAAAAAGGGCCTCAATAATGATGAGGCCCTTTTCGTATCTGGAACTTGTGTTTACGAGCTTACTCGCTTTCTAGAATGCAATCAGTCAACTAGACCATAGTCAGCACGCAATACATCGATGATCTCTTGCTTAGGGTTCTCACTCAGTACGATTTCCGCGCCTGTAATCTTCGCCGCGATATCAAGATAAGTGCGCGACAGAGACATCAATGAATCCAATGGAAGTTCATTGTCACGAGCTAACGCTTCACGCTCTGGCATACGCTCTTTGTTCAAAAGAATATCAGCATCAGGGAAGTAGTTAAGTAGGAACTGGCGGAAACCTTCTTTTGAATTCTCAACGATGTTGCCGTTATTGTATTCCTGAGTATCCCAAATGCGAGATGAATCTGGGGTACCGACTTCATCCATGTAGATAAGCTTTTCTTTGCCTTGAGCATCGTTCACATAGCCGAACTCAAATTTCGTATCGACAAAGGTTTGATCGACTTTTGCTAGCGCTTGGCTAATTACGTTGAAGCCTTCTTTTAGAAGTTTCTCGTAATGCGCAATGTCACTTGCTTGAGTAAAATTGAATGCTGCGAAGTTATCTTCGATGTTGTTACGTGTGATGTTCACATCATCAGCTTCTGGAACGCCAGGAATACCTTGCAAAATCCCTTTTGTAGAAGGCGTGATCAGTAGCTCAGGCAATTTCTTGTCTTTCTCAAGGCCTTCTGGCATCTCGATACCACAGAATTCGCGTTCGCCGTTTGCGTATGCACGCCACATTGAACCTGTGATGTATTGACGACAAATCGCTTCGATCATGACTGGGCGAGCTTTTTGTACAATCCATACGAACGGGTGAGGGATATCAAGAATATGACTGTCAGCGAGGCCGTTGTCTTTAAACAATTTGAACCAGTGGTTAGAGATAGCATTCAGAGCTGCACCCTTACCTGGAACACCTTTTAGATTCCCTTCACCACGCCAGATACAATCAAATGCAGAGATACGGTCACTGATCACCATGATTGCTAAAGGCGCATCTGGTGCTACATCGTAGCCTTTCTCTTTAATTAGTCGTTGGCTATCTTCTTCAGTTAACCAGTAGACTGAGCGAACCTTGCCACTGTGGACAGGTTTATCAGTACGGATTGGTAGGTCATCATTTACGGCAAGAACTTGATCAGCAAGGCTCATTTAGACATTCCTATCTTTTATCAAACGTCATACAGAGAAGTGCGGTGTGCACATGATTAGACGGGCATTATACCCAATCTACTATTTGCTTCCAGAGAAAAAGCAAACGATTGCTAAATCTATTGATCAAATAAAAACCCCCGCCTAACTATTCGCTAGAAAATTGGCGAATTGTAGGGCAGGGGAAGGCAGTATATTTGGACTGTGTTTTGGAGCTATGCTGTTAAGTTAACTTAAGTTTGTTAGCTAAAAGATTAAGCTATGTTTATGGGCTATGTTTATGGGCTATGTTTTTGATCCAAAATGTTATTAAGTCAGGCGGTCTAGTGAATACGCTCTGAATTGGCATCAATAAAGAAGACTTCACACTGAAAGCGCAATCCTAATGTTCTTAGGTACTGTTGGCTGAACTGATCAATCGATGCACTTGCAACAATCGCACTCGCATTCTTAGATCGAATGGCTTTCTCGACGGTTTCTACTTCTGTCATTTGATTAGAGGCTTTCATGTGAATAACACGATCACAGCAAACATTATGTTGCTGCAGCTGTTTAGCCGATGGTCTTGGTGTTTGAGCCGTAAACAGTAACCACTGATGTTGATTGGACAGCAACGCCATTTTGGCAAACAACGCTTCTTCGTTTGAACTTTTTGTGTCACGAGAGACGGATGTAAATGCGCAGTGAGTTAGCGGGCTAGAGTGTTGTGCTTTAACGTGTGCTGGAATCATTTTGCTGTCCTTATATACATGCTGTATGTGTATACAGTAGTTTTTGTTGCTTATAAGATCAAGCGTTTTTTGAGGGATTATTGGACGATCTTGCTTGGGTATGGAGGTGGCTTTTATTTAAGTGATTGAAAATAGAGTGAAAATTAAATTTGAATGAATTTGTTGTTTTGTCTCATAAGTTGAAGAAATGTGAGCTTTATACAGGTGTACACAGTGGTTTTGACAGAAAAGTACTGTATACACCTGTATAGAAGATAAGAAGATAAGAAGATAAGAAGATAAGAAGATAAGAAGATAAATCTCAGATACAAAAAAAGCGCCTTAGGCGCTTTCTTATATTTCAACGGTGTTGCTTATCTCAATGTCGCTTGGGAGAGTTTTGCTCTCATTTCCATTTCACCAATATTGAACTGGCGAACATCAATGGTGGCCATATCATTGCACTCTTGACATGCATGATGACACTTACCATCTAGGTAGTCGTGCTTTTTAACTAGGCTTGGCTTTTTGCACCAATCACAAACGCCTTCTATTGTGAACATATTCTCTCCTCACCTGTTTAAGTCAGGTGTATTTTCGGCGCAAATTATGACACAAGTAAGACTCATTAGTTAATAGTTTGTTACCTGTTTTTGAGAGGGGGATCGATTGCAGTACTAATAAAATCGATATCTTTGCGACTTTGGAAATCGAGTTTGCTTGGTTGTTTACGTTTTTGCAACACTCTTAAGGATGGTTTTTAGCGAATTGTTCAAACGTTTCATCTCTTCGTCACATCCGTAACCATCTGGGTGGTAGATTTTGGATAGCTGTTTATATCGAATTTTAATGCTTTTTTGATTCGGAATTGAGCTAGGTGTATACCCAAATAGAGCGCAGGCTACTTGTAAATTGTTCAGGCTGTTGTCATTTTTCTGTTTTTTTAACTCATGGAACATCGTGTGCAGCTGACGTTTCTGCTGCTTAATAGTGAAGTCCTTCGAGCTAAGCTGTGCTTCAAGTGTCTGCTTTTGTTGCCCCAATTCACCCGATTTTAGAGCGTGTCTTCTTTTTGATATCACCAGAGTCATGATAATGCTGACAATTGAAATCAACACGGCTAAGGCTGTGCCAATTAGATAGTCTGAATACGTTAGGTTAGAACGTGTTACCTGCTCTCTAGAGGGCAGATAAGAAGGGGAGCTACTTGCTCGCTTTGGATTAGATAGCCTCTGATTCGTGCTGCTTTCAGCAATGACGTTGTCGTTGAGCTTTTCAATCGAAGAGATCTGCTTGGCACGTTGCTGGTTGAATTGCGCTTCCAGTATGCGGTTATAGCCATCTTCGGCTTTTGGATTGTTTTTTAAGGCCGCTTCATACCATAGCTGTGCTTCATCTAATGGTTTTAGGAGTTCTTTCTCAAGTGAGGATTCGTAGAGCTTTGCGACTTCGATAGGCGCGCGCTGGTTACCTTGCAAGGCTGATTTAATAAACCATTCTAAAGCTAGCTTGTTGCTTTGCTCTACACCTGATCCTGCCAAGTACCATTCAGCCAGCCTAAATTGCGCATTTGCATTGCCGTTTTCTGCGGATTGCGAGTACCAATAAAATGCATCGTTGGTGCTCAAAGGGACATCATTACCTGATTCATAAGCTTGAGCTAGTTGGTATTGAGAAACTGGATCTTGAGGTTCTATCGAGAATGCGACGTTGCTTTCTGCATGAACGAAGTGTGCAGTAGAGAACTGTATTGTGGAAAAGATGAGGGTAAAAAATAGAGTTCTAAGAAGTGATGATGACAGAAAGTTGGATAGGATAAACAATAGATAAGTCTCGTTAAAAAGCCCAGAGTCGGTATATCAGTATGAATATGGCTAGTCGTGTGACTTTGAACAAGCAACACGACGATAAGCAACTATATAGAGGTTAATTCAATAGATAAAGACGAACTGGGCTTTAATCGTGCTACTTAAGCGGCAAGATTTGAATTTCTACGCGACGGTTACAAGCGCGACCTTGAGAGGTGTTGTTGTCACACAGAGGGTAACGTTCACCGTTACCACGAGCAATGGCACGGCCTGCAGCAACGTCTTGAGAGATCAAGAATGCACGAACCGATTCAGCACGACGCTCAGAAAGAACTTGGTTAGAAGACTCGCTGCCTGTGCTGTCAGTGTGACCTTCGATCACTAGGCTAGTGTCTGGGTATTCAACTAAGATGCGCGCAACGCCGCGAAGTGTTTTGTGGATGCTTGATTCTAAAGCGTAAGAACCAGAATCGAAGCCAATGCCGTTCTCTAGGCGAAGTAGAAGTTGGTTCTCACCAACACGCTCTACTTGAACGCCTGAGTTCATGAGTTCTTCACGAAGTGCAGCTTCTTGCTGGTCAAAGTAGTAACCGATACCACCGCCAACTGCGGCGCCACCTGCTGCGCCGATGAGTGCACGCTTACGACGGTCTTTAGAGTCGTCACCCGTAGCAGCACCAGCAACAGCACCGGCGATTGCACCAATTAAAGCGCCTTGAGTTGCGGAATTAGTCTCAGATTCGCCAGTTGTCGCGTTTTGGCGTTGTGTCGCTTGACAGCCCGTTAGAGCAACAGTGAGTGCCAGGGCTAGTGTGATTTTTTTCAACGTATTTCTCCATCATGTACTTCTGTCAAACGCATGAATTACGAAAGACAACAATAAGTCCTATTGGTGGTTTTTATCAATACGCTGAAGCAATGTAAAGTGGCTCTATGATTTAGTTATCTTTTTAACGGCTTGAGTTCCGCCAACAGGTCGATTTACAGACAGTTTTCGGCCTTTCTTCAAACCAACTTCATAGTCTGCGGTGAGGTTTTTCATCGCTTCTCTGAGTTGTTGTTTGAACGTTTCACGGTCGATGTTTTGGAATTCTTTATCAATGTAGTTATTGATCTTGTTGTTTGACTCGTCGTCTGGGGTGATAACAGGCAGTTTTTCAAGCGCACCTTCTACCCAACCCGAAACGTAAGAGTTTACGCGACGTGTTACTTCTAGTGTCCCTGTTCCCGAGCCCGCAAAACTGTTTCTGAATTGGCCAGTGTGCTCATTCAGTTCACGATAAATAATATCGAACGCAAAAGCCGCGAAGATAGCGCGATCGGCTTCACCAATGAATTCAACGCGTTTAAGGCCTTTGTGATTCAGTAACACGGCTTCTACGCCAAACTTGGTGTTAATACCACGAATAACACGCAGCAGTGTAGAGCTGATATTTGCAGGTAACAGGTGACTGGATTGAGTTTTTCCCATCTTGATAAATTCAATATCGTCCTTTTCGAGACCATATTTCAGCATCAAGTTATGCGCCATTTTTATCGCATTGGCAGCTTCATTGACGTTCGCAGAGTTTCCAAGCTCAAGACACTTGGCAATTTTCTTTAGGGCTTTTTTCTTATCCATCGACAACTTAATCATTACCGCAAATTTTTAAAAGTCCAACATTTTACATGTTTTGGCGAGTAACAGCAAAGTCAAAAGTCATTTGTAGGAATGTGGTGAACGATTATGGAAGATAAGGACATAGGAAGGAAGCGGCGGGTCCCGGACAAAACAAAACGCCATCAAGAGGATTGATGGCGTTAGTGACACGATTTTCTTGATTAACTAGAGTATTTGTAACCTAGATTCCAAGTTCATCGAGTAAATCAGCTGCAGAATCGTTGCCTGAACTTTGCTCTGGCTGCTTTGGTTCTTGCATTTTTTTCTGAGTCGCTTCAAGAATACTGTCTGGACATTCGTCTTCAGCGATTTCGAATTCTTCCAATTGGATGAATTCTGTTTTGTCCATTGCAAGCTCAAGGTAGAAAATGTTGTTGTCGGCAGTTGAGAAAGTAACACGACGAGCTTGCGGGCGATCTAAGTTAGTATCAACAGAAAGGTTCACTTGCTTGTTCAATGCCAGCATTTTCGGTTGGTTTTGTGTGATGTTAGTTTGCAGTTCTTTACGGATTTTGTTGGTAAAGTCGCCAACCAACTGGTTCATCAACTCACCTAATACATCACCTACTTCGTCTGAAGTATGAAGTACAGCGAGTTCGTCTTCAGGCATGCCCATATTACGCATGTAATTTGTGTAGATCTCTAGCGCTGCTTTCGACGTAAAATTGATAACAACAAGACCTGAAAACCCGCCGTCGAACAAGACGAAACAACCAAAATCTGGCTTAAGACTTGTCTTGTTGATCTTTTGAACCATGGCTGAGTAGGACACCTGTGAAGCCGTCGCTGAAGTAAGTACGTTTGAGACTGATTGGCATAGCTTAAGAAGAATATCTTCAGTTGTGACTGTTTTGCTTTTTTTCATTGTTATTTGCTCATGGAGATGTCGTAAAAAAGTTATCTACTATCTTACTACTGAATTAAGACGAAAGTGACTATTTCTCCATTCTTGCACCGAGATTCTTATTTGATCACCTTTTTATATGATCTTAATAGTAGTAAAGTGACGAAATTCAAAGAAAAATATTAAAAATCTCAGATAACCCAATGCTGATAGGATCAGCGAAGTAGGGGCAGGAAGCAAATGTTACCAAGACTTCAACTCAATGCTGATGTCGATCCAGTTGTCGTACGCTTTTTAGATGAACTAAAAACAGCGGGCTTTACTGGCGACATTGAATCTCAATATTCTAGCCGTTTGGCTGTGGCGACTGATAACAGTGTCTATCAGCAATTGCCGCAGGCAGTTATTCTCCCTAAAACAACCCAAGACGTTGTGCTGCTCGGTAAAGTGGGTGCAAAATCTGCTTACGAACGCGTGACCTTTTCCCCTCGTGGCGGTGGTACCGGTACTAACGGACAGTCTTTAACAAAAGGCGTCGTGGTTGACCTGTCTCGTTATATGAACAAGGTTCTTGAGATTAACGAGCAAGAAGGCTGGGTAAGAGTTCAGTCGGGTATCGTTAAAGACCAATTGAACGATGCTGTGCGTCCGTATGGTTACTTTTTCTCTCCAGACCTTTCTACCAGTAACCGAGCAACCTTAGGTGGCATGATCAATACCGATGCTTCGGGCCAAGGGTCATTGAAGTACGGTAAAACGTCTGACCATGTGTTGTCGCTGCAAGCGGTCTTCGCAGATGGTTCATGTCTCGAATCCGATTTATCACACGGCTTACCTGTTGAGGGTGAATTTGCTCATCATGCACTTGCAGTAACTGAGGCCGTTTGTCGAGATAAGCGCGCTCAAATTCTTAATAAATTCCCACCATTGAACCGCTTCTTAACTGGTTACGATTTAAAGAACGCAATCAACGAAGAAGACGATAGCTTTGACCTGACTCGTGTTCTATGTGGTGCAGAAGGTTCATTAGCATTCATCACTGAAGCAAAGCTGAACCTCACGCCGATTCCAAAAGCACGAACGTTGGTTAACGTGAAATACAATACGTTCGATTCTGCACTGCGTAATGCGCCGTTCATGGTAGAAGCGAAAGCGCTGTCTGTTGAAACCGTTGACTCAAGAGTATTGAACCTAGCGAAACAAGACATTGTTTGGCACACCGTGAGCGATTTGCTGATGGATGTTCCAAATAAAGAGATGCTTGGCATCAACATGGTTGAGTTTGCAGGCCAAGATGAAGCGGAAGTTGAACAACAAGTTCAAGCGCTGACCGCACAGCTTGAAAGCATGGTAGAAACTGAAGAAGCCGGTGTGATTGGCTTCCAAGTGTGCAGTGATTTGGCGAGCATTGGCCGAATCTACAACATGCGTAAGAAAGCGGTAGGTCTATTAGGTGCGGCGAAAGGCCGAGCTAAGCCAGTCGCTTTTGCTGAAGATACCTGTGTACCACCAGAAAACTTGGCCGACTTCATCTCTGAATTTAGAGTATTACTCGATTCAAAAGAGTTGAACTACGGCATGTTTGGTCACGTGGATGCGGGCGTACTGCACGTTCGTCCTGCTTTAGATTTGTGTGATCCGATGCAAGAAGCATTGATGCATGAAGTCTCTGATGAAGTGGTTAAGCTGGTGGCTAAATACGGCGGCTTGATGTGGGGTGAACACGGTAAAGGCTTCCGTTCTGAGTATGGTCCTGACTTCTTTGGTGAAGAGCTGTTTACCGAATTAAGACGAGTTAAAGCGGCATTTGACCCGCATAACAAGATGAACCCAGGCAAGATCTGTACGCCGTTAGAAAGCGATGCTGAGTTGGTGAAAGTCACTGATACCAAGCGTGGTTTCTACGATCGTCAGATCGACGTACAAGTCCGTGATAGCTTCAAGCAAGCGATGGAATGTAATGGTAACGGCTTGTGTTTCAACTACGATACGAGTTCGCCAATGTGTCCTTCGATGAAAGTCACGGCTGACCGTCGTCATTCACCAAAGGGCCGTGCAGGCTTGGTTCGAGAATGGTTACGTCAGTTAACGGAACAAGGCGTCGATATTCTCGACTTAGAGCAAGAAGCACTGAAGGACAATACGCCGATTAAAACCATGGTTGAACGTGTTCGTAACACGATGAACAAACGCCATGAGTACGATTTCTCACATGAAGTTCATGAAGCGATGAATGGTTGTCTCGCATGTAAAGCGTGTGCGAGCCAGTGTCCGATTAAAGTTGATGTTCCGAGTTTCCGTTCTCGATTTTTAAACATCTACTATTCGCGTTACCAGCGCCCAGCAAAAGACTATTTAGTTGCCAACATTGAAACCATGCTGCCGCTGATGGCGAAAGCGCCAAAAGTAGTGAATGCTGCATTGGGCCAAAAGTGGATACAAACCGCAACGGCTAAAACGGTCGGGTATGTTGATGCTCCTTTGATGTCGGTACCTACACTTAAAAATCGTCTAGCGAGCAAAGAGCTGCAACTCTTCGACTTACAGTACTTAGAAGGCTTGTCTTCTGAAGAGAAGAAACAGCATGTGCTGATCGTTCAAGACCCGTTCACTAGCTTCTATGATGCGGAGGTGATTGAAGACTTCGTCACTCTGGCTCAAAAACTTGGCAAAACTCCGGTGTTGCTGCCGTTTAAGCCAAATGGTAAAGCTCTGCACATTAAAGGCTTCTTAAGTCGTTTTGCGCGTGAAGCGAAATCAACATCGGAATTCTTGTCAATGGTTGCCGATATCGGCATTTCTTTGGTGGGAGTGGACCCGGCTCTTGTGCTTTGTTACCGCGATGAATACGTTGAGATCTTAGGTGACAAACGTGGCGACTTTGATGTGCTTACCGTGCATGAATGGTTAATGCCATCGTTGGGTGAGTTCGAAGCACGCTCAGCAAGTGAAGATATGTGGTACTTGTTTGCTCACTGTACTGAGAAAACCAAAATGCCGAACGCTGAAAAAGAGTGGGGCACTATCTTCAAGCACTTTGGTGCTGCGTTAACCAGCGTTCCGGTCGGCTGTTGTGGCATGGCGGGCACCTTCGGGCATGAAGTCGATAAGCTACAAATGTCGAAAGATATATACGGTTTAAGCTGGAAGCCTCAAATGCAGGACTTACCAAAAGATCGTTGTTTGGTGACGGGTTATTCTTGCCGTAGCCAAGTGAAGCGTTTTGAAGGTGAGAAGCTTGCTCACCCATTACAAGCGCTAGCAAAAATTCTTTAATACATTTAGCCCAGCAATTGCTGGGCTTTTTTCTAAACTAACAAAGGAATGTTAATAAGGAAAAGTATGAAATTTCTAGAATTAAAAGTACCACCCGTTGCACTGTTCATTATTGTATTCGTAGCATCATACTTCTGCGCTCAGCAGTTGAGCCAAGGAACATTGGCACTGCCTTATCGAATGGTTGTGCTCGGTATCGGGATTGTCTTGAGTGGTGTTATTGGAATATCAGGCATATGGGAGTTTCGCAAACAGAAAACCACCGTTAATCCGATCAAAGTCGACACCGCTTCTGCAGTTGTGGACAGTGGAATCTTTGGCTACACGCGAAACCCAATGTATCTAGGGCTATTTATCCTACTGTTTTGTTTTGGCTACTTCTTCCAAAACCTGTTCAGTGTCTTACTCAGTTTTGTATTCGTAATCTACATGAATCAGTTCCAAATTAAGCCAGAAGAACGCGCTCTAGAGCAATTATTCGGTGCGGAATATGTTGATTACAAACAAAAGGTTAGGCGCTGGATTTAGTTCTGACTTGAATACAGGCTTGAGTGACTTGATGTCATTAGTCATCGAAATGAAAAAGCCCAGCTTGTGATACCAAGCTGGGCTTTATTGATCTTGTTTTTAGCTGTTTACATCAAGTGATGTAAATAAGAGTGCTGATTAAGCGGCAGCTGCGAACTGAGCTAGAAACATCTCTTTACGTTCGTTGAAGCGGTTTACTAGGTCGTCAACAGAAGCTTGGTCGTATGGCTTAAGGCCACTTGCTACCATGCGTTTCACGCCTTTACCGACTACTTCACCGTCTTCTTTGAAATCAAAGTTCAGTGTCACGATGCCACGCTTGCCTTCAACATCAAAAGTCGCACCTGAGAATTCAACTTCTGGGTGAGATAGGTCTAGACGAGTAAATTCAACTTCCATGCTCTCGTAAATCACAAGAGGACGTTGGCAGTTGATCATCATTTGCTGTTCTTCCATAAGAGGAACCATGATGTGTGGGAAGTTCATGCCTGAGAACTTAACGTAGTTTGTTACTACGTGTTCGATGAATGCTTGATCGTGGCTCTTTTCACCTTCACAAGACATGTGTAGGTACTCTTTGCCTTTCTCGTCAACCAGTGAGCTTTCTTTCTCACACTTGTTGTCAACGCTTAGCGCAATACCGTTACCCACCATACCTGAAAAATCAAAACGCATTTTTTGGCTGATGCCTTCTTTTTGCAGAAGTACTGCAAACAAAAGATCGCCAGGCACGCAGAAGCGCTTGTTGTCTTCATCGTGAATTGGGTTGAAGTCAGCGGCTACTTTTTTTGCAAAGTGGCTAGCTTGTTCACGAGTGAATTGAAATTGATTGTCTTCAGTAGAAAAGTAAGGTGTCAGAAACATAGTATCGCTATTAGTCATCAAATCTGGCGGGGATTATAGCTAACTAACTTGGTTTTAATGGTCTATCCAGTTTACGAGGGCCGAAAAGGAGGGAGATTGATGAGAAGGCGGGCTGGTGAGAAAAAATAATAAAGGTCTAGAAAATCTAGACCTTTATTTATATAAGCTTATTTTTTATTAGGGAAGAACCACTTATCTAAATAATCACTCATTGGTGTAAAAGCAAGGTTCGCATAGTTAAATGGGTAATTAGCTGTTGTTGTTTCACCACTTGCGATTTTACCGACCGCAGTAAAGCCTTTTGGCTGGTTTGCGTCTTTCAGCTCATTCGGGAACTTACCGTTAGCAGGGTTCACTTTGTATTCGTAAACCAATCCTAAAAATGCGCCTGGGTTGAGGTTCTTTTTGACAGTATGGACTGAGTCTAATTTACCATTCGAAATGTCATCACCATCGTCATTAATACTTGTACCATTACTTGAGAGACATTTGCTTGGAGTACCATCAATACGATCTGCACCTAACTGCCCGTTGCCGTAGTTACATTCATCGTATTTTAGATAACCTAAAGCTTGTGTACCTGTTCCTATTTTCTTATTGATGAGAGTTTTGAAACCATCGTAGCTTTTGGCCAATTCAGCACCAACGGCTGTATTGTTGTCACCATCAACATAGTAATCGAAAACTTGCAGCAGCTTTTGGTATGTCGTGGTGCTTTTTGTTTCATCTACGCCTGACAGGTCAGTATAAATAAGCTCTAAACCATTGATGTTAGGGGTGCTCGCATACATATTTTGTGCAAGTGCAAGCACGAATTTACCATGAGCTGTAGAAGGATCTGGTTCTCCTTCTGTTATGCCTATGAGTATCTTTTTCTGGCTAAACTGTTTTCTCACGTCGTCATGAGCCCATTTAAGCAAATTTTCGACTTGAGTTTTAACTGCGTCTTGTTGTGTTTGAGTAATGTTTGGACCAATCGGCAGAATGTAAATACCTTTTTCAAAAGCGCAGTTTGGCACTTCAGCAGCAGTTGAACAGTTTTTAATGCTGGTATAGGTCGCGACTTTCGTTAGTGTAGGAGTCGTAGGAGTCGTAGGAGTCGTAGGAGTCGTAGGAGTCGTAGGAGTCGTTGGTTTTGCGGGTGCTTTATTGCTTGAGTCAGATCCACAGCCGGCTAAGAATAAGGTGCTGATAAGGGCTGTTGTAAGCAGGATTGGGGATTTTTTTGTTATCATTGGTAATGAACTTTCCGACAGTGAGTGATGATTTTTCGGATAGTATCACTCCTATCAATAAGTGTATTCATTTTTTATGGACAAGTGGGCTGTAACGAGAGTACAGCCCAGTATACGGAAAGTATTAAAAACTTGACAGCGTACCTTCTGGCATTAAGTGGTTATGAACGGATAACTTGAGTAACAGGTTAGCTTGCTCAATATCTGGAGCAAAATATCTGTCTTTGTCGTAGAAGCTCACTTTCTCACGCAAAATCTGCTTCGCTTCTTCCACACGAGGAGAAGATAGATTCGGAGCGCGGAAGTCTAGCCCTTGTGCTGCTGCTAAATATTCTACTGCCAATATCCCACGGGTATTTTCAGCCATGTATCTAAGCCTACGAGCGGCAAAGGTAGCCATTGATACGTGGTCTTCTTGGTTTGCAGAAGTAGGTAGGCTGTCTATTGACGCAGGATGAGCCAATGTTTTGTTCTCACTAGCGAGTGCTGCAGACGTTACTTGAGCAATCATAAAGCCTGAGTTCACGCCGCCGTTATCGACTAAGAAAGGCGGTAGTTTGCTTAGCGCGCTATCAATCAGCAGTGCCATTCTTCGTTCAGAAAGGCTGCCAATTTCTGCAATGGCCAATGCAAGGTTATCTGCTGCCATTGCGACAGGTTCTGCGTGGAAGTTACCGCCCGAAATGATGTCGCCATCGTCAGCGAAAACTAGCGGGTTGTCGGATACGGCATTTGCTTCAATGTTTAAGGTTTCTGCTGAATTACGAATCTGCTGTAAACATGCCCCCATCACTTGAGGCTGACAACGCAGTGAGTAAGGGTCTTGAACCTTTTCACAACAAGTGTGTGATTCACCAATCTCACTCTTTTGATCAAGCATATGACGGTAAGCAAGTGCTGCATCCATTTGGCCACGGTGACCACGAACGCGATGAATACGCGGATCAAATGGACGACGGCTGCCCAGCGCTGCTTCAACAGACATTGCACCACACACGGTTGCAGACGCAAACAAGTCTTCAGCTGCGAACAGACCTTCTAATGCAAATGCTGTCGATGCTTGTGTGCCGTTTAACAGCGCTAAGCCTTCTTTTGGCGCAAGTGTGATTGGTTCCAAGCCAGCGATCTGCATTGCTTCTAAGCCAGTGATGATCTTTCCGTTGTGACGTGCTTGGCCTTCACCTAGCAGTACCGTACTCATGTGGGCGAGGGGAGCAAGATCTCCTGAAGCACCCACAGATCCTTTTTGTGGAACACATGGGTAAACCTGTGCGTTCACAAGATCGATAAGGGCATTAATCACTTTGAGGCGGATACCCGAGTAGCCACGAGACAAGCTGTTAATTTTTAGCACCATCATCAAGCGCACAGTTTCATCAGACATGAATTTACCAATGCCCGCAGCGTGAGAAAGCACGATACTTTTTTGTAGTACTTCTAAATCTTCAGGGGCGATTTTGGTATTTGCTAACAAGCCAAAACCCGTATTGATGCCATACACGGTACGATCTTCCGCAATCACTTGTTCGACAACGTGCATGCTCGCTTCAATATCAGGAATAGCTGCGGGATCAAGTGATAAGTTCACAGGGCTACGGCTAATCTTACGCAGTTCAGGTAGGCCAAGAAGTCCTGGTTTAAGTAATAAATTCAACATGTTTTCTCCAGACATTAAAGGCGACGAAGTTCTTCGTTTAGCATAGGCAAATCAAGCTTCTGTTCTTTAGCACACTGCTTGGCAATATCGTAACCTGCATCAGCATGACGCATTACGCCTGTTGCTGGGTCGTTGTGAAGTACACGAGCAATGCGCTGTGAAGCATCTTCACTGCCGTCACAACAAATCACCATTCCTGAGTGTTGTGAGAAGCCCATGCCAACGCCACCACCATGGTGCAGAGAAACCCATGTTGCGCCACCTGCAGTATTTAGAAGGGCGTTCAATAGAGGCCAATCTGATACGGCATCTGATCCATCCATCATGCCTTCTGTTTCGCGGTTCGGGCTTGCTACTGAGCCTGAATCTAGGTGGTCTCGACCGATAACAACGGGTGCTTTCAGTTCTCCATTTTTAACCATTTCATTGAATGCTTGACCTAAGCGTTCGCGATCTTTCAAACCGACCCAACAAATACGAGCTGGTAAGCCTTGGAACTGAATGCGTTCACGCGCCATATCTAGCCAGTTGTGTAGATGTGGGTTATCTGGAATCAGTTCTTTTACTTTTTGGTCTGTTTTGTAGATGTCTTCTGGGTCACCAGAAAGGGCAGCCCAACGGAACGGACCGACGCCTTCACAGAATAAAGGTCGTATATATGCGGGAACGAAACCTGGAAAATCAAATGCGTTTTCCACACCTTCTTCCAGTGCCATTTGGCGAATGTTATTGCCGTAATCTACGGTTGCAGCACCACGGTATTGCAGGTCTAGCATAGCTTGAACTTGAATCGCCATGGACTGCTTAGCGGCTTTCACTACTTTCGCTTCATCAATGGTTCGTTCTTGCGTTGCTTTCTCCATCGTCCAACCTTGTGGCAAGTAGCCGTTCAGTGGATCGTGGGCAGAGGTTTGGTCGGTGACTACGTCAGGCGTGATATTGCGTTCAACAAGCTCTGGGAATACGTCTGCTGCGTTACCAAGCAAGCCAACAGAGATTGGCGTGTCTGATGCTTTAATCATGGCCATCGCTTCATCGATGCTGGTGGCTTTTTTGTCTACATAGCCAGTACGCAAGCGGTAGTCGATTCGTGATTCATCACATTCAACCGCGATCATTGAAAAGCCAGCCATTGTAGCTGCGAGAGGTTGAGCACCGCCCATACCGCCAAGACCACCCGTTAGAACCCACTTGCCGTTTGCTTCTCCTTGAAAGTGCTTCTTCGCGATAGCGACAAACGTTTCATAAGTGCCTTGAACGATGCCTTGTGAGCCAATGTAAATCCAGCTACCTGCTGTCATTTGGCCGTACATCATCAAGCCTTCTTTATCAAGCTCGTTGAAGTGCTCCCAGTTCGCCCAGTGTGGAACAAGGTTCGAGTTAGCGATCAGTACGCGAGGCGCGTTTTTATGAGTCGGGAACACGCCCACAGGTTTACCTGATTGAACAAGCAACGTTTGGTCGTCTTCTAAACGCTCTAATACTTCAACAATCTTGTCATAACATTTCCAATCACGTGCCGCGCGACCGATACCGCCATACACAACCAGTGCATGTGGATGTTCTGCCACATCAGGGTCTAGGTTGTTCATCAGCATACGCAGTGGTGCTTCTGTTAACCAAGATTTAGCGCGCAAAGTGGTGCCATGAGGTGCGCGAATTTCGCGTGTCGTGTCGAGACGAGGGTCACTGTTGTGGTGTTCCGTCATTTTGGAATTCCTTCTATTTCACGTTATATCGTTGTAGTTGTAGTTATCGGTATAGCTGGATTAGTCGCTGGCCATTGCACTGGCTATATCCCAACACAAACGTGCCGCCAATCGAGCCGTTTGGCCATCGATGTCGTAGTCTGGGTTGTATTCCGCAATGTCCGCGATAATGAGTTTTTCGCTGTGTTGGAAAATCTGTTCTAGAAAAGGAGCGAGTGCTTCATAGCTCACGCCTCTTGCCGCTGGTGCACTTACACCCGGCGCAGTCGCTGCTGGGAATACATCTAGATCAATGGTGAGATAGAGGTAATCACATTCAGCGATGAATTTTTGCAACTTAACCAGTTGAGCGACTTGGTTCACTTGGGTCATGTTGCGGTCATGTTCATACCACACGCCCAGTTGGTCAGCTTTGTTAAACAGCGCTTTGGTATTACTGGCTGCGCTAACGCCAAGACAAGCGTAATGAAACGGCCATTGATGCTTGTGGCAGTAATCGCTGATTTGATTAAAAGGCGTACCTGAACTGGGTTTAACATCAGCGATGTCGCTTTCAAATTCACGAAGATCAAAGTGAGCATCAAAGTTAACGATGCCGATCTTAGGTTTGTGTATTGGCTGATCTTTATCAATACGTTCAGTTTTATGAAGGCGTTCTGCTTTATGTAAATGTTCCGCAAGACCTTGGAACGACGCCCAAGCCACTTCGTGACCACCGCCGAGGGTAATCACTTTGTTAGTTGATAGAGCATTGGCAATCACAGAAGCACACTGGTTTTGGCTGACTTCCAATTGACCATCATTGCACTCGATATCACCAAGGTCCGCAATGTGAGCGTCACTGTGCCAAGCCATATTAGCTAACGCTTGACGAATTAGGTTAGGTGCTTGTCTTGCGCCCACTCGTCCTTTATTTCTTGCAACACCTGCATCGCTGGCAAAGCCAACTAAGGCGATAGCGCCGTCAGTAAGCTCGTTACTTAAGTCACTATGTTGCACTTGCTTGGTAATGTGATGTACGCGTGTGCCGAGTGCGCCATCTTCAAGATCATTGCGTCCCGTCCACACGAAGTTATGTACGGTTTCTGAGTTCTTTTGAATGCCGTTGGAATTAGATTGAGTCATGACACACCTCGCCATTAACAATGCGTTTATGCAGATGAGGAACACCAACTTGATAGCTCAGATCTGCTGGGTGCTCGAGATTCCAGATAGCCAAATCAGCGGCATAACCCACTTCGACTTTACCTTTGGTTTGTGACTCACCAATGGCAGCTGCAGCGTTACAAGTTACACCGCGTAGCGCCTCTTCAGGCGTCGTACCAAACAGGGTGCAGCTCATGTTCATCATCAGCGTTAAATCAGCAAAGGGTGAAGTACCGGGATTTAAGTCGGTCGCGATCGCCATTGGAATCTTGTGTTCACGAAGTAGGGCAACGGGCGGCTGTTGAGTCTCTTTCAAGAAATAGAAAGCTCCGGGTAGCAAGGTGGCTACTGTCCCTGATTCCGCCAGTGCTTTTACTCCGGTTTCATCAAGGTACTCAACATGGTCAACAGAGAGTGCGCCGTATTTTGCTGCAAGCGCACTGCCACCCATATTAGAAAGTTGTTCAGTGTGGCCTTTAATCGCGAGCCCATATTCTTTGGCTGTTGCAAAGACACGTTCGGTTTGTTCTAGGTTGAAGCCGATAGATTCGCAAAACACGTCAACAGCATCGGCGAGCCCTTGCTCTGCAGCTTTAGGAATGATCTCTTGGCAAACCAGATCAATATAACGATCGGGCTGCTCTTTATATTCGGGCGGCACAGCGTGTGCTGCAAGGAGAGTAGTGGTGATCTTAATTCGGCGATGATTTTCTAACGCTTTCGCTGCACGTAACATCTTGAGCTCATCTTCAAGTGTTAAACCATAGCCCGATTTTATTTCGATGCTGGTGACGCCACTTCTTAGCAGGCCGTCTAATCTAGGCAGCGCCATCTCAACCAATTCGGCTTCTTGTGCTGCTCGCGTCGCAGTGACTGTTGCTAAAATACCACCGCCTTGCTTGGCTATGTCGGTGTAAGACACATCATTCAAACGCTGCTCAAATTCATTGGCACGATTACCTGCAAATATAAGGTGAGTGTGGCAATCAATTAACCCAGGTGTTACTAGCTTGTTTTTGCAATCATAGGTGATGTAATCCGCAGAGCTATCTGTGCTCAGTTGTTCTAATTCAGAAGCAAGTGCCTCGTGGTTTGAACAAGAGATGGACACGATCTTACCGTTTTCGATAACGATATTTTGAGGAGAAGAGGGCTGATAGCCATCGGCTCCCGAACTCATGGAGACCACTCGTGCGTTTTTGAGGATCAAATTCATAATCACCTAGATCTTTGCTAAATATTAAATGTATATACAAATAAATAGGCTAAACTCTGACCCGAATCAAGTTGATGTTGCAAAAATGTGATCGGCGATCAGGATGATATTCTTTAATCTAGAAGTATCTTGGAGCTTAATTTGTACTTAGAACCAGGATGGTAGAGCAATGCAAAGCTGATGAGACGTTCTTTGCTCCATGTTCTTCTATTCAAAAGTAGGCAAGGCTCTGATTCAGAAAGTTTTAGTGACGTTCTAATTTGAGAGTCAGGAATAATGGCTTCAACCGTATGCTCGATAGCACTCAACGGGCAGCTTTTTGAAAGGTATTCATTGGGGGTAGAGGTTGAAAAGTCTTGCTCTAGGTATTTTGGAGCGGCTTGAGAGTTCACCCAGCGCGCTTCCAATTGAATCGGTGCGTTGTCGGCAAAGTGTATGATTTCACTATAGAACACTTCTGCGTTAATCATCACACCTAACCGTGTAGCCGTGCTTTCATCAGCCTTGATACTATCGTGCTTGATAACTTGGCTAGTATACGTTTGGCCTCGGTCTTTGATCTCTTGCGCGATGTTGTTGATATCAAGCAACGGAGATTGCGCTTTTTCGTCTGGTTCACAAACAAAAGTCCCCAGTCTTGGTTTCCTGATGAGCTTGCCTTCAGACACCAAATCTCGAATCGCTTTATTGACCGTCATTCGACTCACATTGAACTGCTCGGTAAGTTCGAGTTCTGTGGTTATCTGGTAACCCACTGGCCAGTAACCACTGTTGATCTTGTCATCTATGAACTGTTTTATCTGAAGGTAGAGCGGCGCTTTCGACATAATGAAACCTTATTTGACTATACAAATAGAGTAACGGAATTTTTCACGATTTCAACATTTCCTCGGGCAATGTGACCTTATTCAACATAGATGGGGCAAATTGCTTGATTCTGTGAGGCAAGTGTCGCAAATTGTCACGCAATAACTATTCGTAAATCAGATAATTAGAAAGGGAAATAATATGTTTAAGAAATTAAAGGCCTCGTTGGGCATCGGTGCAGCAAAGGTTGATACTGTCTTAGATAATATTGAAGTTTTCCAAGGTGGAGAGTTGTCTGGCAATGTTCACATTGTTGGTGGCGACGTTGAGCAACAAATCGACTTGATTAACTTGGTTCTCAACACAGAAGTAAAAGTAGAAACGGAAGACAGTACCAGCTACGAAACCTTTTCACTGGGTCGTATTCAAGCGGTAGAGCCTTTCGTTATCCAACCGGGCGAAACCAAACTGGTTCCATTCCGTCTTAAGTTAAATGATGAAACGCCAGTCACTGCGTTGAATGCACAAATGAACCAATGCCATGTGTGGGTTGAAACCAACCTAGATATCGGCTTCGCGATTGATCCTAAAGACCGCGACTTTATCTCTGTTTATCCATTGCCAACGGTTGCTAAAATTATCCAAGGTGTCGAAGCTTCGGGCATGGCAATGGTGAAAGCTGATGTAGAGAAGGGCTTCTTAAAAGGTAACAGCTTTGCTTCACGTTCGGGATGCTACCAAGAGATTGAATTTCGTAGCGGCGGTTTCATGAACAACAAAGAGATCGAGCTGTCATTCATCGTTGAAGGCTCAATGGTTCACTGCTTAGCAGAAATCGACCGTTCAATGAGCTTCCGTGGCGATCAATACATCTCATTCAGCTTGCCTGCTAACGCTGCCGATTCAGACATCCGCAACGCTGTATCAAGAATCATGAGTGCGTAGTTGCCTTTCTGTGAGTAGTCGCTTTTTCTATTAATAGAGACAAGATAGTACGATTTCTATAGCCGAACTTAAACGTTCGGCTTTTTTGTTTGTAAATTAAGACAAAGAATCAATCATTGAACGTTAGCTTAGGGTGTTAGAAGGCGCTATATAGAAGAGACATTTAAGTTATGTAGTTTTTGTGGCGCTGTGGGACTAACATTGTCATTTCATATAATTTCGTTACAATGTTCGGCTACTCACAAATGGGGCATCTGTATTTGCTTCTATGTGGGTATCTTTATTATGCATATATCTCCGATCAACATACTTGTTGGTTGAAAAACATATATTAAACATTTTCATGTGTTGCTTGGTGTGCAACACCACTGTAAAGGACAAATAATGCCAATTATTACTCTTCCTGACGGTAGTCAGCGTCAATTTGACAACCCTGTATCAACTCTAGATGTTGCCCTATCAATCGGTCCTGGTCTTGCGAAAGCAACGATTGCTGGTCGTGTAGACGGCGAGCGTGTTGATGCTTGTGATCTTATCGAAAACGATGCAAGCCTAGAAATCATCACTGCTAAAGATGAAGTTGATGGCCTTGAGATTGTTCGTCACTCTTGTGCTCACCTTTTAGGCCACGCGATTAAGCAGCTTTTTCCAGAAGCGAAAATGGCAATCGGTCCTACCATCGATAACGGTTTCTACTACGATATCGACCTTGAGCACTCTCTAACGCAAGAAGATCTAGAAAAGATTGAAAAGCGTATGAAAGAGCTAGCGAAGACCAAGTATCAGGTTGTTAAGAAGAAAGTTAGCTGGCAGGAAGCGCGTGACGCATTCGAAGCTCGCGGCGAGACTTACAAAATCGAAATCTTGGATGAGAACGTTTCTAAAGACGATCGTCCAGGCCTGTACCATCATGAAGAATACATCGATATGTGTCGTGGTCCACACGTTCCACATATGGGCTTCTGCCAACACTTCACGCTACTTAACGTAGCGGGTGCTTACTGGCGTGGTAACAGTGACAACAAGATGCTTCAACGTATCTACGGTACTGCATTCCACGACAAGAAAGCGCTTAAGGCTCACCTAGTGCGCCTAGAAGAAGCGGCTAAGCGTGATCACCGTAAAATCGGTAAGCACTTAGATCTATTCCACATGCAGCAAGAAGCACCAGGCATGGTGTTCTGGCATCACAACGGTTGGACTATCTTCCGTGAGCTAGAAGTATTTATTCGTCAGAAGCTGACTGAGTACGATTACCAAGAAGTTAAAGGCCCATTAATGATGGACCGTGTTCTTTGGGAACGTTCTGGTCACTGGGATAAGTACGCTGAAGCGATGTTCACGACTTCTTCAGAGAACCGTGAATACGCGATCAAGCCAATGAACTGTCCTGGTCACGTTCAAATCTTTAACCAAGGTTTGAAATCTTACCGTGATCTACCGCTACGTATGGCTGAGTTTGGCTCATGTCACCGTAACGAGCCGTCTGGCGCACTTCACGGCATTATGCGTGTTCGTGGCTTCACTCAAGATGATGCTCACGTATTCTGTACTGAAGACCAAGTTCAGCAAGAAGTTAAAGCTTGTATTGAAATGGTTTACGATACTTACACAACTTTCGGTTTCGAAAACATTGTTGTTAAGCTATCTACTCGTCCAGAACAGCGTGTAGGTTCAGACGAAATGTGGGACCGTGCAGAGGCCGATCTTAAGCAAGCGCTTGAGGCGATGGAGATTGCATACGAGATTCAAGAAGGCGAGGGTGCGTTCTACGGACCTAAGATTGAATTTACTTTGCATGATTGTTTGGACCGCGCATGGCAATGTGGTACAGTGCAGCTCGATTTTGCATTACCAGAACGTTTAGGTGCAACTTACGTAGGTGAAGATAACGAGCGTCACACGCCAGTTATGATTCACCGCGCGATTTTAGGTTCACTAGAACGCTTCATCGGTATTCTTATTGAAGAATACGCTGGCTTCTTCCCAACGTGGTTGGCGCCAGAACAAGCAATTGTTATGGGCATTACAGACAAACAGTCTGAATATGTACAAGAAATTGCGAAAAAACTGCAAAAAAGTGGATTTAGAGTCAAAGCAGACTTGAGAAATGAGAAGATTGGCTTTAAAATCCGCGAACATACTTTGAAACGTGTACCGTTCATGCTTGTGTGTGGTGACCAAGAAATGGAAGCCGGCGAAATTGCAGTACGTACACGCAAAGGTAAGGACCTTGGTAAATTTAAAGTGGATGACTTTATTTCATACATCCAAGCCGAGGTTTCAAGCCGTAAGCTCAATCTGGAGGAATAGCTATTAAAGGCGGAAGACGTGGCCAACAACCGGCCAAACAAAACCAGCACCGTTTAAACGGTGACATTCGTGGCGTTCGTGAAGTGCGTCTAACTGGCGCAGACGGCGAAGCTGTTGGTGTAGTAACAATCGCTGAAGCGATGGAAGCTGCAAATGAAGCTGGTATGGATCTTGTAGAGATCAGCCCTAACGCCGAGCCGCCAGTTTGTCGTGTGATGGACTACGGTAAGTTCCTCTTCGAGAAGAGCAAAGCTGCGAAAGAGCAGAAGAAAAAGCAAAAGCAGGTTCAGATCAAGGAAATTAAATTCCGACCTGGAACTGATATTGGAGACTATCAGGTAAAACTACGCAACCTGACTGGTTTCCTTGAAGACGGCAACAAAGTGAAGGTAACAATTCGCTTCCGTGGCCGCGAAATGGCTCACCAAGAAATCGGTGTTGACGTTCTTAATCGTTTGAAAGTAGATACTGAAGAATTTGCAGTTGTCGAATCTTTCCCAACGAGAATTGAAGGTCGCCAGATGATCATGGTGTTGGCCCCTAAAAAGAAGTAATTAACGGCTTTGCAAGTAATTAAACCCTGCAGCCTCAGGTTGCGGGGTTTTATTCGCCCTAATTACTATGTTATTAACAACTCAACAATGCGGAGTTATTCATCATGCCTAAGATGAAAACCAACAAAGGTGCTGCTAAGCGTTTCCAGAAAACTGCTGGTGGTATTAAGTTTAAGCACGCTGGTAAACGTCACATCCTGACTAAGCGTACTACTAAGAACAAGCGTCAGCTACGTCCGAACTCGATCCTTCCTAAATGTGAAGTTGCTCAAGTTCTACGTATGATGCCATACGCTTAATTCTTTTTAGTTTATAAATTCGTTTAGTTTAGGAGAAGCATAATGCCTCGCGTAAAACGTGGTGTACAAGCTCGTGCACGTCATAAGAAAGTTCTAAAACAAGCTAAAGGTTACTACGGAGCACGTTCACGTGTTTACCGCGTAGCTTTCCAAGCAGTTACCAAAGCTGGTCAATACGCTTACCGTGACCGTCGCAACAAGAAACGTCAATTCCGTCAACTTTGGATTGCACGTATCAACGCGGCATCTCGTCAAAATGGTCTATCTTACAGCCGTTTCATCAATGGCCTTAAGAAAGCATCTATCGAGATCGACCGTAAGATTCTTGCTGACATCGCAGTATTCGACAAAGCAGCATTTGCTGTTCTAGTTGAAAAAGCGAAAGCATCTCTATAATTTAGAGTTAGCTTAAAGGTTTAATAAAAGGAGAACTTCGGTTCTCCTTTTTTATTGCCTGCTATTTGGCTTTGCCGCATTCTCTCGCATCTAATTTTTATTCGCTTGAACAAGCATTCTGGTATATAAACATTTACCTAACCTTTAAATGTTAAGCGACCGAGATAAATGACCGCACCGACTACTATGACGTTCTTCGAACGTTTTGAAACTGACATCCTTTCTGGCAAGAAGACGATTACTATTCGCGATGAATCTGAGCGCAATTACCAGCCAGGTAGCGTTGTAGAAGTATCAACGCTAGAGCAGGGACGTGTATTCTGTAATCTTAAGATCATTAGTGTAGAACCAATCTTGTTTGATGACTTAGGTGAGTTCCATGCGGAGCAAGAGAACATGACGCTAGAAGTCCTCAAGGGTGTGATTCAAGATATCTATCCGGGTATCTCTCAACTGTATGTGGTTTCTTACGAGCTTGTGTAACCCGCTTTAAATAGAATTTGTTGATCAATACAGCGTCTAACGCAGAGCAATGAGAAAGGGAAGTCACAATGAGTGAATTACAGAATGGTGCAGCTCAGCAAATTTTGCTCCAACTTTATTGTCGTGAGCAAAATGAGCAGCCGTTAATCTCTAGAACTGATCTCGACCTTGCTCTTTATGATAGCGAAGGCTTTCTAGCGTGGCGTGATACAAAGCGTGACTTCATTGTCAGTGATATCGAGAATCGAGTTTGGGTGAAGAGTTGCCCCGGCGGTTACATCACTGAAGTACACTTCAATGCTGACGGTTCTCTGATTGAATATCGTTTGTTCGATCGATTTGAAACAACAGGGCAGTGGCAACTAAAAGATGGGTTGTTACACGTCGAGATTTTGAAGGGCGAGAATCGCTACCAGTTTACTGTTGTGGCTCGTGCTGATCTCAATATTCACTCTGCGGTGGAATATAAAAATGGTGAGCTGCATTCGTATCTGAAATTGGTGCAGGCTGAGCGTTAATCCCTTTTAGCCGACCTTGCTTGTCCATTAGAATAAGTGATATTCCAAGAATAAAAAAGCCAACAGTGATGTTGGCTTTGTTGTTTTTAATTCGACCGATTACTTCCAATCAACACGCCATTAAGCTTCGAAGTTCGCCAGTTGAGTATAAAGCTCGCTGTCTTGATCTTGCTTTGCACAAACCGTCAGTAGGTCTTCAATAAAGTACTTCAATGCACGTGCTTCAATTCGGCGAATGCCTTGCTGTTGCTCTTCAGTTAGGTAGTCGTAGATAGTTGCCGCTCCAAAGTCGCCAAAGATCATCTGACCTTGCTCATTCACTAAAGTGTTGTGAGCGTATAGATCACCATGACAAACTTTGTTGGCATGAAGGTGTTCAAACACATCAATCATCTGTTCGGTAATGCTATTGATCTGAGCAATTGAAAGCACAAAGCCTTCGTTGAACGTATCGCGAGTGCAGCTCTCAAGAGTAGGGGGCAAACCTAGGTTGTAGTAGTTGCTCGGGATAAGCTCCATCACCAATGCTAGGTAGTTCTCTTCATCAACTTGTGCGATAGACTTCACTAGGTTGCTATGTTGGCCTGCTTGAAGACATGCTTCAAGTTCATCATGTGGGTAACCGTCACTGGTCACTTCGCCTTTGAATACTTTAACTGCCACTTCTTGTGGGAAATCAAAGTCACCGTTTAACCAGTTAGCATGAGAAATTACACCAGACGCACCTTGGCCCAGCACTTGATTGAGTGAGTAGCATTGCGAGCTTACGGCAGGCACGCTATCTAAGCCGCTTGGATGTTTGCAAAATGGGTTACCCGCAAACGCTAACCAAGCCAGTTTTGGTAGCTTGATAAGGAACTCTGGGAATTCAGTCAGTTGGTTTGCAGACAGACGAACCAGTTCAAGGTTTGATAGGTTTTCCATGCTTTCTGGCAAAACGCGAATCTTGTTGCCTGCTAATGCTAGTTTCTGTAGTCGTTGTCTTTCACCTAGCGAGCTAGGCAGAACCTCGATCTCATTGTCGGTCAGGATTAACCAACGTAGTTGAATCGGTAGAGACTGCTCGCTAACGGTTTTGATTTGGTTGGTTTTGAAGCCAACCATTTCAAGCTTAGGAAGTAACCCCAGAACATCAGGCAGGTGCGTGAACAGGTTATTCGACGCGAAGATAATACGCAGGTTAGTCAGCTGTGATAACTCTTCTGGTAGATCTGACAGCTGATTGCCTGAAAGGTCTAGGATCTCAAGAGAATCAGCGAGCTCTAAGATCTCTAGTGGAAATTCGGTGAGACCTTCTGACAGTTGTAAGCGCTTAATACCGTTTAGTTGCCCTGATTTTAATTGTTCTAGAGTATGCAAACCTTAGCCTTATGAATAGATGTTCGAGGCGCGTAGTTTACTTGTCTCAATCAAGAAAGGCGAGCACCGGAACGATGCTCGCTTAACTAAGCTAAGTGAACGAATTTACGAAGGTTAAAGTCGTATATGATTTTGGCTGACGCCGACCTCCTCAACAAAGTCGCTGTCATGACTCACCAAGATAAATGCGCCTTGGTATTCACGCAAAGCGGATGCCAATATTTGTTTTGAGTCGATGTCTAGATGGTTGTCCGGTTCATCGAGTAATAAAAGCGGGGTGTCTTGCTTATGGCTAACGATCAACATCGCCAGTTTCATTTTTTCACCACCACTTAAATGAGCCACTTTTCGGTATACAGAGTCTCGCCTGAACCCTATTCCAGCGAGCAAGGTTCGTGCGTCACTTTCTGTTAACCCAAAGCCGTGTGTCATCAAGCTATCGAACATGGTGTCGTTGGTGTCTAACAGGCCAAAGTGTTGATCCAAGTATACGGTCGCCCCTAAGCGCTTAATGGATCCGATATAGTTCGAGTGTTGGCCGTGAATGGCTTTTAACAGTGTCGATTTTCCGCACCCATTAGCCCCAGTTAGATAACATCGTTCTCCCTGTGATAGAGAGAAGCTAATAGGAGCACTAGAACCAAAATTTAGGCGACACTCTTCAACGGTTAATAGTGAGTGTTTTTTAGTAGCATCCGCTTGTTGTAGGTATAACGCTTGTGGCTTCAGTTGCTCTTGTTGTTCTTGAAGAGATTGAAGTTTATGTTGGTTTTGATCCTTTAAGTTCCTGTGGCTTGTTGCCGATGCTCCTTGGGTTCGTCCTGCTTTATCTTTCATTGCATCCAATAGTATCTTGGGTTGGCTACCTGATTTTCGGAGTCGGTTACCTTGAGATTCACGTTGTTGTACTTTTTCCTTGTTAGTCTGAGCTTGGCGCTCGAGTCGTTTCTTCTCCGATTGGTGATGCGTTATCTGCTTGTCCAGTGCTTCACTTTGACTCGACATTTGCGTGAAGTAATCATCGTAGTTTCCTTTGTAGAAACGTAATCCCAAACTGTTGAGATGATAGATCCCTTCCATGTGTCTCAACAAGCTTCGATCGTGACTGACGACAAGTACTTTTCCTTCAAACAACTGGCACTGTTCTAGTAACCAATTGCGCCCTTCGCTATCCAAATGGTTTGTAGGTTCGTCGAGAATCAGTATGTCGTGGTTTGATGCGAATAACCGATGAAGCTGTAAAAGGGCGAGTTGCCCACCACTCAAAGAGCAACAAAGCGTGTTCAAATCACTAGTGATCTTTAGTGTACCTAGCAACTGCTGGGTACGTGTCTCTATATCCCAATCATCTCCAACGATATTGAAGTGCTGCAGTTCGCAGCTACCTTGCTCTATCGCTTTTAATGCATCTAACTTTTCGGTGAGCCCTAAGAAGTCAGCGATAGTGGTGGCGGAATCCAGTAGCGTTGATGGCAACTGAGAGTAAAAGCCGATCGAACCTTGGCGCGAAACACTGCCTGTTGTAGGCTGTTTTTGTCCAACAAGCAACGAAAGTAACAATGACTTCCCAGCCCCATTTCTTCCGACTAAGCCTGTCAGGCGACTGCTCAAACTAAAGGTGATGTCTTTGAATAACCACTCACCAGTATCGAGTTGGAATGAGAGATTGTTGGCTAATATAGTAGGCATAAAAATACCTCCCTTTACGTGTAAACGAGTAAAAGGGGTGAGGCGCTTTTTCTATATAGAACCCTACACAGAATTCTATGTATAAATCGCCAAAGACGTTACTTAGGTAGCGTACCAATCAAAGATAGGAAATAGAGTGCTGATCTGATCTCTGTCTTTAAGGTGCTGATCTTAAAGATGTAGCTTGTCAAAAAACGGATCTTTAAGAGCTTGATTTGTCGCGAAAATAGATGACGAAGTAACGCCCACTAACCCCGAGTGTCCAAATGATTTTTATAAAAATAAATCGGATGTCAGGATGTTAGTACTTCATTATGGCGTTATTCTCTTTTGAAATGATGGTGGGATGGTACTGAAAGAGGGTGCTTAAAGTCAATATGGTGATGTGATTAAAATGTATCCAAATAATTAAAGCGCCTCATGCCTATATAGATATAACTATGAGGCGCTTTAGAGTGTTCTTTGAAAGCAAGAGCTTCAAATAATGTGCAAATTACAGGTTTTGTCCGCCGACAGCTCGCCAACACATATCAAAGCTATCATTGATGTACTTCGATGTTTGCTCTGGTGGAGATTCGTTTTGCTCAATAAGCCAGTTTGCACAAATCAGAAAGTGGCTATGGATGAAGTGTCTGACAAGGTTAATGTCTAACACCATCAATTCACCGTCCTCTTGTCCTTTCAAAATGATCTCGTCTAGCGACGCGAACATCTGCGAGACGATTACTTCTCGAGTTTGGGTCGTTGGGTCGAAATGAACATTGGTGAAAAACTTCATCGCAACTGGATTTTCTAGCGCCCATTCAAGCCCTGTGATCCACATGAACTTAAAGGCTTGGTAGCGATCTTGTTCAGCGATTTCTGTGTGCTGGTCAAGGGTAGAAAATAGCTCTATTTTCAGTTCACGAAACAGTTCATCAATCAGTAGAGATTTGTTCTCGAAGTGGTGAAACAGTGTCGCTTTTGCGACGCCTGCTGTTTTCGCTATTTGTCCTGTAGATGTGCCCTCTAGCCCTTGCTGAGAAAAAAGCAGGAGTGCAGCATCTAGGATTTTTTGCCTTTTCGTAATCATCTATTTAGTACTTTGAACAGAATCTTTTTAATTGGGTTGTTGTAAGGAGGGTGCATTAACTTGGTGAAGTTAATTTTTCCTCTACTTAGAACGGTTTTGCCATGGCTAAAGGTCTTAAAGCCTTCAATGCCGTGGTAGTGTCCCATGCCTGAAGGACCAATGCCACCGAACGGCGCATCTTCTGCCGCCACATGCACTAGCGAGTCGTTAATACAAACACCGCCAGAATGTGTATCCGATAAGAACTGGTCTTGGGTCTGTTTATCATGACTCATCAGGTACAGAGCAAGTGGACGTTCTCTTGCTGTGATGTAGCTGATCGCTTCTTCAATAGAATCATACGGCACGATAGGCAGAATAGGGCCAAACAACTCTTCTTGCATTGCGACCATGTCGTCGTTCACTTCGGTTAGAAGGTGTGGCGTCATTCTGTGGTTCACATCATCTTGTGCTTGCTCGGTAACGGTGTGAATAACCGCGCCTTTAGACTGAGCATCTGCAATCACACCCTTCAAACGATTGTATTGGCGCATATCGATCACTGAGGTTAAGTCTTTGCTTTCAATACCTGCTTTATACAGTTTTTTGAAGTACTGCTTATAAGCTGTGATGAATGTATCGACTTTTTCTCGTGGCAATAAGATGTAATCGGGCGCCACACAAATCTGGCCAGCGTTTAAGCTTTTTGCAAACAGGATGCGTTCAACGGCGTCAGCCACATCAAAGTCGGGAGCAATAATCGTTGGAGACTTGCCGCCCAATTCCAAGGTTACAGGCGTTAAGTTATCGGCTGCTGCTCTCATGACGTGCTTACCCACAGAGGTCGAGCCAGTAAATAGAATATGGTCAAACGGGAGCTGGCTAAATTTAGCGGAAACGTCAGCTTCGCCTTCGATAATCGCGACTTGATCTTCACTAAAGCCTTCGGCCAGCATAGCTTTTAAAACTCGGTTGGTCACTGGAGTGAACTCAGACATCTTGAGCATTGCAGTATTACCTGCCGCCAGCGCCGTGATGAGAGGACCTAAAGAGAGCATCACCGGGAAGTTCCAAGGAACAATGATACCGACAACGCCCACAGGCTGATAATGAACCGTGATCTTTGCTGGCGTCAGCATCAAACCGGCTTTGCGGCGTGATGGCTTCAACCACTTCTTAAGGTTCTTATCACTGTAATTAATTTGGTGAAGAGAAGGGGTGATATCAGCAATCAAGCTGTCGTGTTTTGCGCGATGACCATAATCTTCAGACACTGCGTCAATCAATTGCTCTTGGTAGCGCATTAACAACGCTTTTAGTGCTGAGAGGTCTTTTCTTCTCTGCTCAAGCGTAGGATTAACATTATTGCGGTAGTGATCTTTTTGTCGGTTGAACATTTGATCCATGTCGTTGGTGTTCGACGTGTTTGGTTCAAGGTCTAGATTATGGCTCATAGTATCCCCTAAATTCGAAAGCTGACCGATTGGTTGGTCGGTTGAAATTACAAGAATATCCAACCAAATACAAGATATGCGCGAGAAAAGTTCAAAAATTGAGCGGTTACAACATTGAAGTGAGCGAGTTTTAGTAGGAAGAACGAAGTGTTTATAGGTATCGAATCACGGGATACAAGTTGTGTTTGTGATAGCGAGAGTTCAGATTGGGAAGTGCGCATATTTGTCACAACCCTGACTTAACTTGACCAGGTTAGCTAAGAATTTTATGTGTCTTTGGTATTTTATTCACCTGATTCTTTGTTAGAAAGTGCTTTAAATCTAATGCGCTTCAGCCTGTTTTTTGGCCTAAAACCTTGTAATACCTTACCTGTCACTTTAAGTCGGGTCGACGATAAAAAAACGTAATCGTAACCACAAATATCAATGGTTGGACTCACTCTTAATAATATCGGTTAATGCAGCCAACAAATCGTTTTCGAACGTTTTTTGTTGGGTTATACCTCGCTATTCCAATGAGGTATCTTCTGTCGATGGCCCTATAGTGTGAGGTCTCTAGAATTGGAAAATTCGGTTAATTTGGAACGCATCCGTGCTGAGTATAATGTAAAGCACTGGAGCCAAGGTTTTTATGGAATTGATGATAATGGTGAGGTGTATGTATCACCGAGCGAAACCGATCATCAAGTTCCGCTAAGTCAGATCGTAAAACAGTTAGAGCAGAGAAATATTGGTTTGCCTGCTCTTGTGCGTTTTCCTCAAATAGTGCATCAACGTGTGCACAATATCTGTAACGCATTTAACCAAGCGATCGATGAATATCAGTATGACAACCGTTACTTGCTTGTTTACCCGATTAAAGTTAACCAACAAAAAGAAGTGGTTGATGAGATCTTAGCGAGCCAAGCTCAATTAGAGCAAAAGCAGCTAGGCCTAGAGGCGGGCAGCAAGCCTGAATTATTAGCGGTATTGGCACTGGCTCAAAAAGCGAGCTCGGTGATCGTGTGTAACGGTTACAAAGACAGAGAATACATCCGTCTTGCTCTTATTGGCGAAAAGCTGGGTCATAAAGTATTTATCGTTCTAGAGAAGCTATCTGAGCTTGATCTTGTTCTTTCTGAAGCGAAAGCGCTTGGCGTGAAACCTCGTTTAGGTTTACGTATTCGTCTTGCTTCTCAAGGCGCAGGTAAATGGCAAGCAAGTGGTGGTGAGAAGTCGAAGTTCGGTTTGTCTGCATCACAAGTGCTGACTGTTATTGAACGTTTAAAAGCAGAAGATCAACTCGATGTTCTAGAGTTAGTGCATTTCCATCTTGGTTCACAAATGGCCAATATTCGTGATGTGCGAAATGGTGTGAGCGAAGCGGCTCGTTTCTACTGTGAACTGCGCGATATCGGTGCTCAATTGAAGTACTTAGATGTTGGTGGTGGTTTGGCGGTTGATTACGACGGCACACGTAGCCAGTCTTCAAACTCAATGAACTACGGCTTGCTTGAGTACGCTCGAAATATCGTAATGACAGTAGGGGATATCTGTAAGCTCTACAATCAGCCACAACCCGTGATCATTTCTGAATCTGGTCGTTCGTTGACTGCGCATCACGCTGTGCTTGTTACTAACGTGATCGGTACAGAAAGCTATTCTCCGGAAGATATGGCTGCGCCTGAAGTTGACGCACCAATGTTGCTAAACAACATGTGGAAGAATTTCTTAGAGCTAGATGCGGGTAATGATGACCGAGCGTTGATCGAGATCTACAACGACACGCAGAGTGATATCGCAGAAGCGCACAATCAATTTGCCACAGGTATGCTGAATCTTCAGCACCGTGCTTGGGCAGAGCAGATGTCTTTGCGTATTAACTATGAACTTAGTTCTCGTATGAGTACTAAGAACCGTTATCACCGTCCTATTTTGGATGAGTTGAGCGAGCGTTTAGCCGACAAGTTCTTCGTGAACTTCTCGCTGTTCCAATCTTTACCAGATGCGTGGGGTATCGATCAGGTATTCCCTGTATTGCCTCTAAGTGGTTTGGATAATGCGGACGAGCGACGCGCTGTAGTACTGGATATTACTTGTGATTCTGACGGTACGATTGACCAGTATGTTGATGGCCAAGGTATTGAAACGACTCTGCCAGTTCCTGCATGGAACCCAGATGAACCATACCTGATGGGCTTTTTCTTAGTAGGCGCATACCAAGAGATCTTGGGTGATATGCATAACCTATTTGGTGATACCCACAGTGTAGTGGTGAATGTTGATGAAAGTGGTGAAGCGAATATCGACTACATCAACGAAGGCGATACGGTTGAAGACATGATGCGTTATGTTCACATCGATACAGATCTGATTCGTCAGAACTACAAAGATTTGGTCACAGCGAAAGTACCAGCACAAGAGCAGCAAAGCGTACTTGAAGAGTTAGAGCAAGGCTTGATGGGTTACACCTATCTTGAGGATTTTTAATGAACGATCTATTTACCAAACCAGATTACTCGCTGTACTCCAACGCGATGACGTTTATGCGTCGCCCATTGGTACAGAACCCAATTGATCACGATGCTGATGTGGTTGTGTTGGGCGCGCCGTTAGATATGGCGACGTCGGGTCGTCCGGGCGCTCGTATGGGACCTGATGCGATTCGTCGTGCGTCGGTAAACTTGGCGTGGGAAGGCAAAAAGTTTCCTTGGGACTTCAATGTATTTGAACATACCTCGGTAATTGATGCTGGCGATCTTGTGTTTGATTGCGGTGATGCTGAAGATTTAACTCAGCGTTTAGAAGCGGCTGCAAATGCGATTCTAAACAGTGGTAAAACATTGTTAGGTTTAGGTGGCGATCACTTCATTACATTGCCTTTGCTAAGAGCATACGGCAAGAAGTACGGTGAAATGGCTCTGATTCATTTTGACGCGCACACTGATACTTACAGTCAGGGTAGTCGTTACGATCACGGTACTATGTTCTACCATGCGCCAAATGAAGGGTTAATCTCGCCTGAGCATTCTGTGCAAATAGGTATTCGTACAGAGTATAAGCAGGAAGCTCATGGCTTTAATGTTATCAATGCGATGCAAGCGAATGACATGAGCGTGGATGAGATCATTGCTCAAGTGAAAGGCATTGTTGGTGATAAGCCAGTTTACCTAACGTTTGATATTGACTGTCTAGACCCTGCGTTTGCTCCGGGTACTGGGACACCAGTGTGTGGTGGTTTGAATTCAGATAAAGTGCTCAAAATCATCCGTGGCTTACAAGGTATCAACATGGTTGGTATGGATGTAGTAGAAGTGTCTCCAGCCTATGACCAAAGCGAAATTACCGCTCTAGCTGGTGCAACTATCGCACTTGAGCTGCTTTACGTTTGGACGGCAAATCGTTTAACAAAATAAAATAGTTAGCGAGCCATGTTGAACGTGACAATCTCGTTTTACAGATAAACACCATATTGCGGTACATGATCTTCTAAAAGCCGCCCGAGTTAAACTCGGGCGGCTTTTTTGTATCTATTGTTTTGTCCTAAAACGTATTCCTTTTGATATGTGTATATCCAATGATAAGTCATGACTATTGTTCCTCCATAGCACCTTAATATGTTGATGGGCATATATGAAATTGGCGAAATATACGCTTAATAAATGGTTTTTCATCCGCTTTGTGCTGAACATTGTCTCAAGTTTGGGACTACTCTCTGCTTTATTGCTATCACATCGTTTGCCTCAAGCAATGTCTTATATTCGCTCATGATTTATCTACTTTATTCCTGTATATCTTTATAGGATTAAAGAGATGTAACATCGCTGTGAGTTTATTTGCATATAAATCAATGCACTACTAACGTTTAATTTGTGTTTTAGAAATCCATAGAGAATAAGTGAATTTGTGAAAAGGAGTCTCTTAGCACAGACATGGCATTTTTTATGGGGAAGACTAGGCTTAACAGTAAGTAAACTATAAAAAAAACAGGTTAAATACTTATCTCTTTTCAACTCGAAGAGGCACAACAAAAGATTGGCCATTGATGAGGGGTAAGTATGAATTTGATTAAAGCCTGTAATGATTAACAAAAATAATTTGTACAGCTCTAGATAAGAGTGCTTGTGATAACGGGGGATATATGGATATTGAGGTTTCGCGCCAAGCTGCGGTTGTTGAAGCAGTAAGTGGGGATGTGGTTGTAGTAACACCTGACGGCAACCCAAAAAAAGTTCTAGTTGGCGATATCATCCGTGAAAATGAGATAGTCATTACCGCAAATAATGCAGAACTTGTATTGGGTGCTCCAAATGGTGAGGTTCTGGTTGGCGATAATTGTGTTGGATGTATTGACCAAGAATTGTCTTGGGCAGATGCCCCAATCGCCGGAGAGGTCAACTTCGATTTAGAGCAATCTGACGACGGAGCCTTTACTGACGATGATATTGCGGCAATCCAAGAAGCTATTTTAGGCGGCGCCGATCCTACTGAAATTTTGGAAGCAACGGCTGCTGGTGAAGGGCTAGGCTCTGCAAATGCTGGCTTTGTTACGATTGAATACAATAATATTCAAACTCAGCCCTCGACATTCTTTGAGACATCAGGGCTTGCGAAAGAAGAGGTAGAGGAAACTCGAGAGGAATTTAGAACGATCACCCGTTCAGCTGGTGGTCAATCGATCAGCGAATCAGTCACTGAAGGTTCTATTTCTGGCAATACCTACCCCCAATCTATTACGACCACAGAAACGATTATTGCGGGCAGTTTAGCTCTAGACCCAGATTCTTTTGTCCCAGACACACTCTCCCTTGCTTCACTCCTAAGTGAGCTTAATAACGACATTACATCAAGCGGCCAAGTTGTCACGTTTACTTACGACTCGGTAACGAATTCCATTGTTGGTGTTCAAGGTACTGACGAAGTATTACGTATCGATATTGATGCTACTAGTGTTGGCAATAATATCGATATCTCATTAACCACCACGATTTCTCAATCTATTGATCATGTTCCGTCTATCGGTGGTGGGCAGGTCTCTTATACTGGCGATCAAATTAACTTTGCTTTTGATATTCAAGGTGAAGACTCCGCAGGAAACCCAATAGCATCACCAATTAATGCGCTGGTTACTTTATTTGACGGGGTGAATCCGTCTGCTGAAAGCGTGAATATCAATAATGTAGAAACGAGTAGTGCACCTATTGAAGGCACTTTTTCTAATATTGGAAGTGATAAACTTCAATCTGCTGTCTTTGATGCAAGTGCGTTAGAAGAGTTTGATGGGTTGCTCAGTGATAACCAAAATACGGTAGCAAGACTGTCTGATGACGGAACAACGATCACTCTGTCTATTCAAGGGAGAGGTGAGGTTGTTCTCACAATCTCTCTCGATACCGATGGCACATATAATTTCCAACAGTTTAAACCAATAGAAGAAGTGAGCTCCGACACGCTTTCATTCTCTCTACCGATCACGGTTACCGATTTTGACCAGGATGTCGTAACGAATACGATTAAGGTTGATATCTCTGATGGTGATAGCCCGTTCATTATTAATGTTGATGGCATCGATGTTGATGAGTCAGGCATTGTTGGCGGCTCACAAGAAGGAACAACCCCAGTAGGCGGTATTGGCAGTATCACAGCAAGTGTTTTTGAAAGTGACATTATTGACCATTACGAACTTGAACCGACTGAATTTAATACAGCGGGAGCCTTGGTTTCCAATGGTGCTGCCGTTCAATTAGAGTTAGTTAGTCAAACCAATGGTGTGAGAACGTATGAAGGTTATGTTGAGGTCAATGGATCTCGAATTACGGTCTTTGACGTTAAAGTCGATAGTCCATCATTGGGGAATTATGAATTTACTCTGTACGAATCGCTTTCACATCAAGGTTCTGAAGGTGAGTTGCTAACCTTTGTATTGCCCATTTACGCGGTTGACGCGGATGGCGACCGCTCTGCACTATCTGGTGGGTCAAATACACCAGAAGCTGCTGAGATCTTAATCAGTGTAAAAGATGATGTGGTCGAACTCATCGATAATGTCGTTTCCGTCGATGAACCGACTTTGGCGGGTGATACTGTTGTTTCTTATAATCTATTCAACTTTGAGGGTGCGGATGGTTCGACAATCCAATCATTGTCTTACGATGGGGTCGAATACAAGTTAGACCAAAATCTACTCCCAGATGCGGCACAAACTTTCCCATTTACAGAAGGGGTTGCAACGATTTCACTCAATGGTGATTTTAGTTTTGAAGTCGCTCGTGATATCAACCACTCAAGCAGCGAAACCATAGTAAAACAATTTGCCTTTTTAGCTGAAGATGCTGATGGCGACGAGAGCTTCTCAACGCTTGATCTTAGTATTACTGATGGCCAAGATCCGGTAATTAACCTAGTTCCACCAGTGACATTATCTGAAACGAATCTTGGTGATGGATCTTCGCCAAGCGGAAATGCGGTTAGCGCCACTGAAACGATTACGTTTACAGCCGGTAGTGATGATGTCGCGAGTTTTCGAATTGATCCAAACTTGTTCAATACTAATGATACGCTCAAATCGAATGGGCTTGTCGTTGAACTCAAGGAAGACCCCCAGAACTCAGGTACTTACATAGGTTTTGTTAACGATGGGGTAAACCCTGATGTCCCAGTATTCACGATTAGCTTTTCTACAAGTACATTAGGGGAATACACCTTCACGCTGCTTGAAGCGTTAGATCATGAAGATGGCCTTGCAAATAACGAGCTAAACTTTGAACTGCCTGTTTACGCCGTGGACACTGATGGCGATAGCTCGCAAATTTCCCCGCTTACAATGACCATCGGTGATGATGTGCAAATCATGAAAGATGGTGTGCTCAATATTGTTGAACCGACGGTTGCGGATTTGGCTTCTGGTACGGTGACGACTGCCACCATTGATGTAATGCCTGAGCAGAGTGCTGATGGCGCGACCATCACCCAGATCACGTATGATAATACCGTTTATACCTTGGATCAGAGCTTAACGGGAGAGCAACTGATTCCAGTTTCTGAGGGCAAACTGTTCGTTACCCTTGAAGGTGAAATACGCTTTGAACCCAATCGAGATTTAAACCACACAAGCAGCGAAGATATTGTTAAGACGATCGTGGTGACGTCAAGTGACTTTGATAAAGATCCGGTGACATCCACCGTTACTTTGACCATCACCGATGGTGATATTCCAATCATCAATACTATTCCAAGCGTCACGCTATCAGAATCTAACCTTACAGATGGCTCGGCAGCAAGCAATGTTCCTGTGAGTCAAACTGAGACTATTCAGTTTACCAATCAAAGTGATGATGTAGTCAAGTTCCGTATCGACCCTGCTCAATTCAACACGAACGACGCGCTTAAATCGGGCGGGTTAGCCGTCGAGTTACGTGTCGATCCACAAAACAGCAACCAGTACATTGGCTTTGTGAAAGATGGAGCCAACCCAGAGGTTCCCGTCTTTACTATTAGCTTTTCTACCAGCACGGTGGGTGAGTACACCTTTACTCTACTTGAAGCATTAGATCATGCTGATGGCCAAGCGAACAATGAATTGAGCTTTGATTTGCCCGTTTACGCGGTCGACCGCGACGGCGATGACTCATTAATGTCGCCATTGAAAGTGACGGTCAGCGATGATGTTCAAGGCATGCAAAATCAAACGTTAACCATTACTGAGCCAACGGTGGCTGATTTGGCTGCTGGTGTTGTCACGACAGGTGCTGTCGATGTGATGCCAGTGCAAAGTGCAGATGGTGCAACAATCACTCAGTTCGTTTATGACGGACAACTTAGAA
>NZ_JBGONI010000028.1:0-69597 GCF_041439035.1 Vibrio sp. 1F263 | reverse complement strand
GCAACCTTGCCAAGGTTGAGGTCATCGGTTCGAACCCGATGTATCGCTCCAAATTAAAAAGCCCGAACAGAAATGTTCGGGCTTTTTGGTTTCTGCTGTTCTGATTTTTATGCGTTATTCCTCTTTCTGTTTGAACACACCCAAACTTCCTTTTCTATCTCAAAATGTTGCTATCAAGTTCGTTTAGATTACTTAGCTTTTAAAAGCGAGATTCCCTATGAACTCGTTCCTCGTGCTAGGGAATGACGGAAAGGCAAAGCCCTCACTAACACCGCCTGTATATCCATGTCGTCATCCTCGGGCGTGAGGAACGAATGAACCGGGGATCTCCTTACCTAAAGATTAACTTGACGATATTTTCAGCAATTTGTCAGTTACCGCTCCTATTTATCAAGCGATTATTAAAAACTATTGATCGTTCATTTCACTTTATGTTATTTTCCCGCGCAATCTCGGAATGAACAATGTTCAAGAAGAGCAACGATTGCTTCTGGGGGATACGCGTAGTGACCATTCTTGCTGATTGGGACATTACGTAGGGTAGGTATCAGCTAGCCTTTAGCTGATAGACGGGATACTTATGGCGCAATTCGCCATGCTAATGGGAAACCCAACATTGAACACACTAATAACAACATTGCTAATCAGCTCTGCATTTCCAAAAGGGCCAGTTCTTCATAGCTGTCCGATACTGCACAAATGTCCAATTCTTCAAAACAGTAGCATTACTGAACCTTGAGCTCACGCTAACTAGTTTCTGCTGTCCTAAGACGGCCTAATTTCGTATTCGTCATTTGACTTATGCGAGCGTACAGCTATATCTCATTTCTAGACAATACGCGTGTTTCACTATGAACTCTCTCCAAATTTAAAGAGAGCTGGTGGGTATTTGCGTGTTATGGAGGTGAGTATGAACACATTCAAGGGGACTTTTATGACTACCGCCTTTGAAGTCGATATTAATACTATCGCAAATTCATTTTCAACTATGGTTCCTATCGTAGAGGGAACTTACGACCTAACGCCTGACGCTATTTTGCTAGAGCAAGAACAGCATGAGTCGGATGTTCGCTCTTACCCAAGACGCCTACCAATTGCTATTAAACGAGCATGTGGTGTTTTAGTTGAAGATACTCGTGGCCAACTCTTTCTCGATTGCTTAGCTGGTGCAGGTACACTTTCTCTGGGCTACAACCACCCTGAGATTAACCAAGCACTTAAAGACCAACTCGATTCTGGTTTGCCATATCAGACACTTGATATTACGACTCAAGCAAAAGAGACGTTTATCAAGCGAGTAAAAGCTTTTCTCCCTCAAGACTTTTCAACGAACTCGGTTCTTCAATTCTGTGGCCCGTCTGGCGCTGACGCTGTGGAAGCCGCGATCAAGCTAGCCAAGCAAACCACAGGTCGTAACACTATGTTTGCTTTTCGCGGTGCTTACCACGGCATGACGAACGGCACCATGGGCATGATGGGTAACCTCGGCACTAAAGAACGTCGTAGCGGCTTGATGTCTGACGTACATTTCATGCCTTTCCCATACAACCTCCGCTGCCCGTTTGGCATTGGTGGTGAAGCAGGTGCTAACGCAAGCATTCGTTACATCGAGCGTATGTTGAATGACGATGAATCTGGCATCATGAAACCTGCAGCGATGATCGTCGAGCCTGTACAAGGTGAGGGCGGTGTGATTCCAGCTCCTGCATCTTGGTTACAAGGCCTACGTCGCATCTGTGATGAACATGGCATCCTACTGATTTTTGATGAAATTCAGTGTGGCGTGGGTAAAACGGGTCATCGATTCGCGTTTGAAGAGTCAGGCGTTAACCCTGATATCTTATGTTTATCTAAAGCGATTGGTGGCGGACTGCCTATGTCGCTGCTTGTGTTCGATAAGAGCATTGATACATGGAAAGCGGGTGAGCACACCGGTACATTCCGTGGTAACCAATTAGCAATGGTGTCTGGCGCTAAGGCACTGGAAATCATCGAGCGTGATGGCTTGGTTGAGCACGCGAACATCGCAGGTCAATACTTACGTCACGGGCTTGAGAAGATTCAATCACGCGTTGGCTGTATTGCTGAAGTTCGCGGTAAAGGCTTGATGCTTGGCGCTGAGATCAAGCAACCAAATGGTGATCTTAACAAGTTTGGCGAACCACAATCCGACGGCGAACTAACCTTAGCGATTCAACGAGCAGCACTAGAGCGCGGCTTGATGGTTGAAAAGGGTGGTCGTGATGGTTCGGTAATTCGTTTCCTTCCGCCAATGATTATCTCTTTTGAGCAGATCGACTTTGCATTGCGCGTGATGGAAGAAGCGATCATCGCAGCGGGTGGTGGTTTACAACAAGACCCAGCTTCAAGCGAACAAACTAACCAAGAATGGAATAAGCATTTCATCCAGACAGGTTTAGGCGGTAGCAACGAATTTGCTAACGTGATGAACCAAACCACTCAAGCGATGAAAGCGGTTTTTGAACAGGTAGAAACCCCTTATTCAGGTTTAGATCCAAAAGTGCTAGAAGCAGCTATCAATGCTGTTGATCTCGATAACAATCAACACGCTTTGGTTGATGTTGTAGATAGCACTGCAGACCTTGTCGCTGCGAACTCCATCTTCGTACAACACCCAGACTGCATTGCACACCTTCACACTCCACCGCTTATGGCTTCGGTAGCTGCGGAATCGATTATCGCGGCGTTGAATCAATCAATGGATTCATGGGACCAAGCATCTGCTGCGACTTATGTTGAGCAGCGCGTCGTGGATTGGATGTGCGACAAATACCAACTTGGCGCACAAGCTGACGGTGTTTTCACGAGCGGCGGCACGCAAAGTAACTTAATGGGTTTATTGCTTGCGAGAGACTGGGTTGCAGATAAGCACAATGGCCACTCAATCCAAAAGCTTGGCTTACCAGAATACGCAAGCAAGCTTCGTATCTTATGTTCAAAGAAATCTCACTTTACGGTTCAAAAGTCAGCTTCTCTACTAGGGCTAGGCGAAGCAGCAGTGTGCTGTGTTGACACCAATGCAAACGGCACTATCAAGCCTGACTTGCTAGACGCTGAAGTGAAAGCACTTAAAGCACAAGGATTGATTCCTTTTGCTGTTGTCGGTACTGCGGGTACGACCGATCACGGTGCGATTGATGACCTTGAAGCGATTGCTGACATCGCCAACCAACAAGGCCTTTGGTTCCATGTCGACAGTGCTTACGGTGGCGCGCTTATCTTAAGTAGCCATAAAGCTCGTCTGAAAGGCATCGAGAAAGCGGACTCAGTCAGCGTTGATTTCCACAAGTTGTTCTTCCAAACAATCAGCTGTGGTGCTGTGCTGCTGAAAGACAAAGCGAACTTTAAGTACCTACTGCATCACGCAGACTACTTGAATCGCGAGCACGATGAGCTGCCAAATCTAGTCGATAAGTCTATCGCGACCACCAAGCGTTTCGATGCACTGAAAGTCTTCATGACCATGCAAAGCGTTGGGCCAAAGCAACTGGGTGATATGTACGATCATCTCCTAGAGCAGACGCTTGAGGTTGCCGACCTGATTCAGAAGCATGACGATTTTGAGCTGCTTGCTGAGCCGTCTCTTTCGACTGTGTTGTTCCGTTCGGTGCCTAACAATGGGCAATCAGCACACAACGCTCTTGATTTAGATAAACTGAATCAGACGTTAAGACTGGAGGCGCTGACTCGTGGTGTTGCCGTGCTTGGCGAAACGGTCGTCGACGGTAAAAGTGCGCTGAAATTTACAATCTTGAATCCGTGCTTAACGACATCAGATTTCAAATCTCTAATTAACAAAATTCAAACTTTAGCTATTGAGCTAGCAGAACAACAAGGGTAATTAAAACTATGGCTATTCTACAAATTGGTGCAGGCGGCGTTGGTTGGGTTGTTGCACACAAAGCAGCACAAAATAACGAAGTACTGGGTGATATCACAATCGCTTCTCGCACAATCGCGAAGTGTGAAAAAATCATCGAATCTATCAAGGGTAAAAACAACCTTAAAGATTCAACTAAGAAACTAGAAGCACGTTCAGTAGACGCTGATGATGTTGATGCGCTTGTTGCTTTGATTAAAGAAGTTCAGCCGGATCTAGTGATCAACGCTGGTCCTCCTTGGGTAAACATGGCAATCATGGAAGCGTGTTACCAATCTAAAGTATCTTATTTAGATACATCGGTTGCGGTTGACCTATGTTCTGAAGGCCAACAAGTACCACAAGCTTACGATTGGCAGTGGGGCTACCGTGAGAAGTTCGCAGAAGCGGGCATCACAGGTATTCTTGGTGCTGGCTTCGATCCAGGTGTGGTCTCAATCTTTGCTGCGTACGCGGTTAAGCACTTGTTTGATGAGATTGACTCAATTGACGTAATGGACGTGAATGCTGGCGACCACGGTAAGAAGTTTGCGACAAACTTTGATCCAGAAACCAACATGCTTGAGATCCAAGGCGATTCTTTCTACTGGGAAAATGAAGAGTGGAAACAAGTACCTTGTCACTCTCGTATGCTTGAGTTTGAATTCCCTAATTGTGGTTCTCACAAAGTTTACTCAATGGCGCACGATGAAGTTCGTTCAATGAAAGAGTTCATCCCTGCTAAGCGTATCGAATTCTGGATGGGCTTTGGTGATGCATACCTGAACTACTTCAACTGCATGCGTGATATCGGTCTTCTTAGCCCTGATCCACTAACGCTACATGACGGTACTGTGGTTCAGCCTCTGCATGTTCTTAAAGCACTACTACCAGACCCAACATCTCTAGCTCCGGGTTACACAGGTTTAACGTGTATCGGTACTTGGGTCCAAGGTAAGAAAGACGGCAAAGATCGCAGTGTCTTCATCTACAATAACGCAGACCACGAAGTGGCTTACGAAGACGTAGAGCACCAAGCAATCTCTTACACTACGGGTGTTCCAGCGATTACGGCTGCACTTCAGTTCTTCCGTGGCGAATGGGCTGATAAAGGCGTGTTCAACATGGAACAGCTAAACCCAGACCCGTTCCTAGCAACCATGCCGGAAATCGGTCTAGATTGGCATGTTCAAGAACTTGATGCAGGCCAAGGTCTTCCTGTGATTCAAGAGCTGAAAAAATAAGAACTGATTTCTTGTTTTGATTGCTAATTAAAGGGGACATGGATTGTTCCCTTTTCGATGATGATAGCCTTGAAGCTTTGGTATCATTTATTTTGATTTTGTAACTCACTGCGCTCGGACAGGACAAAATCAAAATAAATCACACCAAAATTGTTAATTTACCTTTCCATCTATAGATGCTGCTTGAGTGTTTACAAAAATGACGTTTAAGAAAGAAGAACTAAAAACCCCATATTTCATGATCAACGAAGACAAGTTGATTGCGAATCTAGAGAAAGCCAAGCAACTGAAAGAGATTTCAGGTGTGAAATTGGTATTGGCACTGAAGTGTTTTTCGACATGGGGTGTGTTTGACATCATCAAACCTTACCTCGATGGCACGACAAGCTCTGGCCCATACGAAGTCAAGCTTGGCCACGAAACCTTTGGTGGTGAAACGCACGCTTACAGTGTGGGTTACAGCGAAGATGACGTGAGAGAAGTTGCGGATATCTGCGACAAGATGATCTTCAACTCTCAAAGCCAACTTGCCGTTTACCGTCATATTGTTGAAGGTAAGGCTTCATTGGGTTTACGATTAAATCCGGGTGTGAGCTACGCAGGGCAAGACTTGGCAAACCCAGCGCGTCAATTCTCACGTTTGGGTGTGCAAGCTGATCACATCAAACCGGAGATCTTCGATGAGATCAATGGTGTGATGTTCCACATGAACTGCGAGAACAAAGACGTCGATGCATTTATCGGTTTGCTTGATTCAATCTCAGAGCAGTTTGGTGAGCACCTAGATAAGTTGGACTGGGTGAGCATGGGCGGTGGTGTGTTCTTCACATGGCCGGGTTATGACATCGAGAAACTGGGTCTTGCGCTAAAAGCCTTCTCTGAAAAGCACGGCGTGCAGATGTACCTAGAGCCGGGTGAAGCCATCATCACTAAAACAACCGACCTAGTTGTGACAGTTGTTGATATTGTTGAGAACGTGAAGAAAACGGCAATTGTCGATTCGGCAACCGAAGCTCATCGCCTTGATACGCTTATCTACAATGAACCAGCATCGGTATTAGAAGCGTCTGAAAACGGTAGCCATGACTACGTGATTGGCTCGTGTTCATGCTTGGCGGGCGATCAGTTCTGCGAAGCGAGCTTTGATGAGCCACTGAAAATTGGTCAAAAACTGCATCTGTTAGACAGTGCCGGTTACACCATGGTGAAACTGAATTGGTTTAATGGCCTAAAAATGCCATCAATCTACTGCGAACGTAGCAGTGGCGAAGTTCAGAAGCTAAATGAATTTGGCTATGAAGACTTCAAACGCTCATTATCACAATGGTCAGTTAAGTAACTAAATTATAAGTTTATATAAATAAAAAGAGCAGCGAATGAGCTGCTCTTTTTGTTTTCCTTTAAAACTAGTTAAATGGCTTAACTAATCTAATCAGAGGAGAAGGGGGGTTACTTGGATCTATAATCGTTTCCAGAGCCTCTTCAAAATCAATGATCAAACCATCATAGGCACTGTTAATTTTGTGTGCGTCTGGTGTGTTCGTCCAGTAAGGCTCATTGGTTGTAGTGGGGAAATGTGTCAGGTTGATAGCAGGTTTCGTACAGCGGTACTCTACGATTGAACTGAGCTCTTTGATATTTGGCAAGCGAAAGCCCGTTTGACTAGCAATTGTGGTTAGGTTTGTGTCTTTAGTTGCATTGAGTGCATCTTGCCAGCTTTTGTATTTAAGTGCTGTTCCATCACATTTATCTTGTGCGGAATTGTAGCTTTCACCTAAGTTACATTTAGACCAAAGTAAATTAGTGGTAACGTCCAGTAATGTACCATCTTTACGGTCGATAAGCTGCCCGTCTTTAACCGATGCCGACTGTGTCGTTACACATGTTTGTGCTAATACGTTGCCACATAGTAGGGTGGTTAGTGTCCCTAAGCATATATGAAGTTTCATTAGTCTAAGCCTCCGCTCACAGCGACAATACCCGCTGAACTTGAAATGTTTTTATTACAAAGCTCTAGCTCTCCCGTAGCCGTATCAACGCATCGTACGCTACCGTTTTTTTTTACTGAGCTTGTTTTGGTAAAGAGCTTGGTACCTAGGTTAGGGAAGAAGTCCACACCACTTGATGGTTTGCTGCCGACATTAAAGTTAATGAATGAACGAGCCTCAATAGGAGAGGGCAGACGCCAATCCGTGATGCCGCAGATAGCATAACTGTTTAGGCTCTCAATATAGCTTTTGGTATTACAGTTGCGATTACCAGAATTGTCATTGGGGTAAGCGCATTGAGAAGATATAGGTCCGGCGCTGTACAGCAGATCGTTAGGCGCTCCGGCATAACCGCCATTGGTGGTTGCATCGGAATCGTACCAAGTGTAGGTGTATGAAGCACTTCGCCAATAACTTGATTCAGTTCCCCAAGGGTAAGGGTTTGCGTTAGCGTCTAGTTTATGTTTTTCAACCCAAGTTTCGATGTTGCTTGTCGTAGGCAGCGCTCTAGCGGTTTGTTTGTTTTCAATATATAAACCTGTTCGTTCATCTTTTACACAGCGCCAACTAGAGGCTGATGAATTTACTGGATTACCATTCGCATCAATCTTGGTGTAGCGGAAACCATATGCACCATCAGAGTGCTCACTTCCATCCGTTTTATCTAAACCAAAATCGGCATCTTGATTAGGGTGCGATGCTGGAGGGGTGGTGCTGTCGTAAGCTGTGCCATCGAAATAGGTTACATAGCCAGTATCGTTGAAGCTTTTCTGTCCGGGTATATAGAACGCAAGCGAGTTTTTCTTAGCATCGACAGCTGCGTTTCCTGCGCTAGCGATGGTGTAGATTACGGATTCTCCGCCTTCATTGAAGCTGTCAGCAATCGCAGAAAACTTGATGCTTGTTGACAGGGTTTCAGCGGCTATCTTGATACTTGAACCAGCGATATCAACACTAAAGTCTTTAGCTGTGGCGATGCCCGTTTGAGCGAGTGTCAGCGTAACCTCTTTAGAGGTGTAGTGGCTTAAAGTTGCTTGCTGAACAACGCTGTCACCCTCTACAACGGTACTTAAGTCTTTGCTAAACCGGACTGTTGGCTGAGCGTCACTATCATTAATGGTTACTTCGGTTTGCTTGTTGGTCAGAGTGTAATTTGCACTGTTATCCACACCAATGGTGTAGTGAAAGGTCTTGTTCCCTTCGTAAAGATTATTATGGGTAAGATTTAAAGGAAGAGCTGCACTAGTTGCACCCGCCGAAACCTTGACGTTTTGGCTAGAGATAGCATCGTAGCTTTTAAACATACCAGTAGAGCGTGTTGTGATATCGCTGGTGACGATAGTGAGAGTGAGCTCTTGGCTTAAGGCTTTGGAAAAAGAAACTGTAATTGACTCTGTCTTCGACCCTGATTGTGGTTCAGAAAATGAAACACTTTTCGGGATGCTAACGTTAATTTGTGATGATGACGAAGTAGACGTTGTTTTACCATTATTCTCATGACCGCTTTTACAGCCACTGAATAGTGTTATGAGAAGGAATACTGAGATGGTATTGAGCTGCCAACTCGACCTGTTTCTTTCCATGTTTGAACCTAAACCATTAAATTGTATAAGATAATCTATGGTAACAAAAATATTATACGAATGCCTGAATTCATATGGTTAAGTTATGTATTTCGAATGTTTCCATATGGTTTTTTGTAAGTTATGTAAGAGGAGGGGGGATTTCTGGAGGGGAGCCTCCCAATGATGAATTTATCATCAGGAGGCTAGCTTGTTAGCTCTCAATCATCACTCGAGTATCTTCACTGAGCGTTTCTAATTCATTTACGACATCATCAATCAAGACTTCAATTGGCAACTTCACGGCGATCTTGGAAGTAAATAGGCTTGAGCTAACACCACCGCCACCAGCGATAAATACTCGGTGGCAATCCATATCTAGAATGCTAATCCCTTGTCTGTCTAGTACATGTGTCACTTCGTTGACGATGCCAGCTCGGTCGTTAGAGTCAAGTCGTAAGTGATGTATTGTGTCTTGTGCGTTGTGAGTGTGGTCTGAATCAACAAACTGCACGATCAAGTCAGCATTGGCACTGAAAGCATCCTTAACAATTGATTCGTTGATGGCAGGAAGTTGAATCTTTAATACGCCTGCAACTTGATCTTCAATAAAGTTAACTTTACTGATGAGCCATTTTCCGTCGTTTTCGTGAGTAACCGCAGCAAGTTGCTTGATTGTTGCTGGTGATGCTTGTCCGATAAAGTTTACGATAAATGTACTGTTCATATCAGCCCCCAAAGTCTCAATTGTTCGTTGCTAATTAAATGTTTGATATCACGCGATAAAGTTCTTTAATTTCAGTGTAGAAGGTTACATCGAACAATGTTTGACCTGTGTCAATTTTTGAAACTAAGCTGTGATGCAAAAAAAGAGAATGAAGAGTAGGGCACAAAAAAAGCGGCTAGAGAGCCGCTTTTAGAAGAGTTGTCGCTTTTATTTGAAATGTAACAACTTAGAGTTCAGAGACTGGAAGCCGATTTAAAACGTTACTTTAAAGTTCATACCAACAAACTGAGAGTCATATGTTGCCCCTGCATCGTAGGCGAATCGGGCTGCGTCTTTGTTATCCCACCAAGGGTTAGTATTCAGATTAACTTCTGCGTCACCACCCCATGCATCACTTACCCAGTAGTGGATATGGCCAACAGGGTTGAGGAAGAACAACGAAACATCACCCATGGTTTGAGAGCCCATCACTTCGCCACCTGAAGCAACAATGTCTTGCTCTGCTTCTAGCATCATTTCACCGACAACAGCCCCAAAGAATGGTGTAATAAAGATATCTTGCCATGAAGGTACTTCAGCAAACGCTTCTACGCCGTATTCCCAGAAAAATGTAGACATTGTCCAAGAGTATAAGAAAGACTCAAACTCGTCATAACCAGCATGTCGAGCTGCGGTGTAGTAAACACCGCCGAAATACGGATGCATTACGTAGTTTAGGAAGTGCTCATCACGGTCCCATACAGGGCCTTCAGAAACGTTATCTTTCCATTTTTTACCTAGTGCACTGATATCACGCTGGTCATCATCCCACTTAGTGATGCTTTCCGGTAAAAGCGTCATGAGGCCAACGGTTGCGACACTTAAACCAAGAATGGTATAAGTTTGGCCCATGAGGTAATCCCAATCTTTGCCATCGCTAACGGTAAGGTAGAGTGGTTGTTTTTCGATCGTTAAATCATATTGGTCGCTTGTTTCGCTTAGCGCATAATTGTTACTAGGCTTATAGGTGTACAAGCTTTCATTAACACAGTAATCTTGAGCGCATTCATCCGAATAAGAAAGGTTGATTGGTTGGTCGAAGTCGTATTGGCTTGCAACCGAGTTAACTGACATTAGCATTGTAAATGCAGCAGTAACCTTCGTTAGTAACGGTGATTTGGCCACAAGGGTCTCCATGAGAAGTTAATAATTGATCCGAGTCACAATTATCTATTAAATGCTTAGTTTAGGGAACTAATAATTTATTGCTTTTCCTAAGAAAACCTTAGATTAAGCATTAGTAATATTTGTGAAAAGGTGAATGACTCAAACTCAACCTTAGACTAGTTTGTAAATAATGCCGTGTCTTTTAATGGCCACAAGGGATATAAATATGACGAAAATCGCAATGTTAAGCACTGGTGAAGAAGTTCTTCATGGGGACATTGTCGACACAAACGCAGCTTGGATGTCTGCTGAGTTTTATCAGCACGGCTTTGCTTTGGCAAAGCGTTCAACTGTGGGCGATCAAATGAACGCTCTGATCGAAGAACTGCTGATGCTGAGCTTCAACTATGATGTGGTTATCGTCAATGGTGGTTTGGGGCCGACAACTGATGATATGAGTGCGGCGGCTGCGGCTGCGGCCTCAGATCAAAAGCTTGTCATGTTCCCTGAGTGGTTGACTCGTATGGAAGAGATGTTCTCTGGACGTGGTATGCCGATGCCTGATAGTAACCTTAAGCAAGCTTTATTGCCCGCGAGTTCAGAGATTGTTGATAATCCTGTGGGTACGGCTTGCGGCTTCAAGCTGAAAATCAACGATGCGACTTTCTATTTCACTCCTGGTGTACCGAGTGAATTCAAACGTATGGTTACGTTTGAGATTCTTCCTGACTTGTCGCGTACCTACCCTCAAGTGGTGGCCTCTGAATGCAGTCGATTGTTTACGTTTGGTTTGTCTGAATCGGGTATCTCGGATGTGTTAGACCAGCTTAAGCTTCCAGCAGGCTATGAACTTGGCTACCGTTCTTATCTGCCTTTTATTGAGGTCAAACTGTTTGGTCCTAAGGCAGACTTAGAAACTCGCGTTAAGCTTCTGCAAATGGTTTACAAGCTCCTAGAGAGTAATGTCGTGAGCGTTGATGAGCCAATGATTGACCATATTGGACACATCATGGCGGAAAAAAAGAAGACGTTATCTGTATCTGAAGTGTCGACCAAAGGCGCCCTATCAGCGTGGCTGCAATTGAATGAGCAGGTTGAAGACTGCTTTGGTCATTCATGGGTCATGGCTGAGCCAAAAGAGAGCGAACTTGAAAAGAGTGATCCATTAGCCGCAACCTTTGCACTGGCTGGCGCTACAAGAGAGAAGTGCGGTACAGAACTGGCTTTGGTTACTGGTAAGTTAGAAGGCAACACATTTAGCGTCGCATTGTCTACTGAAGCAGGAGAGTGGGGACAGGTGCTTGAGTTTTATCGTCAGTACTCACGCGAAGACCAACGCAACGTGATTAAGACCGTTGCCGCCGATATGCTGAGAAGGCATCTAGACAACAAACCGATGTTTGGTACTTACTCTTCGGTTAAGCGATTGAAAGACATGTTTATTCCTAAAGCGGTACTATAAAACCAAGTCAACGCTATAAAGTCCAAGTTAAAGCTATAAAGCTATAAAGCTATATATGTAATAAATCATATACATCAATAAAGCCGAGTTGGTGCAATAAGCGAGTTGTATGATTGAGCCAACATGAAATACAAAAAGGGCCTGATAATGAAGATTATCGGGCCCTTAAATTTTTAAGCTTGTCTGTTAACGATTCAACATTGTACTAATCGCGCTAAGTAGCTAAGTAGCTAAGTAGCTAAGTAGCTAAGTAGCTAAGTATAAGATCTAAGTACAAGTATTAAGCACTTTTTTGCTTATTTCTGTGAATAACGTTACTCAGCGATAGTTCTGTTTTTGCTTTACAGATACAAGGCAAAATTTCATCGCCTTGTGTGTAAGCCATAGCAAAACCAACGTACTCGACTTCACCAGAATCCAACGTACAGCGGCAAGCGCCACAGTGGCCATCTCGGCAGTTGTATTCTGGCTCTAACCCTGCTTGTTCCATTGTTTCCAATAGAGTATTTGAAGGGTTAGATTCAATAGAAGTCAGCTTGTTGATTTTGATTGTTGGCATTACAGCTCAAACCCTTCAAAGTCGTCAGCTTTTACTTCGTTGTCGATTTGGCCAACTAGGTAAGAACTGATTTCAGCTTCTTGTGGAGCAACTTGAACGTTATCTGAAGACAACCAAGCGTTGATCCATGGAATTGGGTTCGACGTTGCTTCTGGGTAAGCGGTACCTAGACCAACAGCCTGCATACGGATGTTAGTAATGTACTCAACGTATTGGCAAAGAATGTCTTTGTTTAGACCAATCATAGAGCCATCTTTGAATAGGTATTCTGCCCACTCTTTCTCTTGCTCAGCCGCTTCTTTGAATAGGTCGAAACACTCTTGCTTACACTCTTCAGCGATCTGCATGAATTCGAAGTCATCTTGGCCATTACGCAGCAAGTTGATCATGTGCTGTGTACCAGTAAGGTGAAGTGCTTCATCACGAGCGATTAGCTTGATGATCTTCGCGTTACCTTCCATTAGCTCACGTTCAGCGAATGCGAATGAACATGCAAAACTCACGTAGAAACGAATCGCTTCCAGTGCGTTTACAGACATTAGACATACGTAAAGCTTCTTCTTCAGGTCGTGAAGTGAAATCTTAACGTCTTCGCCGTTGATGTTGTGGTTGCCTTCACCGTAGCGGTGGTAGTCAGCCGTCAGCTTGATCAAATCGTCGTAGTAAAATGCGATGTCTTTAGCGCGCTTCAGGATCTCTTCGTTTTCAACGATGTCGTCGAATACTACGCCTGGATCATTTACGATGTTACGGATGATGTGCGTGTAAGAACGAGAGTGAATCGTTTCAGAGAATGACCATGTCTCAATCCAAGTTTCAACTTCTGGTAGTGATACCAATGGAAGTAGGGCAACGTTAGGGCTGCGGCCTTGGATAGAATCTAGAAGCGTTTGGTACTTCAAGTTAGAGATGAAGATGTGCTTTTCATGCTCAGGAAGCTTGTTGTAGTCGATACGGTCACTAGACACGTCGACCTCTTCTGGGCGCCAGAAGAAAGAAAGCTGCTTCTCGATAAGCTTTTCGAAGATTTCAAATTTTTGTTGGTCGTAACGTGCAACGTTTACCGACTGACCCAAGAACATTGGTTCTTTTAGTTGGTCATTTTTTTGTTGAGAAAAAGTACTGTAAGCCATAAATGCCTCAAATCCTTTAAAGACCCGCAATAAAACGGACCCTGTTAATGCTTTAAACCCAGAGAAGATAACTCTTCTCTGGGGTCTTAATGTTTATTGCGATTTAGATCTTACAACCGCCGCCTTCACAATCTTCTTCCGGCACTTGAACTGCATCGCCTTGGTCGTCTTTAGCACCATCACGAGTGTTATGGTAGTAAAGCGTTTTAACACCATACTTGTATGCAGTTAGCAGGTCTTTAAGCAGCTGCTTCATTGGTACCTTACCGCTGTCGTAAACACTTGGATCATAGTTAGTGTTTGCAGAGATAGCTTGGTCAACGAATTTTTGCATGATACCCACTAAGTGCAGGTAACCGTCGTTATTGCCAATGTTCCAAAGTAGTTCGTAGTTGTTTTTAAGATTTAAGAAATCAGGAACAACTTGCTTCAGGATACCGTCTTTCGACGCTTTCACTGATACATAACCACGTGGTGGCTCGATACCGTTAGTCGCGTTCGAGATTTGAGACGAAGTCTCAGAAGGCATAAGCGCTGTTAGCGTAGAGTTACGCAGACCGTGCTCCATGATCTCTTCACGTAGCGTGTCCCAATCGTAGTGCAGCGGCTCTTCACATACTAAGTCGATATCTTTTTTGTAAGTATCGATTGGCAGTAGGCCTTTCGCGTAGTTGGTCTCGTGGAAAGATGGGCAACGGCCTTGCTCTTTCGCTAGTTCAACAGACGCTTTTAGCAAGTGGTATTGAATTGCTTCAAAAGTACGGTGAGTCAGGCCATTTGCACTGCCATCAGAGTACTTAACACCATTCTTCGCTAGGTAGTATGCGTAGTTGATTACACCCACACCTAGAGTACGACGGTTCATTGTCGACTTACGTGCTGCTGGAAGCGGGTAGTCTTGGTAATCAAGCAGTGCATCAAGTGCACGAACAACCAACTCAGAAAGCTCTGCTAAGTCGTCGAGTTCATTGATTGCGCCAAGGTTGAACGCTGAAAGCGTACACAGTGCAATCTCACCTTCGTCATCTTCCACGTTAGAAAGTGGCTTAGTTGGTAGCGCGATTTCTAGACATAGGTTCGATTGACGAACAGGTGCTACTTCAGAATCAAACGGGCTGTGTGTATTACAGTGGTCAACGTTCTGAATGTAGATACGACCAGTAGAAGCACGCTCTTGCATTAGTAGAGAGAACAGTTCAACCGCTTTCACAGTTTCACGTTTCACTGAAGGATCGTTTTCGTACTTAACGTACAGCTCTTCAAAACGCTCTTGGTTTTCGAAGAACGCATCGTAAAGTCCAGGTACATCTGAAGGGGAGAACAGGCTGATGTTGCCACCTTGAACAAGACGAGAGTACATAAGCTTATTAAGCTGTACGCCGTAGTCCATGTGACGAACACGGTTCTCTTCAACACCACGGTTGTTTTTCAGTACTAATAGAGACTGAACTTCACCGTGCCATAGTGGGTAGAACACGGTTGCTGCACCGCCACGAACACCACCTTGAGAACAACATTTTACTGCTGTTTGGAAGTATTTGTAGAAAGGGATACAGCCAGTGTGGAACGCTTCACCACCACGAATTTCAGAACCAAGCGCACGGATACGACCTGCGTTGATACCAATACCAGCACGTTGAGATACGTAACGAACAATAGAGCTTGCTGTTGCGTTGATAGAATCAAGGCTGTCACCACACTCGATCAGTACGCAAGAACTGAATTGACGAGTAGGCGTACGTACACCAGACATAATTGGTGTAGGTAGAGAAATCTTAAACGTAGACGAGGCGTCGTAAAAACGTTTGATGTAATCCAGACGAGTTGATTTCGGGTATTTACCGAATAAACAAGCAGCAACTAGGATGTAAAGGAACTGAGCACTCTCGTAGATTTCTTTTGTTACACGGTTTTGCACGAAGTATTTACCTTCAAGCTGCTTGACCGCTGCATAAGAGAAGTCTAAGTCACGCTTGTGGTCGATGTACGCGTCAAGCTCGTCAAACTCAGCTTTCGTGTAGTCTTCCATTAGGTGGCTATCGTATTTGCCCATATCAACCAGTTTTGCAACGTGGTCATATAGAGCCGGTGGCTCGTACTCGCCGTACGCTTTTTTACGTAGGTGGAATACTGACAGACGTGCTGCTAGATATTGGTAATCAGGAGTCTCTTCAGAGATTAAATCCGCTGCTGACTTGATGATTGTCTCATGGATGTCAGTGGTGGTGATGCCATCATAAAACTGAATGTGAGCTTTCAATTCTACTTGTGATACAGAAACATTGTGCAAGCCTTCAGCTGCCCATGTGATCACTCGATGGATTTTCTCTAAATCGATTGTTTCTTTGCGCCCGTTACGTTTGGTAACAGTAAGTTGTTGGTTCATTCTGCTTAATTTCCCTAACAAAACTGAACAAAGCCGTGTTTTTGTGTATTTCTGTGTAATTTTTGTAAATTACGTTTCGGCTTTGTGATCTTGGTCTACCCATACATTGTAGTTCAAACACAACATATAGGGGTCATTTGTTTGTTGGGTTACAAGATAGTGCTACAGCTTATATTTTTCAAGGTAAAGAAATGGGAGTGCTTGTGGATAAGTGGTGGATTGAAAAAAAACTGTAAGTGACCACTAACTGACGAGGTTCGATGTGACTTGATTGTATAAAAATAGCCTTTTAAGGTTGCTTTATTTTTGCGCACACATAAAAAAAAATCCCTTGATCTTTGAGCAAAATGGGCAATGGATTTTGGATGATTAAAATTAAATCTAGGTGGTCAAAATGGAAGCGAGCGCACGAAATTTAGACTGAAAAAAGTCGTAAAGTTATGTTAATTACAACTCTTTTCAATCGTCTTTTTCTAAAAGATTTTAAGCTGGGGATATTAATAGTTATCGGGTGAGATTTTGCGTGTGGACTATGTAGTTAACATCTACATTTGTGCCCAAACGGTAAGTGTCCGTTAACGGGTTGTAGTGCAGTCCTGTAATCCCCAATTCTTGCAGCGGAGTGTTGTCTATCATCTTGATAAGTTCCGCTGGGCGAATGAACTTTTCGTGGTCGTGAGTACCTTCTGGGACAATCTTAAGTAGCTTTTCTGCACCTACTATAGCGAATAGGTAAGACTTAAAGTTACGGTTCAATGTCGAGAAGAACACATGGCCGCCTGGTTTAACCAACTTTGAACAAGCCGAGATAACCGATTGTGGGTCTGGTACGTGCTCTAGCATTTCCATGCAGGTCACCACATCGTAAGTTTGTGGGTTTTGCTCAGCATGATCTTCAATGGTGCTTTGAATGTAATCAAGCTTGGTGCCGGTTTCTAATGCATGCAGACGAGCGACTTCTAGCGGTTCTTTACCCATATCTAAACCAGTGACTAGCGCACCTTCAACGGCCATGCTCTCAGCCAAAATACCGCCACCGCAGCCAACATCGAGAACTTTCTTGCCAAATAGGCCTTCGGTTTTCTCTAGAACGTAATTTAGGCGCAGTGGGTTGATTTGATGTAGTGGCTTAAACTCGCCTTCTAGCTCCCACCAGCGCGACGCCATGTCTTCGAATTTTTTGATTTCTGCTGGGTCTACGTTTTGTGATTTAGTCATAATCGGCATTTCCAAGTTAAATAATGCATCCATGAAATTGCAGGCATTATAACTTGCCTTTTCCTGCTGACCAGAAGATCTACAATTTTGCTAGTTTATTGAGTGTAAAGTGACCATGTTTCAGCAAGATATGACGCTGAGGTGCAATTTCTCATCAATAGATTGGCTACAAGGGTCACAAGATGGTAAAAGGAGAGGGAAAGTGATGCCTCCGTAGGTAAATTTGTGTTATATTTTTCGGTCTTATACGTATTCAAAAATACGATCTGACTATAGAGGGAAAATGGCTCTATGAGCGATCTAGCGAAAGAGATCACGCCCGTAAATATTGAAGATGAGCTTAGAGGTTCATACCTAGACTACGCGATGTCCGTCATCGTTGGTCGTGCCCTTCCAGATGTGCGTGATGGCCTAAAACCAGTACACCGCCGCGTTTTGTTCGCGATGAATGTATTAGGTAATGATTGGAACAAAGCATATAAAAAGTCTGCTCGTGTAGTAGGCGATGTAATCGGTAAATATCACCCACACGGTGATAGTGCGGTATACGAGTCAATTGTTCGTATGGCTCAGCCGTTTTCACTACGCTATATGTTAGTCGATGGCCAAGGTAACTTTGGTTCGGTTGACGGCGATTCAGCTGCGGCAATGCGTTATACCGAAGTTCGTATGTCAAAAATAGCTGGTGAGCTATTAACGGATCTTGATAAAGATACGGTTGACTTCGTTCCTAACTATGATGGAACCGAGCAAATACCAGCAGTTTTACCAACAAAAATACCAAACCTATTGGTTAACGGTGCTTCTGGTATCGCAGTAGGTATGGCTACCAACATCCCGCCGCATAACCTTGGCGAAGTTGTTGATGGCTGTTTAGCATTTATCAATAATGAAGACATCACTATTGATGAGCTAATGGACTACATCCCGGGTCCAGACTTCCCGACAGCAGCATTAATCAGTGGCCGTAAGGGCATTGTCGATGCATATAAGACTGGCCGAGGCAAAGTCTACATGCGCTCGAGAGCTGAAATTGAAACGGAAAAGAACGGTAAAGAAACTATTATCGTTACTGAAATTCCGTATCAAGTGAACAAAGCTCGTCTGATCGAGAAGATTGCAGAACTTGTAAAAGACAAGAAAGTTGAAGGCATCAGTGCACTGCGTGACGAATCTGATAAAGATGGTATGCGTATTGTTATTGAATGTAAGCGTGATGCTGTCGGTGAAGTTGTACTAAACAACCTTTACTCACAAACTCAACTGCAAACAACTTTCGGCATCAACATGGTTGCTCTGAACAACGGCCAACCACAACTTTTCAACATTAAAGATATGTTGAAGTGTTTTGTTGATCACCGTCGTGAAGTTGTGACACGTCGTACTATCTTCGAATTGAAGAAAGCGCGCGACCGTGCACATATCTTGGAAGCTCTATCTTTAGCGCTTGCAAACATTGATGAAATCATTGAACTGATCAAGAACGCACCAACACCAGCAGAAGCTAAAGTTGGTCTAGTATCTCGTGGTTGGGATCTTGGTAACGTTGCATCAATGCTTGAACGTGCTGGTACTGATGCAGCCCGTCCAGATTGGCTTGAAGACCAATACGGTATCCGTGATGGTCAATACTTCCTAACGGAAACTCAAGCGCAAGCTATTCTAGAACTTCGTCTTCACCGCCTAACTGGCCTTGAGCACGAGAAGATTCTAGACGAATACAAAGCACTTCTAGAAGAGATCGCTGAGCTAATGCATATCCTTGCAAGCACTGAGCGTTTGATGGAAGTTATCCGTGAAGAACTTGAAGCGGTACGTGATATCTATGGCGACGAACGTCGTACAGAAATCACAGCAGCGGTTCATGACATCGACATGGAAGAGCTAATCGCTCAAGAAGACGTTGTAGTAACGCTTTCTAACGCAGGTTACGTTAAGTACCAAATCCTAAGCGACTACGAAGCTCAGCGTCGTGGTGGTAAAGGTAAGAGTGCAACTAAGATGAAAGATGAGGATTACATTGAGCGTCTGCTTGTTGCTAATACTCACGATAACATCTTATGTTTCTCTACTCGTGGTAAAACGTACCGCTTGAAAGTTTACCAACTGCCTCAAGCAAGCCGCACGGCTCGTGGTAAGCCTATCGTTAACATTCTTCCTCTAGAAGAAGGTGAGCGTATTACGGCTATCCTGCCTGTTTCTGAGTTCTCTAACGAGAAATTCATCTTCATGGCAACAGGCGACGGTACCGTTAAGAAGACATCACTGGATCAATTCGCAAACGTACGTGCTAACGGCCTAATCGCAGTTAACTTACGTGACGATGATTCACTGATTGGCGTTGATATTACTGACGGTAATAGCGACATCATGCTGTTCTCGAAGTCGGGCAAAGTTGTTCGCTTTAACGAGGACAAAGTACGTCCAATGGGTCGTACTGCCTCTGGTGTTCGTGGTATGAAGCTTCCAGAAGACGATCAAGTGGTTTCACTGATTGTTCCTTCAAACGAAGGCGATATCCTAACTGTGACTCAAAACGGTTACGGTAAGCGTACTGAGCTGGCTGAATACCCAACGAAAGGCCGTGCAACGCAAGGTGTAGTATCTATCAAAGTCTCTGATCGTAATGGCCCAGTAGTTGGTGCTGTTCAGGTTGAAGAAGGCGATGAAATGATGATGATCACCGACGCAGGTACACTAGTACGTACTCGCGTAGCGGAAGTAAGCCAAGTTGGTCGTAACACTCAAGGTGTGACACTGATTCGTACTGCTGAAGACGAGAATGTTGTAGGTCTACAACGTATCGACGAAGTAGAAGAAGCTGAGATTGTTGAAGGCGAAGAAACTGAAGAAGCAAATGCTGACGCAGTAAACGCAGTAAACGCAGTAAACGCAGAAACAGTTAATGCAGAAGGAACGGTTGTTTCTGAATCAAGTGAAGAGCAAGCATCAGATGCTTCTGACTCTGAAAGTGATAGCGAGCAAGACACTGAGTAATCTCGATTACGTTAAGTAATTAAGCTTACCATTGAAAAAACCGAGCCTAAGTGCTCGGTTTTTTATTGCCTGTCATTTCACTTCTCTTCTCTTTTCATTTGGCTTATGGCTTATGGCTTATGGCTTATGGCTTAGGTCTGAGCACCAATCTTACCCCGTCGCTTTTATGCGAAAGTTTGATCACTAAATCTCGAACGCTAAACTTTGATCAATAACGAGGCACGGCGAAAACGATAGAGTAGGAGATAGAGCTAAATAAAAGGGATGTGGAATGGATATCTGGTTGTTGGTTGCGTTACTACTGATGAGTCTGTTTTTGATTGTGATCGTTATTGCCGCGAACAACAATGGCAGTCATCTAAAAGGCAATGTGATGATTTCACTTACTGCTGTGGCTTTGAGTGTGCTTGTCTGGTCTCAACTTAAACAAGAGTTACCTCAACTGCCTTTGGATGATAATAATAACTACACGGCAACAGATTTCGAAGATGAACTTCAGAAAAGCCTTGAGCAAGACCCGAATCAATCCGATTTGTGGTTTAAGCTTGGTGGTGTGTACATGCAGAGAGGGGAGTTTGATGCTGCGTTTACCTGTTACGACTACGCGATTCGCTTAGATCCTCAAGCGCCTTCTGGCCTCTATGCTGCCAAAGCAACGGCACTTTATTATCTTAGCTCTCAAGCGATGAGTGATGATGTTAATGCGTTGCTGGAGCACTCCATGCAGCTTGATCCCAATGATCGTACGGCATTGATGCTGATTGCGACCGATCACTTCATTAGTATGCGCTATCAACAAGCGATTGATGCGTGGACTCAAATCTTAGATTCCAATCAAAAGGGCATTGATCGTGTCTCTATTATTCATTCGATCAACCAAGCCAAACAGATGATCCGCTAAGCTTGGCTAATTGCTAAAGAGGCGATCTTACTTAAGTCTCTCATTTCGAAGACTATTGGTTTTCCTGCATTTCGATTAAGCCACCAGCATTGTGGATTTGAGTAAACCCTTGAGCACGCAAGAATTGATAAGCTTGCCCTGAACGATTGCCACTACGGCAGTACAACACGATGGGTTGGTCTTTATCTATCTTAGCAAAGTGAGTAGCCACTTCAGAAAGAGGGTAGTTGATGGCGTTGTCTAGATGCCCTTGTTCGAACTCTGCAGGTGTTCTGACATCAACCACTAATGCACCTTTCTCTATTAATTCCCACCCTGTCTCAGCACGCTCAGATGCGTGAACGCTTGAACTGAGTAGTGCAATACATAATGCCGAAAGCGAAAGTAAGATTTTCATTGTTTATTCCTTGAATTGGCGAGTGGATCGGGGATTCGATATTGATCTGTATTCCCCTAAAACCTAAAAAAACCAGCCACACAACAATAGTGTGACTGGTTTTTACTTAATGGTCTAATGGAAGAAACTAGTATTCGTAGTTGGCTTCACGCTTTTCAGCTTGCTCTTCCCATTTAGGAACAACCGTGTCTAAGAAGTGCTGTTTCTCTGCGTTCATCTTATCCATGTCCATTCCAAGCGCTTTTTGAGCCGCTTCTTTTGTCGAGATATCTGGAATCTCGATTGGATCGGTGATGCCTTTCTTCGCCAGTAGACGAACAATCTTGGTACGAGCATCCGCGGCGCGGTCAACGGCAGTACCAAGCACTTCTAGAGCGATCTCAGGTGCGTGCATGTGAATACCGTGAGACGCGATAGCGTAGTCCCAACGCCATTGAGCGTGACGGATATCCAGTAAGATAGGTTCCATCTCTTGCTCTGTCGCACCCGCTTCCCATGCTGCGCCTGCTTCAAAGTGAGCAGCAACGATTTGTTTCTCAGCTGTCAGCTTCATGTTCAGTACTTGCGCTTTACGGCTTGAAACGATGTTACGCATGGTTTCTTTCGATTGAGTGTGACAGTTTGCACACGTATCTTCGAAGCGGTCGAATGGGTTACCCACTTTATGGTCGGTATAAACGGTGCCATCTTCTTTGGTCACTTTTGGCATATGACAGTCAGCACAAACGACTTTGTTCTTACCGTGGATGCCTTCGCGCCATGTTTCGAAGCCAGGGTGCTGTGCTTTCAGCATGGGTGCTTTCGATACTTTATGCGTCCAATCTTTAAAGTTGATTGCATCATAGTAACGTTCCATGTCGCCAACGGTTGTACCTTGGTCCCAAGGGAATTTCACACCTTTGGTTGGCCCTGTGAAGTAGTATTCCACGTGGCACTGAGCACAAACAGAAGCTTGTTGGTCTAAACGACTTTGTTCATCAAACTTTTTACCAATCGTTTCAAATGCACGCTCAACGTAAGGACGAGTCACCTTCAGTGCTGGCTCACCATTCTTAAAGCCTTCGCTTTGGGTGTCGTGACAGTCTGAACAGCCAATAGGGTTAATGATCTCGTTGCCAAGACGCGCCCATTTACCTTCAAAATAACCATCTTCACCACGCTCTTCGATAACACGAGCTACGTCTGGGCTCTTACAGCTCCAACACGCCATTGGCATTGGGCCAGAGCTTTCGTCTGTTGGGCCGCCTGTACGAAGCGTTTGTCGTACATCGTCAATCGCATAAAAGTGACCGCGTGCCTTGTTGTAATCTTTTGCGAAGCCGTAGCCAGCCCACATGATAACCATGTTGGGATCTTCTTTTAGTGCATCTTCAATAACTTCGCTTTCTGAAGTCTGTCTCCATGAATGATATTGATCTGGGTGGTTTTGCTCGAACTGGTCGTTACGAGGGTCGCCAATTTCTTTTTGTTCAGACGCAGCAAAACTGGTCGCGCTTGCTAGTGATGCGCTAACCATTAATAGTGCTGTGACCGAATTACGTATCCAATGCTTTTTCACAGTGATATCTCCAATATACTGATTCTTATACCAAGCGTTGTGAGTTTGCTATTCAAATTAAGAACTGGAGAATTCCTGTTTATATTAATTCATAAACAAACACATTTTGTTACGTGTTGGATATAGCTTGTCTTAGATCAATTAACGGTAGTGACTTCAATCACGTTGAAGTTTATATACCCCTAAAGGGGTATTGGTGGTTAGTGGTATTAAAATTTAATTGAGAATTATTATCATATATAACAATCAATTACCTAAATTGACCACTATATAAATAGGGTGATTGTGTTCACATATTAACCCATTCAAATTTCGCATTACCTAATTAGAGGTATATTCTGATTATAGAAAGCGTTGTGGCTTATCCAAAATAAGAATTGATATCATTTAAGCGGTAATAATATCGTTTAAGGGTACTTTTGTTTAACCGGAATATTATTTAGTTGAGAGTTAAATAATGCCGGTATAAGGAAAGGATAAAATGGGCAATATTAAATTGGCCATAGTCATAATGCTTAAATCCCTTCTAGCATTCTGCCTCTATGGTTATTCCATTCATGCTGTTGCTGAGCCTGCTGTTACGCCAGTAGGAGAATCAACAAGACATGAAGTCGAATTAATCCGCGACAAAGACTACAAGTGTGTTCAATGCCATAAAGATTCAAAAGAAACGGTATTGGGTTCACATGGTGAAAGTGCACACGCTTTACTTGGCCGTGAAGTAAATTGTACCGATTGTCATAGTTCAATTAGCCCCGATCACCGAGAAGGTGCACCTGAAGTGGTGAAGTATCGCGCGGCTCAATCACAACCAGGAACCGAAAAGGTTTTCCTCGATCCTAGCTTAATTTTAGATGCCAATAGCCAATGTATCGATTGTCACAAACCTGATGATCTGCGTGAAGCTAGCTGGACTCACGATGTTCACGCGCAAAACTTAACGTGTTCAAACTGCCATGATGTTCATGCGACTGAAGCAAAGGTGTTGGGCTTAGATAAAAAGCAAACCATTAAGCTGTGTGTGGATTGCCATTCAGACTTCAACCAGAAGAAAGAAGGGGAGTAATCTATGAGCTGCTCAAGAAGAAACTTTTTAGCAGGCGCTGGTGCCGTTATTTTTACCACGGGTGTAGCAGGAACCGCTGCGGTGACAAGTCGTAAAACGCTAGCTAATGTTCAAGAAGATGGTGCTAAACGTTATGGAATGATTCATGACGAAACCGCGTGTATTGGTTGTACTGCTTGTACAGAAGCATGTCGTGAAGTGAATAAAGTACCTGAAGGCGTGTCGCGCTTAGAAATTATTAAGAGCGAACCCCAAGGCGAATATCCCAATGTTGATTACCGTTTTACTCGTAACTCTTGCCAACATTGTGATAACGCGCCGTGTGTCATGGTTTGCCCAACAGGTGCTGCCTACAAAGATGAAAAAACGGGCATTGTTGATGTCCACAAAGAGAAGTGTGTCGGTTGTGGTTACTGTTTGTTAGCGTGTCCATATCAAGTGCGCTTTTTCCATCCAGAGAACAAGTCAGCCGATAAATGTAACTTCTGTCGTGATACCAATCTAGCACAAGGGAAGTTGCCTGCTTGTGTCGAATCTTGCCCAACCAAAGCGCTGACATTCGGCGATTTAAATGACCCTAAGAGTGAGATAAACCAAGTACTTCAATCCGAGGTGGTTTACAGAGATAAAGCCTATCTAGGCACTCAACCAAAACTCTATAAAGTGCCACACCAAAAAGGGGAGATTTGATTATGAGTGCATGGGACGCAGCTTTTCAGTCTGGTACCGTGGTATGGGACTGGATTATAGCAATCTATCTATTTCTCGCGGGGATGTCGGCGGGTGCCGTAATGATCTCCATTTATCTCAAGCGTAAGGTTATTGAAGGCGATCCTGCTCATAATGGTGTGTTAAAGGCGACAGCTTTTCTTGCGCCATTTGGGATCATTTCAGGTCTGCTGATCTTGGTTTTCCACCTGACAAAACCACTGTCATTTTGGAAGATCATGATCTTCTATAATCCAACGTCTGTGATGTCGATGGGTGTGATCTTATTCCAAGTGTATATGGTGATCTTGTTCCTTTGGATCGGCATTATATTTAGAGATCAAATTGTCGTGTTCTTGAGTGACCAAACATGGTTAAAAGGACGACTCGACTTTGTCGGGAACTGGATTGGCAAATTAGAAGTGTTTGAGAATGCTCTGGAAATATTCCTAGCTGTTCTTGCTTTGATGCTTGCCGCTTATACCGGATTCTTGCTGTCAGCTTTAAATACCTTCCCACTATTGAATAACCCAGTACTGCCGATTTTGTTCTTGTTCTCGAGTTTATCTTCGGGTGCGGCGGCGTGTATTTTATTTGGTGTGTTGGTCTTTAAAGAGTCACCTCATAGCCCGAGTATTTCATGGATCCACGGTTTTGAACGCCCGGTTGTGATGTTTGAGTTGTTTGTTCTTATTACTTTCTTTACTGGGCTGATCTTCGCTGGCGGTCAAAGTGAACAAGCAGTATGGAACGCAATTGGCAGTGGTTTCTGGGCGAGTTGGTTCTGGTATGGCGTCATCGGTGTTGGTATGGTTTTACCGTTGTTGTTGAATGCCGTCACACCAACATCAATCCGCCATAGCTCGGTGTATATTTTCTCCGTGACTTCGCTAAGCCTAATGGGCGTATTAATGCTGCGAACTTTTGTCCTTTATGCAGGGCAGTTAACGATAGCTTAATTTCGCGCAAGTTTATTAGTGAGCAGATGTTGGATACTAGACATCTGCTTATTAATGAACATGCTTTTAGTAAACATGAGATGCGTGTTCAGATCGGCTCTGCTCTAGCGGAGCCTTATTGAGGTGATATGGTCGGTTCTTTGGGGCTGTTTAGTTTAGTGTTGGTTGCTGTACTCAGTAGCATTATTGGTGTGCATTCGTTTTATCAAATGCTAAACAAACGGACGCAAAATATAGGTTTAGTCCGCAGTTTCTCTCTTTCAAGTGCATTGTTTTCTGTCACTTCTGTCGCATTGCTTGGCTATGCCTTTGTCAGTGATGACTTCTCTATCCTCTATGTCGCTGAACATTCAAATACTCAATTACCCTCATTTTTTAAGCTAGCAGCCGTATGGGCGGGCCATGAAGGTTCTTTGTTATTTTGGGTACTGACGATCAGCGTCTGGTCTGGCGTGATTGCCTTACAAAAACACTATTCGAATGAATACCAAAGCCGTGTGTTGTGGGTAATGAATCTACTGCTCGCGATATTTGCTTGGTTCACCTTATTTTCATCAAACCCATTTGAAATGAATTCGATCTTGCCGCTAGAAGGGCGTGACCTTAACCCAATGTTACAAGATGTCGGCCTGATCTTTCACCCTCCATTGCTTTACCTTGGCTATGTAGGCTTTTCTGTGGTGCTGGCATTTGCAGTTGCCGCTTTGCTGGTTGACCCTATTGAGTTTGATTGGGTTGCTCATTGTCGCAGTTGGTGTCTAGTCGCTTGGATCTTTTTAACTGCAGGGATCATTCTTGGCTCTTGGTGGGCGTATTACGAATTAGGCTGGGGCGGCTGGTGGTTCTGGGACCCTGTTGAAAATGCCAGTTTGTTACCGTGGCTCACTTCGACAGCCTTGCTGCATTGTTTAGGTGTTGCCAAGGGTAAACAACAGCTTCTGAAGTGGTCTCTAAGTCTTGCTTTCATTACATTTTGTTTGAGTATCTTAGGCACCTTTATTGTTCGTTCTGGTGTACTCACATCGGTACACGCTTTCGCTGTCGACCCGACCAAAGGTATCGCACTGCTACTTATATTGATGTTGGTGCTAGTGAGCTCTTTCTCTCTTCTTATCATTAGAGGGGAGTCTTTTGAATCTAACCCGATTACTAGCTTCGCCAGTAAGAGTTTTTTAAGTCTGGTCGCGGTGCTCATTTTTGTATTAGCGACCGCTGTTGTGGTGTTTGGTACATTTTATCCAATGGTCTTTGAGCTGCTTGGGCTGGGTAACATATCGGTCGGTGCGCCATACTTTAATCTGTTGATTGCGCCTTTGGCTTTGCTCGCACTTGGCGTGGTTGGCTTAGCCCCATTGTTGAGTGTTAAACCTCAAGCAACCAAAGGTGTTATTTCATTGTTAGCTTTGGTGTCGTTGGCATTGGGTTACGTTTGTTATTCATGGCAAGTGGAACAAGTCCAACGACAAGTGATGGCTCTGATGACATGGTCACTCGCATTTTGGGTTTTACTCACTCATGTTTATGGCCTAGCGGTAACGGGCAGTTCCAAGTTCCAACAAAAAGTCTGGGTGATGACCTTTGCCCATGTCGGTGTCGCGGTCTTAGCTGTAGGTGCTGCAATGAACAGTTACCACTCGTTTGAGCGCAGCTATAAATTAAGCCCAGATGAACAGGTGGAGTTTATGGACTGGACGCTTGCTCATGAAGATACAGAGCTTTATGTCACCTCAAACTTTACCGCTGAAAAGGCGATACTTAAGCTAGATACTGGCGAGCAAAGTTTTTCTATTTCGCCGGAAAGAAGACATTACCAAGTTCGAGTGATGAACATGAGCGAGCCCGCAATGAAATGGTTCTGGCATGGCGATGTGTATATAACCATGGGTGAGAAAGTTGACGCTACCGCTTATGCATTTCGAGTTCAGTACAAAGCGTATGCTCGTTGGATATGGTTTGGTGGGTTGTTCTCAATTCTAGGTGCTGTGCTTTCACTGACCAATCGTAAAAAGAAAACCGTTAAGGCTGCACAGTATGCATACCAGCGTTCGTAATAAACTCATTGCTCTATTTTCAGTGGCTGTTGCTTTGGTCGTTGCATTTTCATATGCGCTCGACAATAAGCAACAAACGACCAGCGTTTCAGAGCAAAAAAGGGCTTTCCCTGAATTTACGGCAGAAAAACTCGTTACTGATGAGTCATTCGATTCTGAAGCATTAAGCTCTGAAATATTAAGTTCTGAAACGGCTAAGCTTACGCTTTCTGATATTACTCAACATCCTTACCAACTGGTCAATGTATGGGCTTCATGGTGCGGAATATGTAAAACCGAGCACGCTTTTTTACTCGAACTGCAGAAGAAAGGCATTCCAATTGTGGGTCTCAATTATCGAGATAACCCTGGGGCAGCGCTCAATGTATTGTCCAACGATGGCAACCCGTACGCAACTGTGATCAGTGATCCTCAAGGGAAGTTGGCTTTAGAGCTGGGCGTAATCGGTACTCCTGAGACGTATTTAGTCGATGCTGAAGGCCAAATCGTGAAGAAGTTGCTAGGTGTGATTAATGAATCGGTTTGGCGTAAAGAACTCGCTCACTATTTTAAAGGTACAAATGGATGATGAAGTTCCTACTCAACATAGTGCTCATACTTAGCGCTGCTATTGTCGTCAACTTCCCTGTATTAGCTGAGGATTTGTTTACGGCGAGTGATAAAGATACAAGCATTCAGGTAGAGTTATTTGAGTTTGAAAGCCCTAATCAACAACAGCGTGCTATTAGTTTGGCAAAATCGCTGCGCTGTCCACAATGTCAGAATCAAAATTTGATTGAGTCGAACTCTCCCATAGCAAAAGATTTACGCCTTGTTGTATTCAATATGGTGAAAGCAGGGAAGAGTAACAATGAAATCACTCAGTACATGACAGAAAGGTTTGGTGAATTTGTGCTTTATAAGCCAGCAATGAGTGTTTCAAACATATTACTTTGGTTGTTACCGAGCCTATTATTTCTTTTGTTTGTATATTTATCAGTAGCGAGTGTTAGGAATGACTCATAAAAATTGTGTATTACTGTTTACCAATTGAGCTGTATTTTGTAATATTAACGGATTATAAAGGCTAAGCACTGTTATATAAGGATGTGTTTGTGGATAACGTAATCTCAAATTTAAAAAAAGAGTTCTATACTCATGTCCGTTCTGATAAATGGGCAGAAAAATACAGTGCAAAGTCGAGCATCTCTACACTGACACAAGAAGAGTTAAGTGAATTAGAGAATGCTTGGGTGCAGCTTGTTATCTGGAAGCAAACTCAACTAAGCTGATCGTTCCGCAAAAAGTGTAGCCTTAGCCGCAATTGATTGATTTATAACCCCATGTTGGTCATCCCAACGTGGGGTTTTTTGTTACCCAGAAAATTAATTGTTATAATATAACAATTTGTACGTGGTCGACCTTGAAAAAAATTGTTAACAGCCTCATAGTGTCTATCATTAGATAGTTAGCTACAAAATATTGCCTAGACATATAGTGTAGTGTTGTTAAATACATCGAATTTTCAAGTGAGTATAGCTATGGCGGAAGTGCGTGCCAGAATAGATTTCAAAGTAGGGGTAACAAGCAGTATTGATGCTGAACTTCTGTCTTTTCATGGATTGAAAACAGATAAAGAGCATGTTGCTGTGATATTTAAATCAGCGGATAAGACACAAGACATACCTCTTGTTCGTATGCACTCTGAGTGCCTGACTGGTGATGTTTTTCATTCTTCTCGCTGTGACTGTGGTGAGCAGTTAGATGAAACCATCAGAATTATGGGTGAGACGGGGGGAGTGATTCTTTACTTACGCCAAGAAGGTCGTGGTATTGGTTTGTATAACAAAATCGATGCGTACCGTCTGCAAAGCGAAGGCATGAACACCTATGAAGCGAATAACCACCTAGGTTTTGGTGATGATTTACGCGACTTTACCGAAGCGGCAGAAATGCTTCGCGCTTTAGGAACCACAAAAATTCGTTTGGTTACTAACAACCCTAAGAAAATCAATGAGCTGAAATCTTTCGGTATTGAGATTGAAGAAGTGGTGAATACTTCTGCACATATCAAGTCGGGAAATGAGAGTTACCTGAAGGCGAAAGTCTCACACGGTAAGCATAATCTGGATATTTGATAAGCTTCCTTTTATTGCTATAGCACAAAAGTATTTAAAGACCTCACAAATGTGAGGTTTTTTTGTATTTATCTTGCAATAAAATTGTAAGTTTGTATTATTCAAATCTGTAGTGTAAATGATAATGGTTTGCACTATTACTACGAATAATAATTCAAAGCTCAACAAGGATGCTTCATGACCATTAAATCTTTAGTGACAAAAGCCGTAACTTCGTCACTCATTTTTGCCTCTGCTTCTTCTTTTGCAGCAGTAACTCAAGATCAAGTTGTAGAACATTACGCCGATATTGCTCATGCAGTGTTTGCAGATTCAGTAATTACAGCAAAAGCGTTGAACTCTTCTATTGATACCTTCTTAGCTTCTCCTTCTGCTGGCAATTTCGAACAAGTAAAGCAAGCTTGGCTAGACTCTCGTGTACCTTACCAACAGTCTGAAGTCTTTCGCTTTGGTAACGTTGTTGTAGATGATTGGGAAGGCCAATTAAATGCATGGCCGCTAGATGAAGGCCTTATCGATTACGTTTCGACTGATTACCAATATGAACTTGGTAACGAAGGCGCTAGCGCAAACATCGTTGCAAATAAGACTTTCCAAATTGGTCAGACAACAGTAGACGCAACTAACATTACTCCAGAGCTAATTGCAGACCTGAACGAGATCGGTGGTTCTGAAGCGAACGTAGCGTCTGGCTACCACGCGATTGAATTCCTACTTTGGGGCCAAGATTTAAACGGTACTAACAGCGGTGCAGGTGAGCGTGCTTACACTGATTTCGTTGTTGGTGCTGAGTGTACTAATGGTAACTGTGACCGTCGTGGCGCATACCTAAAAGCATCAGCTGAACTACTTATCCAAGACTTAGAGTGGATGGAAAAGCAGTGGGCTGAAGGCGAAAAAGGCAACTACCGTCAAGAGCTTCTTTCTGAATCTAGCGAGAACGGTCTACGTAAAATGCTATTTGGTATGGGCTCACTATCTCTAGGTGAACTAGCGGGTGAGCGTATGAAAGTTGCACTAGAAGCAAACTCTACTGAAGACGAGCATGATTGTTTCTCTGATAACACGCATAACTCTCACTACTACAACGAGCAAGGTATCTACAACGTATACACTGGCTTGTACAAGCGTGAAGATGGTTCTCTACTTTCAGGTCCTAGCCTGTTTGACCTCGTTGAGCAAAAAGACGAGCAAGCGGCGAAAGAGATCCAAAAGCAGTTTGACCTAGCACGTGCGCAAGTTGGTCAACTTGTTGTGTCAGCAGAGAAAAATAACCAGCACTTCGATCAGCTAATTGCTGCTGACAATGCTGCGGGTAACGCATTAGTAAACAAAACTATTGTTGCGCTAGTGTCTCAAACCGCTGCAATCGAGCGTGCTGCTGGTGTTATTGGCATTGATAGCCTAAACCCAGACACAGCGGATCACGAGTTTTAAGAACCCGAGTCCAAAACTATTGTAAGGGCTCTTATTGAGCCCTTAATTGTTTGTTATTCAAAAAAGTTACTCCCTAATAAAAACTAAAATCAAAAACACAGCAAGGCAATGTATGAAGTCGTATCTCTCAGCCTCACTATTAACCGCACTGTTTTTCTTATCTCCATTGCACGCCCATGAAACCTACTCTGGAGGCAAAACCACAGTAAAGAAAGAGGGCGCGAACGCTTTTTCTCTTCCTGCAGCCAACCTTCCAATGAGCAAACGTTTGGATTTCAGCGTAGGTAACAGCTTCTTTAGAAACCCTTGGGTTCCTGCGCCGTCATCAACCGATGCGCGTGATGGATTAGGTCCATTGTTCAATACCAACGGTTGTCAAAACTGTCACATCAAAGATGGTCGTGGTCATGCGCCTGAAAAAGATGACCAGAACGCGGTTTCATTGTTGGTCCGCTTAAGTATCCCTGCTGAAACGCCAGAGCAGAGACAAGCCTTCATTCGTGATGGTGGTATTCCTGAACCAACTTACGGCGGCCAGTTACAAGATTTCGCGCTTCAAGGTGTAAAACCCGAGGGCAAAGTGAACATCAGCTACACCGATGTTCCTGTTGAATTCAAAGACGGTACAGTCGTTACTTTGCGTAAACCAATTTTAAAGATTACTGATCTTGCCTTTGGCGAGATGCATCCTAAAACTGAGTTTTCAGCTCGTGTTGCGCCGCCAATGATTGGCCTTGGTTTACTTGAAAGCATCCCGCAAGAAACGATTCTCGGATTTGCTAAACAGCAGTTGGCCGACAAGCAAGGTGTTTCAGGCAAAGCGAACTACGTTCTTGATGTTCAAACTAACGAAATGGCGTTGGGTCGATTCGGTTGGAAAGCTGGCCAGCCAAACCTAATGCAGCAAAATGCGGCGGCGTTTAACGGTGATTTGGGCTTAACGAGTCGCTTATTCCCGAATGAAAACTGCACATCAGCACAATCAACCTGTGATGATTTTCCGAATGGAGGCGAGCCAGAAGTCAGCGACAATATTCTAGATTTTGTTGAGTTCTATTCGCAGCATCTAGCGGTCCCTATTCGTCGTAACGTAGACAACCCAGCCGTCGTGCAAGGCAAAAAACTATTTAAAGACGTTGGTTGTCAGAGTTGCCACCAAGCTGAAATTCGCACAGCAGAGCGTGAAGGGTTACCTGCGTTGTCTAAGCAATTAATCAGTCCGTATACCGATATGTTGTTGCACGATATGGGGGAAGGCTTAGCCGACAATCGCCCTGAATATCTTGCCAACGGCCAAGAGTGGCGCACGACGCCATTATGGGGATTAGGCTATACCAAAGAAGTGAATGGTCATACGTTCCTGCTTCATGATGGTCGAGCAAGAAATGTGATGGAAGCGGTACTTTGGCATGGCGGTGAAGCAGAAATGGCGAAACAAAACGTTTTAGCTCTTAGTAGCAGCGAACGTGAAGCGCTATTGGCGTTCTTAAACTCGTTATAGGCTGAGTTGAATTCAGTTTAGTTGACGGCTAGTGACTTAAGAAAGCCGCTATCAAACCACTTAGCACCGCTGAATTTGTAGGATTACGAGGTCAGCGGTCGTTTGGTATTTAATGAACTCATATAATTAAAAGAAAAATTAGGAAGTAAGGTAACAGCATGACGCATAAATTTTTGTTAATGCCTTTGTCGGTATTAATCATGGCAGGCTGCCAATCATCGGGTGAACAAGCTGCTTCATCTGAGGTTAATGGTGTGTCTTATCAATCAGATACGACCGATCACATCAGTCGCAGTGTGTATCAACAAGAGTTTGATTCAGCCGTCCTATTCGCCAAGCAAGCCAACGAGCTAGAAGTCTTGATGCAGGGTTACTGCCAAACTAATGATGTTGAGTTAGATGCTTTGAAAAATCAGTGGCAGCTCACTATGAACAGTTGGATGGCACTGCAAGGACAAGAAAGAGGCCCAACAGCGGCACTTGAAGAGAGCTGGAATATTCAATTTTGGCCAGATAAGAAGAACACCACCGGTCTTAAAATGCGTCAATTGACTCAGCAGGATAAAGCATGGTCTCAAGACGAAATCGCGCAGCAGAGTGTTACCGTTCAAGGGCTAGGCGCGTTGGAATGGTCGCTTTATGACGAGCAATCGCCACTGCTTCAAGACAAAGCACTAGGCTGCCAATCATCACAAGCGATTACTGAAAACTTAGCGATTAAGTCATCTTCGATTGCACAGGCATGGCAGGTTAACCCTTGGCTAGCGTTAGACGAGACTCGTTGGGAGTCTGAATACATCGCTTTATTGACCAACCAACTTGATTACAGCATGAAAAAGCTGAGTCGTCCGATGGCTAAAATCGGTCATCCGCGTCCTTACTTCTCAGAATCATGGCGTGCACAAACTTCGATGACTCAACTAAAAGCGAATGTAGCAGCACTTCAGAATTTGTACCTAGCCGATGGCAATGGCCTAGACGGCTTGTTGAGAGAGAAGGGCTTAAATGACCTTGCTGACCGTGTTGCTGACCAGTTCACGCTAACGTTAGATACTTGGCCTACAGACTCAAGTTTGTTCGAGTTGCTGCAGAGCAAAGAGGGCTATCGAAATGTGCTGACTCAATACAACAAACTAGAACGTTTGAAGTACCTGATTCATGAAGAAGTGGCAATAGAGCTTGGCGTGGTAATAGGATTTAATGCTACCGATGGTGACTGATACTACACGAAGAACGCTACTCAAGGCTGCACTGGGTTGTGCAGCTGTACCTGTACTTCCGTTTGGCTGCGCTAGTCGCTCTGGCGCCGCAAGCACATCTAATGATCCTCAACTGATCGGCTGTGCGCTGAATGGTCGTGGCCAATATTCAGCGGTTGTGGCTGACGAATATGGTATGCCGCTGAGTCAGCTGCCGATCCCAGATCGTGGGCATGGCGTCGCGATTTGCCCAACATCATCACATGCGGTGGTTTTTGCTCGTCGTCCTGGTGACTATTTTATGGTGTTTGACTATAAAAATGGTCAGCAGATCAAGATGGTCGTGAAAGGTAACAATCGCCACTTCTATGGTCATGGCGTTTACTCATTAGATGGCAAGTTACTGTATGCCACGGAAGGGAAAACCGACAGCAGCCAAGGTGTGATTGGTGTTTACGATGTCTCACAAGGCTATCGTAAGGTCGAGGAGTTCACTGGCTTTGGTATTGGCCCTCATGAAGTGATCATCATGCCGGATGGAAATCTCGCGATCGGCGTTGGCGGCGTTCATACTGACGGTAGAACACCGAAAAACTTGAATTCAATGCAACCGAGTTTAAGTTATGTTTCACCTGAAGGTGCGCTGCTTGATCAGGTTGAATTGCTAGACAAGAAGCTGAGCATTCGACACTTAGCCCATGATGGTGCTGAAACCGTACTATGTGGCCAGCAATATCGTGGTGAACCAGATGAGTATCCTTCACTTTTGGTGATGCATACCAAAGGCGGGCAGTTTGAATCACTGAATGCAGAACCAGAGCAATGGGCAAGGTTCAATCACTATATCGCCAGTATTGCGGCGTCAGATGATTGGATTATTGCGACTTCGCCAAGAGGCAACTGTTATGGTATTTGGTCTAAAGAGACTAAAGAGTTAGTGGAACTCTCTGCGTTGTCTGATGCTTCTGGCGCAGTGCTGCTTGATGGTGAATTTCGACTCAGCTCTGGAGCGGGCAGTGTGGTGAGCCAACACAAGCCTTATGAGAAATCAACTCAGCAATCATCGGTCCAGTGGGATAACCACTGGAGTGCAATCTAGCTCATAAAACTCCTTAAAAAATAACATGCTTACTCCTATTTCTTTGCCATACTTATGAGATGATTGGTGATGGGGTTAAGCATGTTAGCAAAATACTTCTGTGGATTATTGGTGTTAGTCTCTGTGCATGCATGGAGCTATACGAGTTCTGACGAGAGCCGATTCATTCCGGCTGATTCAGAGCTCTCTTTTATGCTGATTTATCCAGAGCTCACCCAGAGTATTTATCAAGACTCTTCTCTTCCTATCCTTTGGGATTCACCGGAACTTGTTAAAGCTTTTGAATTCCAGTTGTCGCTTCTCGAACAAGCGCAAATGGCGCCTCTTTTCGATCGTCAGTTAAAACAAATCCGCCACTATCAAACTCGTGGGCAATGGCAAGAGTTGGACATCTTGTTAACCGACACCTTTATCTATTACCTAAGCTACGTTGAGAATGCGCCACTTGCCGGTAAAGAGTGGTATTTCTCGGGCAAGCTGCATTCCAAGTTGCCTGCGCCTTCTCCACATATCCTGATGAGATTGAAAAGCAGTGTCACCAACGATTACTTATTAGAAATGGTATTGTCCTATGCGCCGCCTGTTGGGGATTTTGACCAATTCAAGGCGACCTACTCCGTGCTAGAAACTGCGTCTGAACTCAATATAGAGCGATACAGACAGAAAGGGTTGAAACGCTTAGGTGATGAGCTTTCAGACAAAACTATTCTTATTGAGCGCATTGCTTTGGTTGGTGTTGATACCTCGATGATCGCGGTCGATTTCCCTGTATTTGACCAAGATCTGCAAACAGCGATTAAGTCTTTTCAGCGAATGCACGGCCTTACAGACGATGGGATCGTTGGGCCGGATACGATCAAATGGATCAACATGAGCTTTGATGAACGATTGACTTCGCTGGCTCTCAATGCCGAACGTGTTCGTTTGTGGCCACGAGACAGAGACTCTCTCATCGTCGTCAATGTCCCTAGTTTTGATATGAAGTATTGGGAAGATGGTGAAGAGGTCTTTGAGTCCAAAGTTGTCGTGGGCAGAAAGTCGCGAAAAACACCGCTTTTAGAGATAAACCTAGATTCGGTTATCTTAAATCCTACTTGGAACGTACCATGGAAAATCATGGTCAAAGACATCTTGCCTAAAGTAAAAGCGGACGAAAGCTACCTAGAGACACACAACTTCCAAGTGATTGATGGTTGGCGCACCATGGAAACCGTCGACACCACAGGTATCGATTGGCAGACCATCAATTTCAATTCGTTCCCATATCGAATGCGTCAACAGGCAGGCTCACGTAATGCACTAGGTTTGTACAAGTTCAACACACCCAACAAGCGAGCTATCTATCTGCACGATACGCCAAGTAAAGGCCTGTTTAATGATGATTTCCGTGCTTACAGTTCAGGTTGTATACGTGTCGAACATGCAGAGGAATTGGCTGAATTGTTGTTTGCCACCAAGGTAAGGAAAGTACCTAACCAAAGTAACGATCTTGCTCCTAATACTAAGGTTCGCCTCAAGAAGCGAATCCCCGTGCATATCATCTATCAAACCGTGCTGTTTGAAGAAGGGGGCATACAGTATCGTGGTGACATCTACCAATATGATAAAGAGGGTGGTTAACCATCATTGAAGCCAATAAGGGTGATCTTGACCAAAAAATGACAACCAAGCTTCTATTGATAAAATTATAATGTGGATCAATAACTAACCGTGCAAAGGTTACAATTACTAACCTTTTGGGCGGTTTTTGTACGTTGACGCAGCAATTTCCATTATGTATCGTGCATTTTTCGTTCGATCTAATTGGTTTTTTTGCTGTATGTCTCAAAGTTTATTTTCACGCCGTCAGTTTCTGACTTACGCTGGTGGTACTGCTGTTGTCGCCTCAATTACTCCTTCTATCGCTTTTGCTTCATACCCTGATCAACCAAGAACGATTAGCATGAACAATCTTCACACAGGTGAACGATTAGAGACCTGTTATTTCGATGGTACTAACTATGTTGGTGATGAAATGGCTCGTCTAAGCAAATTGTGCCGTGACTTCCGCCGCAATGAGATTCATCCAATGGATAAGAACCTGTTTGATCAGATCACTCAGATTCAAAATGTACTGGGTATTCAAAAAGAAGTTCAAATCATCTCTGGTTACCGTTCTCCAGCGACCAATGAAGCACTGCGCTCAAAGTCGAGTGGCGTAGCCAAGAAGAGCTACCACATGTTAGGTAAAGCGATCGATTTCCGTATTGATGGCGTTAACCTAAAAGAATTAAGAGACGTTGCTAAAAGCTTGAATGCGGGTGGTGTCGGTTATTATGCACGTAGCAACTTTATCCATATTGATACAGGTCCAGCCCGCAGTTGGTAGCGTTAAGCTGAATTTACGAGCGAATGCTAGGTACTTGTCAAAGTAGACATCCAATGTCATAGTTTGCCCAAATTTCAGTTTGCCCTCTAAGGTTTGTATATGTCTCTTAAGTATCAAGTTGTCCCTGTTACCTCGTTCTCTCAAAACTGCTCAATTGTGTGGTGTGATGAGACAATGGAAGGCATTGTTGTCGATCCGGGCGGTGATGTTCAGCAACTGGCTGCTATCATCGAAGAGTTAGGTGTTAAAGTGGTGAATTTGGTATTGACTCACGGTCACCTAGACCATGTGGGCGGAACAGTACCGCTTGCTGAAATCTTGAACGTGAACATTGTTGGCCCACATAAAGCCGATAACTTTTGGCTTCAAGGTCTAGAGAATCAAAGCCAGATGTTCGGCTTCCCACTGTGTAAAGCCTTTGAACCAAACACTTGGCTAGAAGAGGGCGACAAAGTGACTTTTGGTAACCAAGTTATCGATGTGATTCACACGCCGGGTCATACTCCGGGTCACGTCGTGCTATTCAGTGAGCAAGCGCGTATGGCGTTTGTTGGTGATGTTTTATTTAACGGTGCTATTGGTCGTACGGATTTCCCGCAAGGCGACTTCAACACGCTAATTGCTTCAATCAAGACTAAGCTTTGGCCGCTAGGCAGTGATGTAACATTCGTACCGGGTCATGGTCCTGAGTCAACATTTGGCCGTGAGCGCGCATCAAATCCATTCGTTGCCGACGAGATGCCTCTTTATTAATTAAATCTTTGATTTAATATAATAACGATTGAAAATGAAGCTTAGCTTTTGTTATGGAAGCTAAGCTTTTTTATTGTGTGCGGTTTTACTTTTAAACCAGTTTAATTTTAATCAGAAAGACGTTCGGCTGCCGCCAAGTAGCGTCGAGCCAGTCCAACAAACTCCTCCCCACTGATATTCAGATCATGGGTTGATATGAAAATGTCATACCCGTGGAAGCCTCTTTGATATTTCATTCTGTTGGCAAGCATCGCCTGTAATCCAGAATAGTCTTTAATCACCGCGTTGTGATTATTTGCTTTATCGGATGAATCCGCATCCATTTGCGTTTGTTGAGCGCTGAAACTCACTTCGTCGGTATTCTTTGATTCTTTATATTGGCTTAATTCCACACACCCGTTTTCGGTACAACGAGTGTGGTAGTGCGATGAGTCTAAAACCATATCTTCAAAGTTCGATTCTTTACCCGCTTGCTTCGCTCCCAAGTACAAAAGTGCTCGTTGGCTGAGCAGTAATTCACAAGTGATTTTAGGGCAAATCGAATCGAGGTAGGGCGAGTAATCTTTAACCTTGATACCAATCCAAGGAAGAGGTTGGTGCCATCCATCTTGCTCATAGGTACAAAGCCCAATCTTTTGGATGTTATTCCATTTTAAAACCCACCCGCCTTTATAAAAATGCTGCTGAAAATGAGTCGGTGTGAGAGTGAACATCACTCTGCTGCGCAACATTAAATAATAGCCAGTTCCGAGTAGGGCAATAATGCAAAATGCACCCACGATCAGTAACTTTGGATTGTCACTGTACAGAGCAACGATCAAGCAAACGAAGCCTAAAACAACGGCCAGAATACCGTACGAACGTGTGAACGAAGGCAAAGAGAAATTTGTAAGGTGACGAGTGTCCATAGGCAACACCAAGTTTTCATATTTTTGTCTGGATGGATAACCAGTGTATATGACCCTGAATTGATAAGTCGATGATTAAATAATAGACGCTAGTAGACAATATCGGTATTTTTCGTCGACTTTCGGCGCTTCACTCTACAAATAGCTCCTGTTTTTTGGTATAAATCGCGCTTCAAATTTTCACCACTGCGAAAAGAGCAGTGAACTGGAGAAATATTCAATGAGACTTGCTCATAAGCGTAAGGTGCAGGCTAAACTGCAGAAACGCACTAAAGCGGCTGTAGTTAAAGCAGTGGCAACGCCGAAAAAAGCGAAGCCTGTCGCAGAGAAAGTTGTAGCAGAAAAAACTGTAGCAGCAAAACCAGCGGTAGAGAAAGCAGTAGCAGCAACGAAAGAAGTTGCAGTAGCACTGACTCCTAAGCAACAACAAGTTCTAGACATCGTTGTTAGCAATGCTGAAGGCATTAACCCTAAAGGTATCGGCCTAGCAGCTGGTCAAGAAGACGCGAAAGCAGCTTCATGGGCAACAGGCGCATTGAAAAAACTTCTTGAAGAAAACCTAGTAGCGAAAGAGCAACTTGCAGGTAACAAGGTTATCTACAAAGCTATCTAATCCCGCGGGATTACATTCGCTTCGTTAAAGTTTTTAAGCCTCGATTTTCGAGGCTTTTTTGTATCTGGCGGATCATGTTAATCCCAAAACCCAAAACCCAAAACCCAAAACCCAATCCCAAAACCCAATCCCAAACTAAAACCCCTAACCCCCTAACCCCCTAACCCCCTAACCCCCTAAACCCATACTTATATTCAAACCTAGCATTCGAACCAAGCCCCAGAAACCTTATTTCCAATCGGCTGACCTCTTCCGTTATTCATCTGTCGTTCGCGTGTCCCATGTTTCGAATCAGTCAGCACCAAAGTAGGGCGTCTAATTCTCTGAAACTTTGATTTATATGGATAAATGCATTTAAGTGCGTATTCGATGTGTGGCGAGAATAGAGCTTCCTCACGAAATGGAAATCAATTGTTAATGCAGTTTCACTATAACTACTTAGGTATTTATCAATACTAATTACCCTAGTGAATCTCCCAGAGCCTTTAAAATCGACATCGCTAAATTATCTCCTACGTAGTTCTACGTAATCCTTTGGTCTAATACGCAGTTTATGTGAGTCCGTAGTGCGTGCTCTCCCTGATATCTTGTTGCTACATCACGGTGCACTCTTATGCTGAATCATAAAAAATGCTCATAGAAAGAGTGTTAACCCAACAAAGGACGTGAATATGAGTCTCATTTCTAACTCCCTCACACGAGTTTTTAAAAACGTTGCAGTTACTGCAGCGGCTTGTTTAGCTTTGGTCGCTACTGGTGCAACTGCTGCTGATAAGGTTTATCGCTTGAAGCTTGCTGAAACATGGGGACCAAACTTCCCTGTATTCGGTGACGCGACGAAGAACATGGCTGCGATGGCTGAGAAAATGTCGAACGGTCGACTGCAAATCAGAATCGATTCTGCGAACAAGCACAAAGCACCGCTTGGCGTTTTTGACATGGTTAAGTCTGGTCAATACGACATGGGGCACTCAGGCTCTTACTACTGGAAAGGTAAAGTTCCAAACACGCTTTACTTCACTTCTATGCCTTTCGGTATGACGCCAGCTGAACAATATGCGTGGTTCTATCACGGTGGTGGTATGGAGTTGATGGAGCAGGTTTACTCTCCACATAATTTGATGTCGTTCCCAGGTGGTAATACAGATATCCAGATGGGCGGTTGGTTTCAAAAAGAGATCAACAGTGTGGAAGACCTACAAGGTCTGAAAATGCGTATCCCTGGCTTTGCTGGTGAGATTCTAGCGGAGCTAGGCGCTAAACCTACCAATATTGCCCCAGGTGAGCTTTACACGTCTCTAGAGCGTCGCACAATCGATGCACTAGAGTGGGTAGGCCCATCACTTGATCTGCGTATGGGCTTCCACAAGATCGCGCCTTACTACTACACAGGTTGGCATGAGCCGGGTTCAGAGCTTCAATTCCTAGTGAACAAGCGTACATGGAACAAGCTTCCTGAAGACCTACAAGAAATCTTGCGTGTTGCAATGCGTACAGCGGCTTACGACATGTACACACAAGCAACGCACGAAAGTGGAAAGAACTGGGTTTCAATGAAAACAGAATACCCAGACGTACAAGTTAAAGATTTCCCACCAGAGGTTATGTCTGCACTGAAAGAAGCGAACGATCGCCTACTTGCTAAGCACGCTGAGAAAGATGCATTGGCAAAAGAGATTCAAGCTTCACAAGCAAGCTACCTAGAGCAAGTACGTTCATGGACAGATATTTCACATAGAGCTTATTTAAATAGCCAAGCGAAATAATCGACAGTTTTTGAACTGAAGCTAAATGAACCCAAAGCTATTCTTGTTAGGTAACTAAGAGTGACTAAGCGGCGGGTTCATTTTAACCATAATAACTAGGGCGTGTTGACCTTTCGAGCTGATTTTTGCAGCGAGTTGCTGGGTATTTATACAAGGCAGAGGATTTGATGTGTAGCTAGCCTCCATGAGAAGTCGATAACGTAGTAGAAATGGCCAGCAAACGCTGCCCGAAGGGTTCGGCTAAAAGCGTTTTACTCTTTGTTGAGGGGGATTTGCTTAGAATGACTAGGCTACTCCCCCCTCGCCGCGATTAAAACGCTTTTATATCGAACAAAATTTAACCACGAAAGGTTAACACGCCCTAAGCAGGATAAACCCTGTAATACGCCCAAGAACCCTTTCTACGTCGTGCCTATTGCTAGCTATAAACTGAATCGTTTTTAGTTTGGGTTAGTTGTGCTGCGCGATGTCTTTTCAAATTCCATGGAGTCGGGAATGCGAAGTCTAATTTATATTGAACGCCTGTTTAATCGTATCGGTGATGCACTGGGATGGCTTTCCAGTATGTTGTTTATTCTACTTATCGCTAACGTTGTGTATGACGTTGTTATGAGATATGCCTTCAATGATGTCTCAATCGCTTTCCAAGAGATGGAATGGCACCTTTTCTCAGCCGTTTTTCTATTAGGTGTTCCTTATGCCATCAAGGCAGGTGGTCATGTTCGAGTAGACGTGTTCTACGAACAATTGAGCTTTAAAGCGCAAGCCATTATTGACCTGCTCGGCACACTGATCTTTCTGATGCCTTTCTGTTTGCTGGTTGCTTGGTTTGGTATTGATGTTGCCAAAGAGAGTTATAACCTCGGCGAAACCTCTGGTGACCCGGGTGGCCTGCCATATCGATGGATCATCAAAGCCATGATTCCACTGTCATTTTTCTTGATGGCACTCAGCGGCGTCGGTTTGATCCTGCACTCGCTGAACAAGATTTTTAATCCGCATCTTATCCATGCAAACAATACTCATACAAAGAATAAGTAGAGGCTGAACATGATTGGAATAGTAATGTTTTTCGTAGCCTTGTTTGCACTTTTACTTGGCTTCCCAGTGGCGTTCACCTTTGGTGGTATCGCATTAATCTTTGGTGTTTGGGCTGAAGGCATCGAAATGTTCGCCTTCATGCCATATCGAATTCAATCGATCATGGAAAATACGGTGCTGATGGCCGTTCCATTGTTCGTTTTCATGGGGCTTGTTCTACAAAAGACCAAGCTTGCTGAGCAGTTGCTTGAGTCAATGGGGCGATTGTTTGGTGGTGTTCGAGGTGGTATTGCTATCTCGACCGTGCTGGTGGGCTCACTACTTGCCGCATCAACAGGGGTAGTGGGTGCTTCAGTAGTGGCAATGGGGCTTATCTCTCTGCCTGTTATGCTCAAGTACAACTACGACAAAGGCTTAGCCTGCGGCACCATCTGTGCTTCTGGCACGTTAGGGCAAATCATTCCGCCATCCATCGTCTTGATCTTATTGGGTGATGTATTGGGTGTACCGGTTGGGGATTTGTTCCAAGCGGCGATTTGGCCGGGTGTGATGCTAGTGGGTGCTTACATTGTTTATATCTTGATATACGCAAAACTGAACCCTGAATCGGCTCAACCTATTGAGCGTGATGACTCCATTAGCCGTAAGCAAGAAGTGTTTAACGCGCTTAAAGCGATTCTTCCACCTTTAGCGCTGATCATTGTTGTTCTGGGCTCTATCTTTGCTGGTGTGGCAACTCCGACCGAGTCGGCAGCGTTAGGTGGTGCAGGTGCATTGGTTCTTGCACTGTTATACGGTCAATTTAGTTGGTCGATGGTGTTTGCTGCGTCGAAAGAGACAGTTAAAGTGACCGCGATGGTCTTTGCTATCCTGCTTGGTGCGACGGCATTCTCAATGGCGTTTACTTATACTGGCGGTGATTATCTGGTTGAAGAATGGATGCTGCAGTTGCCGGGTGAGAAGTGGGGTTTCTTGATCATTACCATGTTGGTGATTTTGATTCTGGGTTTCTTCATCGACTTCGTAGAAATCTGTTTCATCATTGTGCCGATTATTGCGCCTGTTGCTGAACTGATGGGAATCAACATGACTTGGTTCGCAATCCTTATCGCGATGAACCTTCAAACCTCATTCTTGACGCCACCGTTTGGCTTCAGTTTGTTCTATCTAAAAGGGGTGGCACCAAAAGGTGTGACTACCAAGGATATCTACCGAGGCGTGATGCCTTTCATTTTGATTCAAATCCTCGTACTTGGATCACTTCTCGCTTTCCCATCTTTCTATGGAATGTGAGTGAAGCCTAGAATGTGAATGATATGTTTCAACGGCTATCCATAAATTGATAAAGTAAAACGGCTTATTGATGTTCAATAAGCCGTTTTTTGTGAGGAAAAGGAATGCCTCTAAAAGTTAAGCTGATTTTGCTGACGCTACTCCCGTTGCTGATTGTAACGGCGAGCATTAGTTGGATCTCGTTACACCAAACTAAGACGTTGGGTGAGAAAGAGGTCGAAATCTTCCGAGACAGCTTAATTAAGTCGCGTGAAAACGCCCTCAAAGACACTGTTGATCTCGCATTTGATGCCATCGAACATATCTACAACGATCCCTATATCCAAGAAGCACAAGCCAAAAGAGAAGTTCGAACCATATTGTCTAAACTTAGGTATGGCTCTGACGGTTACTTCTTTGCGTATGATCGCCACGGAACCAATTTGGTTCATCCAATCCAGCCAGAGTTGATAGGGAAAAACTTACTTCAACTGCAAGATGAAGATGGCGACTTTCTGATAGAAGCCTTGTTAAGAGAAGCACAAACAGGCGGAGGATTTCACCAATATTTGTGGCAAAAGCCTTCGACGGGTGAGGTGGTCTCGAAGCTGAGTTACGCCGCTTGGTTAGAGCGCTGGGACTGGATGATTGGCACCGGCTTGTATATTGAGGATGTGCATCAAGAAGTGGCCTCGATGCAGGCCGCAATTAACAACAATATTGAAACCACGTTCTTTTCGATTGTGGTGATTCTGAGTGTGACGGTCGCGGTCATCATTGTACTGACCTTGGCCATTAACATGCATGAACATCGGATAGCGGATAACAACTTGAAGGAACTAGCTCATAAGACGGTGATGTTTCAAGAGGACGAAAAGAAGCATCTAGCGCGTGAGCTGCATGATGGTATTAACCAGTTATTAGTGTCGAGTCGCTGTCACTTAGAACTGCTCGGTAATAAGCTACAAAGCGAAGACCTTAAAGCGCATTTGAATAAGTCTCAGCATTCACTGATGCGGGCAATCGAAGAGGTGAGGCATATTTCGCATCAACTTCGTCCAAGTTCATTGGATGATATCGGCTTAGAAGCGGCGTTGTCTTCGCTGTTATTAGATTTTCAGGCGCACTCGAGCATTGAAGTGGAAACCTTGTTTAATACGCAGCCGGGAAAGTTGAAATCAGAAGCTGCGACGACTTTATATCGAGTGGTGCAAGAGTCACTGAATAATATAGAGAAACACGCACAAGCGACCAAAGTAACGGTTATTGCACAGCAAATTGGAAATGTGTTGCAGTTGCTCATCCAAGACGATGGAGTCGGTTTCAATACCTATAAAGCAATGGAAAAGCGAGGTATTGGGTTACGTAACATGAGAGAACGGGTGGAGTTCATCGGTGGTGACTTTGAATTGATGAGTGAGGTTGGCTTTGGAACGGAAATTACAGTGTTACTGACACTAGAGGGATTAGTGAATGAGTGAAGTTATTCGAGTTGTGATTGCAGATGATCACCAAGTGGTACTGGATGGCTTTATGGCGAGATTAGAACTCGAGCCTGATATTAGCGTGATAGGTACAGCTAGCAATGGATTAGAAGCCGTTGAAGTGGTTAAAGACCTGCGCCCTGATGTGGTGTTGATGGATATCAGCATGCCTATCATGAATGGTATTGATGCCACTCACCTGATTAAAGAGGAAGATCCTCAAGCTAAAGTGCTGATGCTGACCATGCATAACAACCGTGAATACATCATGAAGGTGATGCAATCGGGTGCTGTCGGCTATATGTTGAAAGAAATTTCGGCTGAAAAAATGGTGCAAGCAATCAAGACGGTCAATCAAGGCTCAACCTATTTCTGTGAAAAAGTGACTCAGAACTTGTTTACCCAGCCTATTACTCCCCCACAATCTGTGAAGAACCCATTGAGTAGGCGTGAGGAAGCTGTGTTGAAATTAGTGGCTAAAGGGGAGAGCAGTAAAGAGATCGCGAAGGGATTAAATATCAGTTACCGAACGGTTGAAACCCATAGACAAAATATCAAGCATAAGCTCGACATTCACTCTACGGCAGAGCTTGCCAAGTATGCTGTTAGCTCTGGGCTTGTTGAGTGATGTTACGCTAAATTACAGTGAATGTGTAATTTAATTACCAAATGTGCCATTTACACCCGTTTTTTGATGGTTTTTTTAGTATTTTTGCGACGAGTTGTTATTCTTCCTTTCGAAATTTAAGTGCCAAATGCAATGTTGCAAATTGTGCGCTACTAATTAGAGAGGATGCATGGAGCCTGTAAAGGATAGGTATAGTATTGATAATACTGATTATACCGTAGGACAAGATAATGTTCAGAAATGGGGTTTTGATGTTCATAACCCTGTATTTGGAATCAGCGCTGGGGCGATAATTGCTTTCCTGATTGCGCTTTTGGTTGCAGAACCTGAAACAGCTAAAGCGGCACTTGATGGCGTTAAGTGGAAAGTCATCGGTAACTTCGATGGTTTCTTTATGTGGGCTGCGAACCTTTTCGTATTTTTCTGTTTTGTCCTCATTATCTCCCCGTACGGAAAGATACGTATAGGTGGCGATGATGCTAAAGCAGAGCACTCTAACCTATCTTGGATGTCGATGTTATTCGCCGCGGGAATGGGTATTGGTTTGATGTTCTGGGGTGTGGCAGAGCCAGTAGCTTATTTTACCGGTTGGTATGAAACACCGCTCGGTGTTGAAGCGTATTCTCCTGAAGCGGCTAAGTTGGCACTCGGTGCAACCATCTACAACTGGGGCTTGCACGGTTGGGCAATCTACGCCGTTGTTGCTTTGTCTCTTGCCTTCTTTACTTTCAATAAAGGCTTACCGCTTTCTATTCGCTCAATCTTTTACCCGCTACTCGGTGACAGAACTTGGGGGTGGTTTGGTCATATCGTTGACATTGTCGCAGTACTTGCAACATTGTTTGGCCTTGCAACATCACTTGGCCTAGGTGCACAGCAAGCCGCAAGCGGTATTAACCATGTATTTGGTACCGATGGCGGTATTGGTATGCAGCTTATTGTTATTGCAGTGGTAACACTGTTGGCAACAATGTCGGTGATTCGCGGTATTAACGGTGGTGTTAAGGTTCTAAGCAACGTCAACATGGTTGTTGCATTAGGCTTGCTGATCTTCGTAACTATCGCGGGTGGCATGGCGGGTATTAAGGCGATACCAACCGCGCTAATGGGCTACATTGAGAACTTTATTCCTCTTAGCAACCCTCATGGTCGTGATGATGAAACATGGATGCAAGGTTGGACGGTATTTTACTGGGCTTGGTGGATTTCATGGTCACCATTCGTAGGCATGTTCATCGCTCGTATCTCTAAAGGTCGTACAATTCGTGAATTTATCGTTGCAGTCTTATTTATCCCGACGTCAGTCATTATCATTTGGATGGCTATTTTCGGTGGCATTGCGATTGACCAGGTGGCGAATAAAGTGGGTGAGATTGGTATAAATGGTCTGCAAGATATTACACTTTCTCTATTCCATACTTACGAGGCGTTACCAATGAGCTCAGTGCTTTCAGTGGTATCGATTGGTTTGATTATGGTGTTCTTCATCACCTCATCAGACTCAGGTTCATTGGTTATTGATAGCATTACTTCTGGCGGTAAAGTCGATGCACCTGTTCCACAGCGTGTATTTTGGGCATTGATGGGCGGTGCGATTGCGGCGGTTCTACTGTGGGTTGGTGGTACTGAATCTATTCAGGCATTACAAGCTGGAACAGTCTCAATGGCACTACCATTTGCCTTCATATTATTGCTTATGTGCCTAAGTTTGTTTCTTGGTTTACGTACAGAGAATCAATTGGTTAAGCAGCAAAGTGCTTTGAGCTAAAAGTATTTTTTCAAATAGAGGCCGACTTAGTCGGCCTTTTTTTCGCCGTAAACATAAGTGATTATCTATATTTTGTTTGAAAATCCATCGAACTGATTCTAGTTTACTGAAAACAATAAGTTAACCTGCTAAACTTCAGACATCCAAGTATTTGAATTATTGTGACAACAGCTTGTACTACTTGGATCGTATGTTCGAGTTTGTGATTCAGTCACAGGAAAGTAAGGGATATGAGGTCAACAGACCTTATAAGTATTCCGTAGAGAGGAATAATGACTAAAGGTATAGATAAATACAGTATCGACAGTACGGATTACACTGTTGGTCAAGATAACGTCCAAAAATGGGGTTTTGACGTTCATAACCCAGTGTTTGGTATCAGTGCGGGACTCATCACTTTGTTCTTGATCGGTGTGCTGCTTACAGATACCGCTTCAGCAAAGTCAGCATTGGATGGTGTTAAATGGCAAATTATCAATTCATTTGATTGGTTGTTCATTTGGTCCGGTAATATTTTCGTTATTTTTTGCTTGGGCTTGATTGTTTCTCCGTTTGGTAAAATCCGCCTTGGTGGTGTTGATGCAACGGCAGATTACTCATTCATGTCTTGGTTATCGATGCTGTTTGCTGCAGGTATGGGTATTGGCTTGATGTTCTGGAGTGTCGCAGAACCTGCGGCTTACTACACAGGTTGGTATGAAACGCCACTTGGCGTAGAGGCAAATACACCAGAAGCTGCAAAACTAGCACTCGGTGCAACCATGTATCACTGGGGGCTTCACCCTTGGGCTATTTATGGTGTTGTGGCGCTTTCACTGGCTTTCTTCTCTTACAACAAGGGATTACCGCTTTCAATTCGTTCTATCTTCTACCCAATTTTAGGTGATAGAGCGTGGGGCTGGGCTGGTCACATCGTTGATATTCTTGCTGTACTTGCAACCCTGTTTGGTTTGGCGACATCGCTTGGCCTTGGTGCGCAGCAAGCCGCAAGTGGTATTCAGCATGTATTCGGCATTGAGGCAGGCTTAGGGTTACAAGTCATTGTTATTACCGTAGTAACTTTGCTAGCGGTCGTATCCGTACTTCGTGGTATTGATGGTGGCGTTAAAGTTATCAGTAACATCAACATGTTGGTTGCTTTCCTACTGCTTATCCTAGTAGCTCTAATCGGCTACGCAGTGACTCTAGGTTCAATCCCTACAACATTGATGGCATACATCGAGAACATCATTCCGTTGAGCAACCCTCACGGTCGTGAAGATGAAGCTTGGTTACATGGTTGGACTGTATTCTACTGGGCCTGGTGGATCTCATGGTCTCCATTTGTCGGTATGTTTATCGCGCGTGTTTCTAAAGGTCGTACTGTTCGTGAGTTCATTACAGCGGTACTGATTGTTCCAACGACAGTGACTATCATTTGGATGTCAGTGTTCGGTGGTATGGCAATTGATCAAATCGTGAATAAGGTTGGTACCCTAGGTCAAAATGGCTTAACTGATGTATCACTGGCAATGTTCCAAATGTTTGATGTATTGCCGTTTGGTACTCTGCTTTCAATCATTGCGGTTGTATTGGTTCTCGTATTCTTTATTACATCGTCTGACTCGGGCTCTTTAGTCATCGACAGTATTACCGCTGGTGGTAAAGTTGATACGCCAGTGCCTCAACGCGTATTCTGGGCGTTCCTTGAAGGTGCGATTGCAGTAGCTCTATTGTGGGTTGGCGGTACTGAAGCCGTTCAAGCTCTGCAAGCGGGTGCAATCTCAACAGCATTGCCATTCACCATCATTCTATTGTTGATGTGTGTGAGCCTACTAATGGGTATGCGAACAGAGAAAAGATAGACTACCTACTATTCGATTTTTCATCTTTTTGATGTCGAATACAAAGTAAAACAAAAGGCAGAAGAGGAAACTCTCCTGCCTTTTTTTATCCATTTTACAGCCTGTAAAACTGTATATATCGTAGAAATCGTCGTTGAAATGGCGCCTTGAATTTGGCGAAAAGCCAAGTAATTGGCGAAAGCTAAGTTTTTGGTTTTATTGCAAATATAATGTGATGTAAAACTGTGAAATAGCTCGAATCGTTTGCTTAAATTGGGTAGTATTCGCTAGATTATCCACTACTCGTGAAACTTTGACATGAAACTAACACTTAAGCAGAAGTTAATAGGTGCTAGCCTATCTGCTGTTGTCGTTATGGCAACAGCGTTAACTTGGTTATCAGCAAACCAATTATTTGAACAGACTCGTAACGGCGTATACCTGCGAGCTGAAAGCGTATCAGAAGCAGCATCTGAAGGTATTAAAAACTGGATTGATATCCGCACCGATATCGCATCAGCATTTAATGACTTTTCACGAGAGGATGATGTTGTTCCTTTCCTTAAGCAAGCTCGTGTAGCGGGTGGCTTTGACGATATCTTTTTAGGTACTCCAGAAGGCGGAATGTACCGTTCACATCCTGAACGTAATCGTGCAGATTACGATCCTCGTCAACGCCCTTGGTACCAGGAAGCAAACGCAGCCGGTAAGCAAATTATTACAACCGCTTATCAAGATGCGATTACCCAAGCGCTTCTAGTTACGATTGCTGAACCTGTTCGTCATAACGGTAAGCTTGTTGGTGTTGTTGGTGCGGATGTACTTATTGATCAACTAGTCAACGATGTTATCAGCTTAGATGTTGGTGACAACGCTTACGCAATGCTCATTGATGCCTCTGACGGCACATTCCTAGCACACCCAGACTCAGCACTGAGCCTTAAGCCTGTAAGCCAGCTTTCAAACGACATTTCTATGCCTATCATCGAAAACGCAGTGCGTACGGGTAGCATCGAGATCATCAAAGAGCGCGGTGCTGAGAAGCTTCTTTACTTCACTAATGTGCCTAATACGAACTGGATTTTTGCAGTTCAGATGGACAAAGCAACAGAAGAAGCGAATCACTCAACACTACTTACTCAGTTGATCACAACGGCGGTCATTATTACGTTAATCGTAATCGTATTAGTGTCCTGGTTAGTGAGCTTCCTATTCCGTGATTTGAACCGTGTTTCAGCGGCACTTGAAGAAATTGCTTCAGGTGAGGGCGACCTTACACAACGTCTTGAGCCTAAGAGCGATGACGAAATTGGTAAGCTTGCTGAAAACTTCAACCGTTTTGTAGGCAACATGCACACCATGGTGATCAAGCTAAGCGAAGTATCTGCTGCGCTAGGTAACCAAGCACGTCAAACGGCTTCTCAAGCTGAAGAGCGTAGTGCTCGCATTCAGATGCAACAAGACGAAATCAATATGGTAGCAACAGCCGTGAACGAAATGGCTGCAGCAACGCAAGAGATTGCGGGTAACGCTGATCAAACTGCACAGAATTCATCTGAAGCTGTTGGCGCGTGTGAGCACGGTACGGGTCAAGTTACACAGACTCAAAGCTCAATCCAAAACCTTGCACAAGAAGTTCAAGTTGCAACGAACGTGATTCTTGAGCTTGAAGAGCACGGCAATAGCATCAACGCTATCTTGTCCAATATCCAAGGCATTGCTGAACAAACTAACTTACTTGCACTTAACGCAGCGATTGAAGCTGCCCGTGCTGGCGAACAAGGTCGCGGTTTTGCGGTTGTTGCTGATGAAGTGAGAGTTTTGAGCCAACGTACACACGGTTCAACTCAAGAAATTCAACAAACGATTGAATTACTGCAAGGTACAACGGGCAAAGCGGTAAGTATCATGAACGATAGCCGAACGCTTGCTGAAACCAGTGTTGATGACTCAAACTCAGCGGCCGCTAGCTTAACGCAAATTCATGCTGCTGTTGAACGTATCAGTGATATGGCGACTCAAATCGCTTCTGCTGCAGAAGAGCAAGCGTCAGTAACGTCTGAGATTACTCGTAACACTGAAGGAATCCGTGACGTATCTAACGAGCTAGCAGGTGAAGCGCACCAAGCTGCAGAACAAGCTGCTCAGCTTTCTGAACTGTCTAATGAACTAGAAAATGAAATCAGCCGTTTTAAGCTGTAATTATAGATAGATAGAACGAAGCCCCAACTTAGGTTGGGGCTTTTTTATGTTCGCTTTTTAGAAGAAGCAAAATGTCGTGATCTAATCATGCTGGGCTATTGCTTATTGAAGGTTAAACAGCCCGAGCGTGACACCGAATATGTTTTATTATGGCTTCTAAACCTTGACTCCGACTGGCGCTAAGCTGAGATTTTAAATCTAGCTGGCGGAACCAGTCTTTAATATCGAATTCTAGAACGCTCGCGGGTTGTTGGTTGTTATAGGCGATCAACACCAATGCTAGCAAACCTTTAACTAGCGAAGAATCGCTGGTCGCTTGTATCGACATTTTGTTCTGTTGGCTGATGGAAAGGTCTAGCCATACGTTACTTTGGCAGCCTGCGATAAGATGTGTTTTATTCATCTTTGTCACAGGGAAGGGCTCTAATCGGTCCCCCAATTCTATCAAATACATATAACGTTCTTCCCAGTCAGCGCATCGCTCGAAGTTTTTCTGGAGCTTTTCAGGGGACATAAGCTACCTTAACAGTTGGTGGATTCGTTTTAGTGATTGGCACAAGGCGTCTATGTCTTTGGGCCTTGTGTACATGCCAATCGATGCGCGACACAGCGAGTTTTGTCCGAGTCGTTTTATAAGGGGCATTGCGCAGAGATGTCCGGTACGAATCGCAATACCATATCTATCTAAGAATGAACCCACATCAAAAGAGTGTTGATTCTTCATATTAAAAGCCAAAACGCCCGTGCGGTTATCATCATCGCCATAGATCTCTATTGCTGGTATCTGTCTAATGCTCTCCACCAAATAATTCATTATATTTTTTTCATAGCCAGAGATCTCTTTGAAGCCGATAGCTTCAATGTAGTCTAGAGCGGCGCCTAAACCTAAAATGCCGGCAATATTCGGAGTACCTGCTTCGAACTTCCATGGCGCTTGGCCAAACGAGGTTCCCAAAGGCAGGGTCACTTGATCGATCATGGCTCCGCCGCCTTCCCATGGCACCATGTTGTCGAGATGTGTTTTTTTTGCATAAAGCACGCCGATGCCTGTCGGGCCATACAGTTTGTGCCCAGAGAAGGCGTAGAAATCACAATCGAGGTCCGTCACATTGACTTCATCGTGCATGACAGCTTGAGCACCGTCTACTAACACGGGGACTTTTGCTTTATGTGCAGCTTTGACTATCGTTTTAATTGGGTTTATGCGACCTAGAACATTCGATACGTGGCTAATCGCCAGCAGTTTTGTCTTTGTATTCATTAACGACACAAGGTCGTTGAGATTCAAATAGCCATTTTTTGCCATTGGCCAAACACGAATGTTGACATTATAAATTTCAGAAAGCATCTGCCAAGGAACAAGGTTGGCGTGATGCTCCATCTCCGTCACGATGATTTCGTCACCCGCTTTTAACCTAGGGCGCAAATAGCTATTCGCAACGAGATTGATGGCCTCTGTCGTCCCTTTGGTAAAAACAATAGTTTCTCTGGATTTAGCTGAAATGAACTGAGCAAGTTTTTCTCTCACTTGTTCCATTTCTTCGGTTGCTTTAGAGCTTAGGTAATGGACACCGCGATGAACACTCGCATAATCATGTTGATAAAACTGAGTCATGCGGTCGATAACGACTTGAGGGGTTTGGGCCGTTGCAGCACTGTCTAAATAGACCAAAGGCTTGTCGTAAACTTGAGTTCTTAGAGCTGGGAAGTCATTAAACCAAGGGCTTGTATTTTCGCTCGAATCAATCATTTGGACATCCTTTATTGAGTGACGCATTGATTTTATCTATCGCAGATTGTCTTAGGGCGGGGTGTTTAATTCTCTCGGTAACGCCAATGACAAACGCAGAGGTAATCATGTGCTCGGCTCGTTCTTTTGGGATACCTCTAGAGCGTAAGTAGTTGATTTGGTTTGGGTCGATTTGCCCTGTTGTTGCACCATGGCTGCATTTGACATCATCGGCATAAATCTCTAATTGAGGTTTAGAGTTTACTTGGGCTTCATCGCCTAAAATCAGACTGTGGGTGTCCATTTGCCCGTCTGTTTTTTGCGCGGTAGGGTCAACATAGATCATGCCGTCGAAAACAGACTTAGATTGGTTTCGAGCGATGGTTTTATGATTTTGTTCACTTTGGCAGTGGGGAGAGTTGTGTTTCAAATAGGTGCGAGTATCAAAAACTGCCTCACCTTGAGGTAGGGAAATACTGTCCATAGCGACAAAACCTTGTTCGCCAGTCAGTTCTGAACTTACTTGATGTCGTATCAATTGGCCGGAGTAGAGCAAGCAACAAGAGTAGGCGCTAGCATGCGCATTAATCACCAAATCGTTATGACCGAAGTGATGTTGACTTAAGGCCTCTTCGACAATTTTAGTGTGATGATAGTGAGCACCGCAACCAACGTGTTGTGTTAAGCGAGATAATGTTACGCCTCTACCACTACCTTGTGAAACATGGTGTTCGATGACGGTGACTTCCGCATGATCTGCGACTTCAATATGGCTTCTGTAGCTTGATACATCACCTTGTTTTCCGGAATTGATATGCAGAAGATAAATAGGTTTCGATACCTGCGTATTCGCTTCGACCTCGATTAATATGCCACTTGAAGCGGTAGCATCAGTAATATAGGTAAAAGCGTCTGGCTTTATTGAACGAGATAGCTCATCGATTTCAATTGGAGAGAGCGCGCAGATGGGAGTCACTCGAACTTTTGGAATCCAGTCGGAGTATCGAGCTAAAAAGAAGCCGTCGACGAAGACTAATCGATAAGCATCAATGTCTAAACTGAATTTGTTGTATGGCGTGTTAGTTGTCGACTGCTGTGGTGCGCTGCTTAGCTCTAGTTCGTTTAATCGGTCAAGAGGCGTGTATTTCCAGTCCTCATGTTGAGGGGACGGTAACTCAACCCCAAGCAATTTAGACCATTGTTTTTTTTGCCACTCATGCGGTCGAACAAGGGTTTCAAATGAATCAAGCAATGAATGTTTATTGTTCATCAATGATCCACCCATAGCCTTTCTCTTCTAATTCTTGAGCTAACGTGTGGTCACCAGATTTTACAATCTTTCCTTGGTACAACACGTGCACGAAATCTGGTTTGATGTAATTGAGGATACGTTGATAGTGCGTGACCAAAATGAAAGATCGTTGCTCATTCTGCAGCGCGTTTACACCTTCAGAGACGGCTTTAAGGGCATCAATATCTAGACCTGAGTCGGTCTCGTCTAGTATACAAAGATCAGGTGAGAGCACCGCCATTTGTAGAATGTCATTGCGCTTTTTCTCTCCACCAGAGAATCCCTCATTGACAGAGCGTTGGAGTAAATTTGCCGGCATCTTCAACAATTGCGCTTTTTCTTCCAATAGATCTTCAAAGTCAAAACGATCGATTGGTTCTAAGCCTCGATATTCACGAACCTCGTTGAGAGCTGTATTTAGAAAGAGTTTGTTACTGACACCTGGAATTTCGACAGGGTACTGAAAGGCTAAAAATACCCCTTCACCGGCTCTTTCCTCTGGATCTAGCTCTGTAAGATCTTGACCTTTGAAAACAATCTCACCACTGACGACCTCGTAATCATCCTTGCCTGCCAGTGTGGCGGATAGGGTACTTTTTCCTGACCCATTAGGCCCCATAATTGCGTGAACTTCACCAGGTTTAACGGTTAGGTTAATACCTTTTAGGATAGTATTTTCTTCAACGCTGACATGTAAATTTTTAATTTCTAACATTTTATCCCACACTATGCTCGAGGCTGATTGATAGAAGTTTCTGCGCTTCAACAGCGAATTCGAGTGGTAATTCTGAAAATACGTCTTTACAAAAACCATTGACGATCATGGATATGGCGTTGTCTTCACTGATCCCTCTTTGGGTGCAGTAAAACAGTTGATCTTGGCCAATTCGAGAGGTCGTTGCTTCGTGTTCAACGTGAGCAGACGGGTTTTTGACTTCGATATAAGGAAAAGTGTGAGCCCCACATTCGGCGCCGATTAACATTGAATCGCACTGAGTGAAGTTTCTCGCACCTTCTGCGTTGGGGGTGACTTTAACCAGCCCTCGGTAACTGTTCTGGCTTTTGCCTGCTGAAATCCCTTTTGAAATGATGGTAGAGCGAGAGTGTTTTCCTATATGAACCATCTTAGTGCCGGTATCGGCTTGTTGAACGCCATTCGTTAAAGCGACGGAGAAAAACTCACCGACAGAGTAGTTTCCTTTGAGAATCACGCTTGGGTACTTCCACGTTATCGCAGAGCCTGTTTCTGATTGAGTCCAAGACATTTTGCTGTACTCGCCTTCGCAAACCGCACGTTTGGTTACGAAGTTGAGTATGCCGCCTTGTGAATCCTCTGCTCCTGAGAACCAGTTTTGCACAGTGGAATATTTAACTTCAGCACGCTTGTGAATGATGACTTCTACGACGGCGGCGTGAAGTTGATAAGTATCTCTCATCGGGGCAGAGCAACCTTCAATGTAGCTGACGTATGAGTCCTCATCAGCCACTAAAATTGTTCTTTCAAACTGGCCTGTTTTTGCTTGGTTTATTCGAAAGTAGGTAGAGAGTTCTCTTGGGCATCTCACACCTTTAGGGATGTAAACAAAAGTGCCGTCAGAGGCAACAGAGGCATTCAAAGCTGCAAAGAAGTTATCTTCAGGTGGAACAACGGTGCCTAAGTATTGCTGCACAAGTTCAGGGTATTCTTGGATTGCTTCGCTGAATGAACAGAAGATGATCCCGAGTTCTTTCAGTTCGTTTTGATAGGTAGTGGTGACGGAAACTGAATCGAAGATTGCATCGACAGCAATTTCTGAACCTTCCCTAACTGGAATCCCCAGTGTTTCAAAGGCTGTCTCGACTTCTTCGGTTAAAAATTCATTCGAGCCATCATCACTATCTTTATCACAACTATCTTTGTCGCAGCTAGAGCAACTTGGGGCGGAGTAGTAACTGTAATCTTGGTAATTTAGGTCTGGATAATCGGCTTTTAGCCAATGCGGTTCCTCCATTGTTCGCCATTTACGGAATGCTTTGAGGCGAAACTCCAACATCCATTCGGGTTCGTTACGTTTTGCGGAGATTGCTCGAACGACTTGTTCGTTGATTCCCTTCGACAAAGTATCTGAAGATAACTCAGTGTAGAAACCTTCACGATAGTGACTGCTATGCAGTAACTCTGTAACTTCAGGCTGCGTGTCAATTTCAGGTCGCGTTTTAGCTTCAGACTGCATTTCTAATGCGCACATGGTTAAACTCCAAAACTCTCGCCACATCCACAAAGGTTCTTCACTTTGGGATTATTGTATACAAAATTACTGTTTAAACCCTGACGCACAAAGTCGATCTCTGTGCCATCGATCATAGGTAGGGCTTTGAGTGCAATATAGAAAATGACGTCATGTGATTCGTACTTGATGTCGTCATCGGATGGCGAATCGATCAGCGCCACTTCATATGCAAACCCCGTACAGCCAGAGGACTTAACCGTGAGGTGGAAGTGCTTTTGCCCATGTGATAACTGGGAAATTCTGTTTGCGGCACTTTCACTTAACGTGACGCCTTGCCACTCCATATCATGTATGGATATGTCATTAGAACCGGAACTCGAAATACTCACCTTACTGCTCCATATTTGACTGGTGACAATAGATGATATTGATTATCATTTGCATATCAACCATGTATTGTCTATGGTCTTTAAGTCGAGGATCAATATGTTGACAAAACATAAATCCCAAATACTATATGTGCCAATATATATTAGTAATGATTATCATTAAGATTTAATTGAGGTTGTATAATATGGATGTCATCGTTTATTCCAAGCCACAGTGTGTGCAATGCACAGCAACGGTTAAGGCGTTACAGAGCAAAGGAATTGAGCATACAGTTGTTGATTTAACGTGCGACGAAATCGCAATGGAAAGAGTTCAATCAATGGGTTATCGACAAGCTCCCGTGGTTGTGGCCAATGACCGCCACTGGTCCGGTTTTAGACCTGACATGATCAGCGCGTTGGGTTAATGATTGTTTATTATTCTAGCGCTTCCGGGAATACGAAGCGGTTTGTCGAACAGCTAGGATTACCTGCGATCAGGCTTCCTACTGAGGCCAATGAAAGGGCGCTAGAGATTGAGCAACCATTCGTACTCATATGCCCGACTTATGCCGATGGTGAGGGGCGAGGAGCTGTGCCTAACTCTGTTATAAGTCTATTGAATAACCCGAATAATCGAGCATTGATTAAAGGTGTGATTGCATCGGGAAATCGAAACTTTGGAGCTCTTTTTGCTCGCGGAGGTGCCATTGTAGCTGAAAAATGCAATGTACCGCTGTTGTATCGTTTCGAACTATCTGGAACCCAGAGCGATATTGATATCGTGACAAATGGGTTAGAACAATTTTGGAAACATCATGGATAACCACTTTGAGAACGAGTCCCTTGACTACCATGCTTTAAACGCAATGTTGAATCTACTTGATGAACAAGGGACGATTCAGTTTGAGGCAGACAAGCAAGCGGCTCGACAGTTTTTCTTACAACACGTTAATCAAAATACCGTTTTCTTTCATAATTTAGACGAGAAGATCGACTATTTGCTCAGAGAGGGATATTACGAGGCTCAAGTTATTGATCAATATGATCGCAGTTTTCTTCATCAAATCTGGGCAAACGCCTATCAAGCCAAATTTCGATTCCGCACGTTCTTAGGTGCTTATAAGTTTTTTACTTCCTATGCACTGAAAACTCGTGATGGTAAGCGATATTTAGAAAGGTTCGAAGACCGAGTGGTTATGACTGCGCTGTTACTGGCTCGTGGTGACTGTGAATTTGCTCTGGCACTAATGGAAGAAATCATTCATCAACGCTTTCAACCGGCTACGCCCACTTTTATTAACTCCGGTAAAAAGAGCCGTGGTGAATTGATCTCCTGCTTTTTGTTGAGAATCGAAGACAATATGGAGAGCATCGGTCGTGCGATTAACTCATCGTTGCAACTCTCACGTCGTGGCGGTGGTGTTGCTTTACTTCTGACGAACTTAAGAGAGCAAGGTGCGCCCATTAAGGGGATCTTAAATCAAAGTTCAGGTGTCGTCCCTGTGATGAAATTGCTTGAAGACAGTTTCTCGTATGCAAACCAATTGGGGTCTAGGCAAGGCGCGGGTGCTGTCTATCTCAATGTTCACCATCCAGACATCATGCAATTTCTTGATACAAAAAGAGAAAATGCCGATGAAAAAATCAGAATTAAGACCTTGAGCCTTGGTGTTGTCATTCCCGATATTACTCTAGAATTAGCCAAGCAAAACAAAGATATGTACTTGTTTTCTCCTCATGATGTCGAGCGAGTGTATGGCGTACCTTTCTCTGAAATTAGCGTGACGGAGAAGTACCATGAAATGGTGGACGACCCGAGGATCCGCAAAGGGAAAATGAGTGCAAGAGGGCTTTTCCAAACACTTGCCGAGATCCAATTTGAGTCGGGCTATCCATACATTATGTTCGAAGATACGGTTAATCAGGCTAACCCCATTCAGGGGCGTGTAAATATGTCTAACTTGTGTTCTGAAATATTGCAGGTCAACGAGGCGTCAAATTATGATGATGACTTGAACTATAGTCATGTCGGGCGAGATATTTCGTGCAATTTAGGCTCGATCAACATTGCCAAAGCCTTGGATGGAGGTCGACTATCTCAAACCGTTGATACCGCAATTCGAGCATTAAATGCAGTGTCAGAGATGAGCGCAATCAACAGTGTTCCTTCGATAAGAAAGGGCAACGATGAAAGTCATGCTATTGGTTTAGGTCAGATGAACTTGCATGGTTTTTTGGCTCGAGAACGCATTCACTATGATTCATCAGAGGCCATTGATTTCACCAGCAGTTATTTTGCCTGTGTTTTATATCACTGTCTCGTGGCTTCCAATAAGTTGGCACAAGAGAAAAAGAGTACGTTCAAAGGGTTCGAAGATTCTAGTTACAGTGATGGGTCTTTCTTCGACAAATATTTGCAGCAGGATTTCTCGCCAAAATTGGATGTGGTTAAAGATTTGTTTAGCCGTTTAGATATACGAATACCCACCGTATCTGAGTGGAGCGAATTGAAACAACTTGTCATGAGCTCAGGGCTATACAACCGATACTTACAGGCCATTCCTCCTACAGGCTCAATTAGCTATATCAACGACTCTACCGCTTCTATTCATCCCGTTACCGCTAAAGTGGAGATAAGAAAAGAGGGTAAAATTGGGCGAGTTTACTTCCCTGCGCCGTATTTGAATAACTCCAATTTAGAGTACTTCCGTGATGCCTTTTCCATAGGCCCTAAGGCAATAATCGATGTCTATGCAGCGGCCACTGAACATGTTGATCAAGGCCTTTCATTAACTTTGTTTTTTGACGATGAGGTAACGACGAGAGATATCAACAAAGCTCAGATCTACGCATGGAAAAAGAAAATTAAAACGCTTTACTACATCCGAATGCGACAGAAAGCATTAGAAGGTACTCAAGTCGAAGGGTGCGTGTCGTGCTCACTGTAATAAAGGGATAAACGCAATGAAAAAGATGGAATCCGGACCCGTTCAAGCGATTAACTGGAATCGTATGATTGATGGCAAAGATCTAGAGATTTGGAATCGCCTGACGGTTAATTTTTGGCTGCCTGAAAAGGTACCTTTATCCAATGATATTCAAACATGGAAGCAACTAACTGAAGAAGAGCAAACGCTAACGATTAGAGTTTTTACCGGTTTAACGTTACTCGACACGATTCAGAATACGGTGGGTGCGCCAGCCTTGATGGAAGATGCGAGAACGCCTCATGAAGAAGCGGTATTAACCAATATCGCTTTTATGGAGGCAGTTCATGCTCGTAGTTACTCTTCTGTCTTCTCAACTTTGTGTACTACGCCGCAAATTGATGAAGCGTTTCGCTGGGCTGAAGAGAACCCTCTGTTACAGAAAAAAGCACAGATTATCCTCGACGATTATTTGGCTGAAGGCGATCCGCTAAAGAAAAAAGTGGCCAGTGTTTTTCTAGAGAGTTTCTTATTCTATTCTGGGTTTTATCTACCCATGCATTGGTCGAGTCGGGCAAAACTGACCAATACAGCGGATTTGATCCGTCTGATTATTCGTGATGAGGCGATTCATGGTTACTACATTGGATATAAATTCCAACTTGCTTACCAATCTCTTAGTGAGGAAGAACAGGCGAGAGTTAAGGATGAAGCTTATTCATTAATGTTCTCTCTTTATGAAATCGAAACACAATATACCGAATCGCTTTATGATCCTGTTGGCTTAACTGAAGATGTGAAGCATTTTCTACATTACAATGCCAACAAGGCATTGATGAACCTCGGGTTTGAAGCATTGTTCCCGGATGAGTTATGTCAGGTTAACCCTGCTATCATGGCCGCCTTGTCGCCAAATGCTGACGAAAATCATGACTTCTTTTCTGGTTCTGGATCTTCTTATGTCATAGGTAAAGCTGTCGCTACTGAAGACGATGACTGGGACTTTTGAACAAATAGCCCGAGTATGAACTCGGGCTTGAAAGAGGATTACTTACCCCTGAATCGACATCATCGTTCTAAGGCCAGCCGTTTGAAAATTAGGTCACTCAGACGGCAAATTTTGCTTTAACTCTAAAAGCATTTTATAAGCACTTTCGCCAGACATTTCGTATGGGTTAAATTGATCCGAAGTCGAAAATTGTAAGTTCAACAGTTCAGTCAAATTAGACTGCGGAATGTCTCCCATTGACCAATCTCCAAACTCTCGACAATCAACTTCCTTAAAATACAGTATGGTCACTCTCTCGTGCCGCTTATCGTTTAGGATGTGATTGTAGGTATGGTTTACCGCCTCCCTAGAGCCTTCAATGCATTGAAGAAAGTACTTTTGATTATGACTGAGAAGCCCTGTTAGATGGCTCTGCCGGTTGTGGTCTCGTGAGATAGTGAGTATTTCATCCAGTGCTTTGGAATCACAACATTCGGAAAGTGTACTGACATAAATTAACCGAGTTAGGAACATAGGCATCATTTCGAATTTTTGTTCAAAGGGTATTAATAAATATAAGCCAAGCTCATGGAATTGCGAGTTATTGACCTAATTGTCACTCGGGGGCTTTCGGAAGAGAAGAGGATGGCGATGAAGTCGCAAAGGACAGCTAGCAAGATGCGCTAAAATGAGCCGAATATTGGACATTCAATCATTCTAGCGACCTGCTTGCATCGAGTCTCTCGTTAGTCGTTAAGAACCGAAATCGATTCGACGTTGGAAGATGCATCGAATCGAACATTGACCAATACGCTTTCACGTTCAAAAGTCACATCATCAAAATCAGTGGCTGCGATCTTAAATCCATTCCTTGCGAATAAACTGGTCACTGTTGTTCGTTGTTTCTGTTCCATGGCGCTTGTCAGTAGTTCGTTCATTGTGATCTCCATTAAGTAACCGTGTGCATAGTGTAAGCGTACAGGGTCTACGTTATGAGTTCAATTGCTTAATTAATAAGCTGTGTTGATGAGTTCAATTGAATGATTTTGGTATTCCAAAATGTGATAAATAAGAGGGTGGATGGCCGTATTACCTATGATAAGTATGGTGTAATGTGACCACCGTTCAGTAGACTTTTGGGTAGGGGTTTATTTAAAAAAATTCAATGTAATAAGTGGTTACAAATCGAACTAGTGTGGTTTGTGGTTTTACGTTTTTTCGAAATTACTTTGTATTGGTTCAGGTTATTGCGATGTCGCATCTTCGGCATCCTGTTTTAATCTTTAGCCATAAACGGACTTGATGACTTGATGGATTAGTAATTCTGCCGTTGCTTTTTGGATGTTGGGGTTTTTCAATTTAAGCGATAAGTCTTTGATCTAATGAGCAAGAAGGAACGTATTTCTGTTCATTTAATTGAAGATGAGTAGGCAAAGATGTTATCTAAAGAGACTGAATCAAGAATTATTGAAATGGCGTGGGAAGACAGAACGCCGTTTGAAGCAATAGAACTGCAATTTGGTTTAAATGAATCAGAGGTGATTCGCTTGATGCGCAGTCGTTTGAAGCTTGGCAGTTTCAAGTTGTGGCGTACTCGCGTTTCTGGTCGCTCTACCAAGCACGTAAAACTTCGTAGCTCAGATGTATCTAGAGGTTATTGCCCTACTCAGTATAAGCATCGTTAAATTGATACTTACGTAGATTTGTAGCCTCAATGGATATCCCTGTATGGAAAAGAAAGGAATAAAAGGAATAAAAGGAATGAAAAAGTTTATTACTCTATTTTTGGTATTGCTCTGCTTTGGTGTCAGCCATGTTCAGGCCAATGATGCGCGACTTAAGCAAGCTTACCAAAATCACAAAAGTGATGTTCAAGTACGTGGGTCGGGTTTAGTTTCACGATTACTTCCAGACGATAATAAAGGCTCTCGACATCAGAAGTTTATCTTAAGGCTCGACAGCGGACAAACTTTGCTGGTGGCACATAATATTGATTTAGCTCCTCGTATTCAGGGATTGAGAAAGGGCGATAGAGTTGAATTTTATGGGGAGTATGAATGGAACAAGAAAGGTGGCGTGATGCACTGGACCCACAAAGACCCTCGGAATCACCATGCTCATGGCTGGCTGAAGCATAATGGGAAAATATACGAATAGACGACACTTGGCATGGCATATCTGCCATTGAAGAGCATCGTAGAAGGGTGTTAGAGATAGGTAGTGAAAGGGTGCCTATCACTGGGTTTTGTTGTAACTTGGTTTTTAGTGATTTAATAATTTGAGGCTTTATGATTGAAGTGAATTATTTAGTTCAAGTCGTGAGTATTCCTGATGATCTCATTGAAGCATCACAGAAAGCGGGTTCAGACTTGTATATGACCTACAAGCTTTATCAGCTGCTTGTACAGTCCAATCTTTTGTGGCGAGTTTGGTATATCGATGAATTTGGCAAAGTTTGGCTTGAAGTCAATTTGGTTAATGATGTGGGTGACCCAGAATTTCATACGATAGCTTTAGATCAAGGTACTTATCTGAAAATAGACACGGAATGCTATGAAGTGTTGGATGAGTTGAAATAGACGAAAAGAGCCGATAGTTCGGCTCTATCATTGGCTCTCGATAGGTCTATTTGTAAGCTAGCTTCGCTTGGTTATTTTTACATTAAACCCAACGGGAGACATCGTGAACGCAAACTGTTCAACCACAGTTTCAGGGGCTTGTTGTGGCTCAATGCTGAATTCTTTAAACAATGTATGAAAGGCGAGTTTAATTTCCATCATGGCCAATGAGCGTCCAGGGCATAGCCTTGCTCCTCCACCAAACGGCTGAAGGTTAGAGAAGGAAGCGCCATCTTTTTCTACCCAACGATTCGGGTTAAACGTTGTTGGATCTTCAAATAAATCAGGGTCAAAACCATTCGCGTGTAGCATTACAAAAACAGGTGTGCCTTTTTTTACTTCGATGTCACCAATCTGAGTGTCTCGTGTGGGTTCCAAATAAAGTTGTGGTGCTACCGGCTTTAATCGCATGGCTTCATACATCACCGCTGTCATATAAGGTGTTCGAGGAAGCGGCCATTCTAAGACTTTTCTCTTCCCTAGGGCGTCAAGTTCATCTTGTAAGGCCAACTCACTACTGCGATTGCCGCTGACTAAGAATGCCATCCATGCCAGTGTATTCGCTGTGGTATCTTCACCTGCTAATAGAAGGGTAATAGCATTTGCAACAATATCTTGGTCAGTTAATGAGGAATCTTGTTCTTGTTCCAATAACATGATTTGCAGCATGTTCTCTGGTGAGTCTTTAAGGGCTGGTTCGTGAACCAGACGAGCGCGTTGTTTTTCAATACACCCATAAACGAAATGCCCTATGTCTTCCAAACTGGTATCAAACAGCTTGTCTTTTTTCGTTTTGAAAAAACGCCACAATGGAATTGGAGAACTACAGCGTTGATTTATTACCGGAAATACGTTTTGTAAGCTTTTACTTAGTGGCACAGTTGTTTGTTCTATAGAGTTAAAGTCTTCCCCGAACGCTAGCAGAGATGTTACATCAACCGTGTATTTTTTAAACTCTGCTACGAGTTCGACCACTTCTCCTGATTCCGCTAGCATTTCAAGGTGCTTTCCCAAACGCTCCGTAATCACACTTAGCTGAGGGTGAAAATTTTTCAGATGACCCGGCTGAAACATAGGTTCTGTTAATTTTCGTTGATGCTTCCAACGTTCTTCTTCAGCAGAGAATACGCCATTAAGACCGACTTCATCAAAGACACTCTCGATATTCTTTAGGCGGCGAAATTCATCCGGTCTCGATTTCAACACCGACTTGATTTGAGCTGCGTCGGATAATACAAGTACATCTTTCATGCCTAGCTTTAAACGAAAATGAGCACCGTACTCTCTAATCCAACACAACATTTGCTGATGAACATTGGACTTTTTTAAATAACTAACATGTCCTAAAACACCAGAGGTGGGTGGCATTGGTAGCTGCTCAATTCGCTGCATTTGTATTTCCTTATGTATATCATTGATGGCGCGTAACAATACTGAAGTTACGGCTAGAGCGATAAGTAACTTCAGCATCTAATTTAGCAAGTTTCATGGTTTGGTAAGTAAAGGTATGTAAGTGAGTGGTTAACCGCTAAATTTACGAAACCTCGGAACCGGAGATTCCTCGACAATTACTTAACGAATATTTTTGACAGTGGACTAATTACGCCGTTGGCTCCTCTATCTATGATGTGAGTATATATTTGCGTTGTTTTTAGATCGGTATGTCCAAGCTGTTCTTGAACTGTTCTAATATCAGCACCGCTTTGAAGAAGGTGCGTAGCAAATGAATGCCTTAAAGTGTGGCAGGAAATGTTTTTCTCAATGTCGGCTTTTTGGCTAGCGACCTTAATGTGTTTTTGTAGTGCTGTTGGATGAATATGATGCCTACGTAATTCACCTGTTCGTAAATCGGGTGCCAGACGAGCAGAAGGAAAAAGAAATTGCCAATTTAAGCTTCTTTCTGCACTCGGGTATTTTTTAGCTAGAGAGTCGGGCAGGTATACGCCAGAAAAAGCTTTATCATGTATATCTTGCTGATAGTATTCTGCGGATTTCTGTTGTTGCAACTGGATTGCGGGAAAAAGCTCGGGGGCTATTGTCACTATACGGTTCTTTCCTCCTTTTCCTTGCCACACTCGCACTGATTTGTAGTCATAGTCGATGTCTTGCATTCGTAAGCGCAGACACTCCATCAACCGTAGGCCTGACCCATACATTAATTGGTAAGGTAATTTGAAGTTAGCTGAGCAGTGGTTAAAGAACCTGCCAATTTCTTCTGGAGTCATAACCGTTGGCAACTTTCGGGATTTTTCTGAACGGCGAAACTGCATATCAAGTTCAATGGGTTCCTGAACGATTTCTTTGTATAAAAAGACTATCGCATTGAGGGCTAGGCTCTGCGTTTTCTGTGCTGACTTCCTATCAACAACTAAGTGCGTCAGGAAGTCTTCTACATGCCTCGACGTCAAACTTCTGGGATGCTTTTTATCATGATAAAGAATGTACTGGTGAATCCAATAAATGTACGCCTGTGTAGTACGAAGAGCATAGTGTCTCCCCAACATATACTCTTGTATATAGGCTAGAAATGGTGATTTTTGCATTTTAATTTTAACTGGTTATATATACATGAGTTTCAGTTTGGCACATCAATTCATGCTATATAGAAAAAATCTGTATTTTGGGATTCAGGCAGATGCTCGTAGTGCTTAAGTTGCTGTTAGTTTTAATAAAAACGGGGTATGGTTAACTTCATCAAGATACTAGATAGAAAAATTCTACATTTAAATGCAGAATTTTTCTGTCTAAGAGCTGTTATGTTTTGGTGTGCCCCCGAAAACAACCAAAATTTACGATTAAAAGGCTTGGTAAATTTAACCAGCCGACGGTTTATCCATAAGGAGTATCATGGATCAGTTATCCAATATTATGCATAAAGAGCATGAAGGATTTTTTTATGAGTATTTTGAAAACTACAGTAATGATTGTAATTGCATGTGGAGACAAAATGCGGCACATCAAAATGTCTATTCTATCGAGCGCATAGATATATTACCTGAATTTCGCAGGAAAGGATTAGCTAAAAAGTTGCTCTCTGAGACGCTTAAACGTATTGCGGTAGAATGCCCTAAAGCTTGCGTAGAAATCACCGCAGAACCAGACGCGGATAGCGAATTAACTATGGAGAATCTCGTAACTTTTTATGAATCTCTCGGATTTGAAAAGTACCAAAGCCTTGGAACTCGTGTTCATCTTCGTCTATATCTGGATGATTCTGTGAAACCACGCGAAGTGTATGATAATCCATCGTATTTCAGCTTTTAGATAAAAACATAACAATCGCATCAACACGATTTACTACACTCGGCAATCTCAGTTTGCCGGGTGTTTATCGTTTTAAGGCGTCAATTTTAAGTATAATTGCTTGGTAGTAAACGTGTTATGCAGGCGTTAGGCAATACGGGCATGCAAAGTGCGTGCTATTGCATTATCATTAATTTTTTCTTTTTATACTGAGAATATGAATAAGATTGTTAAGTTTGTTTTAGGCACTATTGGGGCCGTAGTAATTGGTGCAATAGGCAGTGGGGTTTGGGAATACATCTTTCAACCAGCACTCCGCTCCGGCTCTAATATATTGTTAGAAGTTGCAACGCTAGGTATTGAAAGCTTTAAAAATGATCTGTATCGAGATGTAGCAAAAGGTTACAGAGAGCAAGCTAGCTACTCGTTGTTGCTGTCTTTTACTTCTCTACTAATTAGTGGCTACATTGTTGGTTGTCTAATAATGTTTTCAAAAGTTAAAGATATGATAAAAGCAGAACAAGAAACTCTTGCAGACCTGAATGAAATGGAGTTAGAAATAGAGCATGGTCCAACAGAAGAAATAGATGACAAGCCGGAAAAGGCTGATTTACTAGAAAGAATAGAAGATATCAGAAAATCACTACAAAGCTCTGGAAGCAAGAAAATTAAAAAGTATTGTTATGCAATGACTCTTATAGTGGTTGTTATTAGTGTTAGCAAATTTGTTGGAATAATCAAAGACGGATATATTAATGGTGCAGTGACACATTATACTCAAATGGTAAGAATTGTGAGCCCATATGTTGAAAAGGATAGGTTAATTGAAATTGAATCTGAATTTTCTCAGATTCAATCATCGAGTGACTATGAAAAAATTATCGATAGCTTGAATTTCTATATTCAGGAACATCAATTACATAAACCACAATTCAGTGTTTGGTGATTTTGCCTAACAAATGCTTTAAGGCGGACCGCCAACTTTTGGCATTTTTAGTCTGGATTGGGTGTAGTGATTACGGCGGTCTGTTTGAGTGTCGTTTAAGTTGGCAGCCACTTAAGCAGGCGTTAGGCGTTCTGGTAGATAAGTATGAATTATATAAAAAAGTATAAAGAATGGTGTAGAGAGTCGAATGATTCTCCGAATGGTTGGCATCAAAAGAGAGGTTTCGCCTTTGAGAAGATATTAATAGAATGGTTAAAAACCGAAGGTTTAGAACCACGTGCTGGGTATAAACCGGATGGTGAACAGATAGATGGCTCTCTCTTTCTTGATGGGAGTGTATTTCTATTAGAAGCTAAATGGGTTAAAGACCCCATACCTGCATCAACAATTTATCAATTCAAAGGAAAAGTGGATGGTAAGTTGTCAGGAACACTAGGTATATTTATATCGATGTCGGGTTACTCAGAAGACGCAATTGATGCATTGACGTTAGGAAAATCATTAAATGTGATACTTTTTGATAAACGAGACCTTGATGCAGTAATCGCAATGCCAAATGGTTTTAAGTGGACACTTAAGGAGAAGCTTCGAATCGCTGCCGAAGAAGGTGTTATATATCACGCCCCGAAAATTCAACAAGTTACCAAAGAGCATGATGAACTGGTCAACTTTTCTGATATGCATTATATGCACAGAGAAAACCGGATTGCTGAACGAGAGCTAACTATTGTTTGTGAAGGAGGGGTTGATAGACATATATTATCGTATTTTGTGAAAAAAATTCTTAAGGAACATGACCTGAATAAAAAAGTAAACTTTGTTATGGGAGGAGGAACAACGACACTTCAAGTAGTAGCTAATATGAATCGAAATACCTCTAAAGATACGCCTGTATTAGTGGTGATTGATTCTGATGGTGATTATTCGGGTACAGTGGAAAGGCTTAAATATAATATCACTTTAGACAATTGGCAATATTCAGTACCGCACCCTTCGATAGGTATTTGGCTAGACCTTGAAGAGAGTGAGTTTCGTTGCATGATTAGACATCATCCTAAGCTACTTCGAGCATTAGATAATGTCGATATGGAGCAGTTAGCTAATACAAATAAATCGTTTAAATCATTGTATGATTGGGTGAAAAACGCCTAACAAAGCATTTAAGAGTGATTCGCAACGCTTGGCAGTTTCGCTTCGCTCAAGTATAGCCAAGCGCTGCTCACACCTTAATGCGGCGTTGATATGACCCCCACAGTCAATTAAAAACGTAGAAGTTTCTCTCCTGTATTATCAGAGCTTTTCTTGTTGCTTAGGGGATAGTGTTACCGCATAGATGAAGCAAGTAATGTCGTC
>NZ_JBGONI010000027.1:0-70289 GCF_041439035.1 Vibrio sp. 1F263 | reverse complement strand
GAGATACGAGATACGAGATACGAGATACGAGATACGAGATACGAGATACGAGATATAACGATAGTTGGGTGAGTTTAAAAAGGTTTTTGGATTAAAACAAAAGGAAGAAAAAAAATATCGTGGTATAGCCGGGGGGACTATACCACGGGTGCCAATGACACCTTCGCTTGCTGCCGGAGTGATATGGCAAGCCACATCACCTCTGGAATAAAATTAAAGAGAAAGAGTTTCTCTTCGATGGAGTAACTATACGGGTAGCGACTTGTTTTGCTTATAAAATTAACGACAGATGACTGTAAGAAAACCGACATTATTATAAGCTGTTGATTATTAGTGTTTTATTGTTTTCTGGTTGACGCGTACTAGTGAGGTAGTCCCCACTAATTGTTGAAAGTGACGTTTTTGACGTAAACGTTTTTAACGAAATTTACGAGAGTGTATTTTCGAAAACATTGATTTCACACAATAGAATTGTGGGTATGTGCGTGTATTATGTCGGTAATAACAATCTTTCTCATTATCAATCTCGAACTGGGTACTTATGAAACTCTCACAACTAGAGCAAGGAAAAGCGGCTTCTATTGTTGCACTTACAGGTTTAACACCAGACGTTAGAAAAAAACTAATGGTTATGGGCATGTTGCCAAAAACCGAGGTGACACTTATCCGTCGTGCACCTATGGGTGATCCGCTTCAAGTTGAAGTGAGAGGTGTTTCTATAGCCATTCGTGAAAGCATTGCAGAACAAATCGAGGTTATCTAAATGGATTATCAAGTTCTTACTGTTGGTAACCCTAATAGTGGTAAAACAACATTATTTAACGCATTAACTGGCGCAAAACAGCACGTTGGTAACTGGGTTGGTGTGACCGTAGAAAAGAAAACCGGTTTATATTCGCACGCTGGTGATCAATTTCAGTTAACGGATTTACCAGGCATTTATGCACTAGACAGTGGCAATGATGCAAACAGTATCGATGAGTCTATTGCATCACGCGCCGTGCTTACTCACCCAGCGGACGTCATCATCAATGTTGTTGATGCTAGCTGTTTGGAAAGAAGCTTATACATGACATTACAATTGCGAGAGTTGGGTCGCCCAATGATCGTTGTATTGAACAAAATGGATGTATTAAAGCGTGAGCGTCAGGTGATTAATCTTAAGGCTCTAGAAAAAGAGCTAGGTTGCCCGGTTCTAAGCTTGTCAGCAAACGATAAAGGACAAGTGGTTCGTTTTAAAGAGCGTTTGCATAAGCTTCTGGTTCAAGGTGTGAGTCTTGATCCTATCTCTATTGATTACGATGTCGCGTTAGAAGCTCTTATTCCTTCTGTTGAGTCACAATTTGATGATGCTGACGTATCTCACCGAGCGCTAGCGATTCGTGCTTTAGAAAATGATTACTTGGTATTGAATGGTTTGGCCCCACAAACTCGCACTCAAATTGATAGTGTGCGTCTTGGTGCCGATTTCGATATTGATCTTGCTGTTGCTGACGCTAAATACACTTTCTTACATGAACTTTGTAAACGAGTTCGTCGCAGCGAAGGCAAACTGAGCCGTAATTTCACAGAGAAAGCCGATCAATTCATTTTGAATAAATGGGTCGGGATTCCTTTCTTCTTCGTCATCATGTACCTAATGTTTATGTTCTCTATCAATATTGGTAGCGCGTTTATCGACTTCTTCGATATTGGTGTTGGCGCAATATTCGTTGATGGCGGACATCACTTATTAGATGGTCACTTACCGGTTTGGCTAGTCACCGTTCTTGCTGATGGTATTGGTGGTGGTATCCAAACGGTTGCGACCTTTATTCCGGTGATTGCCGCGCTTTACTTATTCTTAGCGGTACTAGAAAGTTCAGGCTACATGGCCCGCGCTGCATTTGTACTGGATAAAGTGATGCAGAAGATTGGCTTACCGGGCAAAGCATTTGTACCACTTGTTCTGGGTTTTGGCTGTAACGTACCTTCTATCATGGCAACTCGTACTCTTGACCAAGAGCGCGAACGTAAACTCGCCGCATCAATGGCACCCTTTATGTCATGTGGTGCTCGTCTACCTGTATACGCACTGTTTGCTGCTGCATTCTTTCCTGGTGCTGGACAAAACGTTGTGTTCGCTCTGTACATCATGGGTATTCTGGCTTCTGTATTTACGGGCTTGTTCCTTAAAAATACTATCTATCCTGGTAGCAGCGATAGCTTGGTTATGGAAATGCCGGATTACGAATTGCCGACCGTGCAAAACGTGATGCTGAAAACTTGGCAGAAGCTGAAACGTTTCGTGCTTGGCGCAGGTAAAACCATTGTAATGGTTGTGGCAATTCTGAGTTTCTTGAATTCATTAGGTATGGACGGCAGTTTTGGTAACGAAGACAGTGAAAGTTCTGTGCTATCTAAAGCGGCTCAAGTTGTAACTCCAGTGTTCCAACCGATTGGTATTACTGAAGAGAACTGGCCTGCAACGGTTGGTATCATTACCGGTATTTTTGCGAAAGAAGCCGTGGTTGGTACGCTAAATAGCTTATACACCACACCTTCTGATGAAGAAGCGGCTGAGTTTGATCTAGCGGCAAGTTTAGAAGAAGCCGTAATGACCATTCCTGAAAACCTTGCTGGTTTGAGCTATTCCGATCCATTAGGCATTGAAGTTGGTGACTTGTCTGACTCTAGTTCTGTGGCTGCTGATCAAGAGGTTGATACTTCGATCTTTGGTAACTTGAAAGATAAGTTTGTATCAGGCCACGCTGCGTTTGCTTACTTAATCCTAATCTTGCTTTACACACCTTGTGTGGCTGCGATGGGTGCTTATGTTCGTGAATTTGGTCAGACGTTTGCCCGCTTCATTGCAGTTTGGACAATGGCACTTGGTTACTTCGGTGCGACCTTCTATTACCAAGCAGCAAACTTCGCTGTACACCCAGTAAGTAGTGCTGTGTGGATGGTGGCAATTGCTGGTGGTTTTGTGGTGACGTATCGCATCTTCAAGAAAATCGGCAGTAAGCAAAAAGCACTTGAGGTGCAAGTAGTATGATTTTAACTGAACTTCATCAATACATTGATAACGAAGGTGTCGCTGCACGTAGTGAGCTTGCATCTAAGTTTGGGGTAAGTGAAGACGGTATAGATGCGATGCTGGGAGTGTGGGTCAAGAAAGGCAAGATATCTCGCTTGGTCGATACCAACAAGCATGGCCATACAACACGTATTCGTTACACCATCAGCAAACAAAATGGTCTGTCACTGAATGTGATGATGTAGTTCAGAGCTTCATACTCTCGTTAAAAACGACGAGATTAGACAATAAAAAAGCCGCTCACCTATTCTAGATGAGCGGCTTTTTGTCATGTGTCTTTTCTGAACTGTCTTGCTTTAAAGCTCAATGAGATGAACTCGAATTACGCTTTCTTAAAGATAGAGCTCAGCGATAAAACGTTTTGGATACGAGTATGGATTGCAGCTTGTTCTTCTTCACTGCGTTGCTCACCTTTGGTGTTGCCCCATACTGGCCCTGGCCATGCGATGTCGTCTTTGAAGCGTGCAATATGGTGAATGTGCAGTTGTGGCACCATGTTACCCAGCGCGCCTAGGTTTAACTTGTCTGGTTGGAACGTCGCTTCTAATGCTTGGCTTACCGCTTGAGACTCAAGCAAGAACTGCTGTTGTTCTTTCATTGGCAGATGGTGCAACTCTTTTAGGTTGGCGCGTTTTGGCACCAAGATAACCCAAGGGACTGCGCTGTCTTTGCTTAGCAGTGCCAAGCTTAGTGGAAATTCGCCGATAAGCGTGGTGTCTTTTGCTAACTGTGGGTGAAGTTCAAAGCTCATTATTATTATCCATTTCGATTTCTTGAAGTCATACCAATCACAGTAAGTAAATGATCAGAAATAGCGCAGGAAAAAGGTTTGAGAACAAGGCAGATTCTTTTGATAAGTAGTTACTCTACAATCAAAAACTCTAACGTAGTTATCGAGCGTTTTAACCAGCTAGGATGATTAGTTATTTACTACGATTGGTATCAGTATACGTTAGATAAAACAAAAGGTTGATGCTCTCACATCAACCTTTGTATTTATTCATTGTAACCCGAAGGGAATTACATACGCTCTAGAGTCTCGATGCCTAGAAGCGACAGGCCTTGCTTGATAGTCTTAGCTGTCAGTGCAGCAAGCTTCAGGCGGCTCTGTTTAACGGTTTCATCTTCAGCCACAAGGATAGGGCATGCTTCGTAGAAGCTAGAGAATTGACCAGCAAGTTCGAACAGGTAGCTACACATGATGTGTGGTTGACCTTCACGAGCAACAGACTGTACCGCTTCTTCAAATTGTAGAAGTTTCGCGATAAGGGCTTTCTCTTTCTCTTCAGTGATTTTGATTTCACCTTCTAGAGAGTCCATAGAAATGCCTGCTTTAGCAAAGATTGAAGCGACACGAGTGTATGCGTACTGCATGTACGGTGCTGTGTTGCCTTCAAATGCCAGCATGTTTTCCCAGTCGAACACGTAATCAGTGGTACGGTGCTTAGAAAGGTCTGCGTATTTAACTGCTGCCATTGCTACTGTGTTCGCAATGGTTTTCTTCTCGTCTTCTGCTAGCTCAGGGTTTTTAGATTCAATCAGCTGAGTTGCACGTACTTCTGCTTCGTCCAGAAGGTCAGCAAGACGCACTGTACCGCCAGCACGAGTTTTAAATGGCTTACCATCTTTACCTAGCATCATGCCGAACGCGTGGTGCTCAAGAGATACAGACTCAGGAACATAACCCGCTTTACGAACGATAGTCCAAGCTTGCATTAGGTGTTGGTGCTGACGAGAGTCGATGAAGTAAAGTACGCGATCTGCGCCCAGTTCTTCAAAACGATATTTAGCACATGCAATATCGGTGGTGGTGTATAGGAAGCCACCGTCACGTTTTTGCACGATAACGCCCATAGGGTCGCCATCTTTGTTTTTGTATTCGTCTAGGAATACAACTTGTGCGCCGTCAGACTCTTTTGCTAGACCTTGTGTTTGTAGGTCAGAAACGATGTTTGAAAGCATATGGTTGTACATACTTTCACCCATCACATCATCACGTGTTAGTGATACGTTCAGGCGATCGTAGTTACGTTGGTTTTGAACCATGGTTACGTCAACAAGCTTTTTCCACATTTCAGCACAGTATGCGTCGCCACCTTGCAGTTTCACTACATAGCCACGAGCTTTCACTGCGAATTCTTCGTCTTCGTCGTAAAGCTTTTTAGATTCACGGTAGAACTGCTCAAGATCTGACAGTTCCATTGAAACTTCACCAGTTTCAGCTTGGATGCGCTCAAGGTTTGCGATAAGCATACCGAATTGAGTACCCCAGTCACCAATGTGGTTAGCACGGATAACTTTGTGACCTAAGAACTCAAGTGTACGAACAACAGCATCACCGATGATCGTTGAACGTAAGTGGCCTACGTGCATTTCTTTTGCAACGTTTGGAGCTGAGTAGTCAGCAACAATCGTTTGTGCTTCTGCGGCTGAAACACCAAGGCGAGAGTCAGCAAGCGCTGCGTCTGCTTGTTGTGCCAGGAACGTTTCATCTAGGAAGATGTTTAGGAAACCTGGACCTGCGATTTCAACTTTAGAAGCGATACCGTCTAGGTTTAGAACGTCCAATACTTTTTGAGCAAATTCTCGAGGGTTAGTGCCTAGTCGTTTAGCAACACCCATAATGCCGTTTGCTTGGTAGTCACCAAATTGTGGTTTTGCAGATTGACGGACAGCCGCAGGAGAGCCTGCAGGTGCGCCAGCGGCTTCTAGAGCCTGAGATACTTTGTCATTAATCAGTGCTTGGATATTCACACGCGTTTCCTTCAATTCAAGGATGAATAAGAGTAGCCGTTATTTCGTGGGCATTAAATTTGGCTAATTATGCTTCTAGTTAACGATTTAATGCTGAAATGAACAACAGACTCTGTTTAAGTTCACAAAAATGGCGTTAATCATACCAATTTTGTGGGCTTTCTTATAGGTCGAATTGATAGAAAATTAACATTTCCTGAGGGGTTTTTGACAATCAACTTTGACCAAGCCAAGTTTGTCTATTTAGGAAAGTAAGACACGGTACTTTTTGAGTGTTTTTTGTCAAAACAGCGCTTGTTGCTGGAAGTAAAACTGATACCATGCTGCCATTATTTGGAGAACATAGACAATGACGATGAGCCTGAAGCAAGCTGAACTAGAACCACAACAAATGATTGCACGCCTTGATACGTTTATGACGAAAATTGAGAACCTCGGAAATGTGCTGGGTTTGGATTTAAGTTTTGCTCAAGCAGATCATATTGCATTAAGAATCAATGAAACTGAGCTTGCGAAATCAGCACATCAAGCATGGTCTGAATACGGCTCTACGATTTCAGAAGCGATGATCAATGGTCGTCCCATTGTGGTGTTGGCTTTCGATAAACCATTGCAAAGCCTTGGCTGGAAGATTGAATGTTTAGAGCTTCCATACCCAGCTGAAGGCAAGATTTACCCGAGCCAAGATTGGGAGCATGTAGAGTTTGTGATTCCTTCTCACGCACAAACGGCCGATGAGTATCTAGCTGATCTTAAAGAAACCTACCCACAGTTTGCCGCTAAGTTTGAAACCTTGGCTGAGCAAGGCGTTAAGATAAAACTCTCTAGCCCGAAAGGCGAGGGTGAACGTTTGAATAATCCAACGGTTGCATTCAAGCATCAAGGGATTTGCATTAAGCTGCATCCACACTCTTTGAAGAAGATTGTTGAGTCAGAACAGGCCTAATTTGATTGGATAGTTGCTGGGAATAGATTCCTGAACTCACCAAGGCTCGTCGGAATTACGGGGTGTTTGATGGTGTTTGCCAGGTCTATCTTTAGATGCTGACAGTCTGAGGGTTCGAGGGCGTATGTCAGAGTCTACGGTTAGAAGGTTCTTACCGAATTCGTCATTCCCGATAGCGACGAAGGAGCGTAGTCGGGAATCTCATAAAGCTAGTCAGATCATCAGATACAAAAAACGCGCAATGGATTAACCCTATTGCGCGTTTTTTATTGGGTTCTAACTGGAAGTCTTACCTGAAATCGAACCTCCGATCTACAGAATCACGGTCTTGTTGCCGTAAACAAACACGTGATCATTGATCACTTTGTTTAAAGCCTTACTCAACACGTTCTTCTCTACGTCACGACCCGCTTGTGCCATGTCTTTCGCGCTGAAATTGTGATCCACTGGGATAACATCTTGCTTGATGATTGGACCTTCATCGAGATCGTTTGTCACAAAGTGTGCCGTTGCACCAATGATCTTCACACCGCGCTCGTAAGCTTGCTGGTATGGCTTAGCACCAATGAATGCAGGCAAGAAACTGTGGTGAATGTTGATGATTTTGTGGTTGTACTTCTCAACAAACCCCGGCGTCAGCACTCGCATGTATTTAGCAAGCACTAGATAGTCCGCCTCATACTGGTCAATGACTTCCAACATCTTCTTCTCATGCTCTTCACGGTTTAATCCTTCGTGAGAAACATGGTGGTAAGGGATATCAAAACGCTCGGTTAGGCTTTGCAGTGTATCGTAGTTACCAACTACTGCCGCAATATCAACATCTAAACTGCCATCGAAGTTCTTCATCAGAATATCGCCAAGGCAGTGTGCTTCTTTAGTTACCAGAATCACAACACGCTTACGAGATGAATCAACCAGCTTACGTTTTGTGTTTTCTGGCAGGGCTTGGTCTAAATCGGCGAGTAAGGTTTCGTCATTGAAGTAGCCCTCTAGCTCTGTGCGCATAAAGAAGTGGCCACTTGTGTTATCAACGAACTCATTATTGTGAATAATATTGAGTTGGTGCTTATAACAAATGTTGGTGATCTTTGAGATGAGGCCTGGGGCGTCAGTACAATGTGTTAATAAAGTTTTTCTTTCCATTTGCATCTTACTTCCATGAATGTTGCACTTATTATATGAAATCGGGATTCTTCAAAATTTAATGCAGGCCGTCGAACGGTGAACTGAGCCGCAGTATCACCGTTATAATTAATCTATTATCAAGTTGGTTTCAACAAATTCTGCTGCTCATTTATCGCATCGATAAATTGTTTTATATAGAAATATCAGTTTTTCGATAGAAAAAAAGGCAGAAGCTTCATTTTTCAAGTTTTGACCGTAGTACGCATTTGAACTTCAACCGAGGCATTGACGCTTTGGCCAAAAATAGAGGTGATACTTATGGATAAAGAGTTACTAGCAAAAAAACTGTACTGCAAACGAGTGAATTCATTAGCGGGAAGTACAGAGTTAGATGGTAATGTTCTAGATGAAATGTGGGAAAGTAAAACCTCACCAACCGATGCAGTGAAAGCCATGCAGCCTTGCGATAATCATTTTGAAGGCGCCCCTTGGTTGTCGCGTTATCTCAGCCGAAAATAATAACGATTCTTTGATTTTTATTTCTTCAATTCTTACCTTCTAGGTAGCTTAACCCAAACCAAACACCTCCGGTGCGAAGTCATTCTTGATTCGCGCCGGCTCACTAAACCTGCCATAATTCGCCTTCTATTTTTCTAAACTTCGTACTCTATGATATCTAAAACGTTTTCTGCTGATGGTGCTTTGGGTAAAGCGATCCCTGGGTTCCAACCTCGACAAGCTCAGCTAGACATGGCTGAAGCGGTTTCACAGGCTATTGAACAACAGAGCCAATTGGTCGTTGAAGCGGGAACGGGAACAGGTAAGACGTTTGCTTATCTAGTGCCAGCACTGCTGAGTGGTAAGAAAACGATCATCAGTACGGGGTCTAAAAACCTTCAAGAACAGCTGTTTCACCGAGATTTACCATTGATGGTCGATGCGCTTGGTTTTTATGGTCAGGTTGCGTTACTCAAAGGCCGTTCAAACTATTTGTGCTTGGACAGGCTCAGTCGTCAAATGATCGAGAGCCATGGCACTCACACCGATCCAACGCTGTTAGCTCAGTTGGTGAAAGTGCGCAGTTGGTCGTCAGCGACTCAAACTGGCGATTTAGGTGACTGTGATGATATTGCTGAAGATAGCCCGGTCATTCCAACCATTACCTCGACTAACGACAACTGCTTAGGCAAAGAGTGCCCAAGCTACACCGATTGCTTTGTGCTGAAGGCGCGTAAAAAAGCGATGGATTCTGATGTTGTTGTAGTGAACCACCACTTGTTTCTCGCGGATTTAGCGATCAAAGAAACCGGGTTTGGTGAGCTGATACCTGAAGCCGATGTGTTTATCTTCGATGAAGCGCACCAACTTCCCGATATCGCTAGCCAATACTTCGGACAATCGGTTTCCAGCCGACAGATCCAAGAGCTAGCCAAGGACATTGAAATCGCTTACCGAACTGAAGCCAAAGACATGCGCCAACTGCAGAAAGTAGGGGATAGGCTCGTTCAATCGTCAGCCGATCTACGCATTGTGCTTGGCGATACGGGCTTTCGCGGTAACTGGCGTGAAGCATTGAAGTCAGAGTCGATTGCGAGAGAGCTAGTTCGCTTACAAGATGCGTTGCAACTGGCCGTTGATGTATTGAAATTAGCATTGGGTCGAAGCCAGTTGTTAGACACGGCTTTTGAACGCGCCACTATGATCAAGTCGCGCATTGAACGTGTATGTGACGTGTCGATTACTGGTTATTCGTATTGGTATGACACCACGCCACGACACTTTGCTTTGCACATCACGCCACTCTCAGTCGCCGACAAATTCCATGAGCAGATTGAGCTAAAACCGGGTGCTTGGGTGTTTACCTCTGCAACTTTGGCGGTGTCGGACGATTTCGATCATTTTACTTCTCGATTAGGACTAAAGCCGTCGGCACAGTTTTCACTACCGAGCCCGTTTGATTACCCAAATCAGGCGCGTTTGTGTGTGCCTCGCTATCTACCAGAGCCGAATAGCCCGGGCTTAGCGGACAAGCTAGTAAGAATGCTGACCCCTGTGATTGAGCAAAACCAAGGTCGCTGTTTCTTTTTATGTACCTCACACAGCATGATGAAAGAATTGGGTGAACGGTTCCGCGAAACGCTCTCGGTTCCCGTTCTGCTGCAAGGTGAGACAAGTAAGCAAAAAACCTTAGCAGAATTCATGGAATTAGGTAATGCATTGCTGGTGGCCACGGGGGCTTTCTGGGAAGGTATAGATGTTAGGGGCGATGCATTAAGCTGTGTTATCATCGATAAATTGCCCTTTACAGCCCCTGATGACCCTTTGCTTAAGGCTCGAATTGAAGACTGTAAGTTGAAAGGGGGTGATCCTTTTGCACAAGTACAATTGCCAGACGCAGTGATTACCTTGAAACAAGGTGTCGGTCGATTGATACGTGATAAGCGCGATAATGGCGCTTTGATTATCTGCGACAACCGATTGGTGACTCGCGATTACGGTGGCATATTTTTGGCGAGTTTACCGCCTATCCCACGTACTCGTGACTTAGGGGTCATTAAAGAATTCTTAGCTAAAGACCATTCAACCGCTGCTGAGTAATTGGCATTGTTGAGCTTAGCCATTATTTTAGATTAGATAACGAATATTTGAGACACAAATGAGCGCGAAAATTCTTGCAGTAGATACCGCAACTGAAAACTGTTCAGTTGCACTAGTAATTGGTGACCAGGTGTTCGCACGTAGCGAAGAGGCACCTCGAGACCATACGAAAAAAATTCTACCTATGGTTGATGAAGTACTGAAAGAAGCGAATGTTGCTTTAACCGATATCGACGCGATCGCGTTTGGCCAAGGCCCAGGCAGTTTCACGGGTGTGCGTATTGGTATCGGTATTGCTCAAGGCTTGGCTTTTGGTGCTGATTTACCGATGATCGGTGTGTCTACACTGGCCGCGATGGCGCAAGGCAGCTACCGTAAATTTGGTGAAACTCACGTAGCTACAGCGATTGATGCTCGCATGAGTGAAGTATATTGGGCTCGTTACAGCCGTGAAGACGATGGTCGTTGGACTGCGGTTGATGCGGAATGTGTCACGCCTCCAAGCGAATTAGCTGCGCAGCTTGAAGCGGATTCTGAGATATGGGCAAAAGTCGGCACCGGTTGGGAAGCGTATGCAGAGCACATGGACACACTAGCGATTAACACCAAAGCGTGTGAAGTCCTGTTTCCAGAAGCTCAAGACATGGCGTTCCTTGCTCAATTTGCTTACGCAGAAGGTAAAGCGGTTGCAGCAGAAGAGTCTGAGCCTGTTTATCTTCGTGATAAAGTGACGTGGAAGAAACTGCCAGGTCGAGAGTAAATACGCATTATTTTGGCTTTGCATTCACTTTGCAGAGCCAAAATAAAAACAGATACACAATCATTAACATCAGGTAATAAACTCTTTAAGCATGGTTTCACTAAACGGCTTACCTCCTTCTTCGATAGGCAATACATCCAAAACCAATCGAACCAACAAAAAGAACGAGGTAAAAAAAGGCGATGCAAAAACCTCAGTTGGTCAGCCAACTAAGGTCGCGAATGCTGTCTCGCATTCGATTCGCCAAGTCAAAGAATCTGAGATTCACAAAGCTCAGGTTCAATATGATCTTCCAGAAGGGCGTGGACGACGTGCGATGGAAGAGTATATGGACGTGATGAATCAAGCTAAAAAAGAGGAACTTGCGAAGCTTATTGGGGTCGATATTTATATCTAGCTTTGTGCTTTCATTTATCCTTTTCTAAGGACCAGCATTATGTTTTCTCTCATTTCTAAATCTCGCTTATTTTTCCTTGTCGCCTTCTCTTCGATGGTGATGGGTTGCTCATCTCTACCAGAAGAACTTAATGCAAACTCTGAACAGGTGGTAACTGACTACCAAGAGTGGGTAAACACAGTGCCAGACGCTGGTGATGTTCGTTTAGGTGGTGTGATTGCTAAAGTCACTAACTTACAAGATAAGACTCGTGTTGAAGTGGTTAACTTGCCGATCTCAAGCAACGGTAAGCCAGATATTGATGCCGAGCCAAAAGGGCGTTTTGTTGGTTACATTGATGGTTACGTAGAACCTTTGAGCTTTGCTGAAGGCCGTTTAGTCACCTTGGTTGGAACATCAAGTGGTACTGAAGATGGCACCGTTGGTGATTACCCTTATACCTTCCCAGTAATGAATGTCTACAACCAACGTTTATGGCAGATTACCGAGCGAGTGGTCATCAACGACTTTGCGCCAACTTACTACTCTTGCCGCAGTTTGCATTGTCGCAGCTTTCAAACCATGCCTAAGTCAGGCCGTGTGATTCAAGATGTGGAATAGTTGAACCTGAAATCGACACACTAAACGATAGGGACACCATACAATCAATGATTGAAAAGTCATATTCCCTTGCGAGCGGGACGCTTGCAACACAACAGATTGTCAACTCAAAAACGACCGCAACGACGGTCGTTTTTATTCATGGTTGGCTAGATAATTCTGCAAGTTTCACTCAGGTTATGCCGCAAATAGCCAAGCTTTCTCCAGATACTCACCTCGTTGCTATCGATCTCTTCGGACACGGTTTCTCGTCGCATAAACCGGGGAGTTATTACCCATTTCACGACTATATTGATGATTTGCATCAGTTGGTGACTAAATTATCGCCAAACAGACTGGTACTGGTAGGACATTCACTTGGTGCATTGATCGCAAGTTGCTATAGTGCCGCCTTTCCTGAAAAGGTGTCAGGATTAATTCAAATTGAAGGTCACGGACCTCTTTCTGAAGCTCCCCACGAAACAGTCTCTCGTTTGAGAGATGGGGTACTCAGTCGTCTTCGACAGCGAAGAAAACCTTCACGTCCTCTGGCAAGTCTTGAGGATGCTATTAAGCTGAGAGCTCACGCCAATCAAATCAAAGCAGAACTTATTGCTCCTATTGTTGAACGAGGAATCGTTGAGCTAAGTAATGTTGATCGGACTGTTGTTGCTCAAGCTGCTTTTGAGGAAGCGACAGTAGATCAAGCTGCTTTTGATCAAGCGACTGTAGCTCAAGGGAGTGCCGAGTTTGATAACTCTTGGCAATGGCGATGCGACCCTAACCTAAAATGTGACTCGTTATATCGAATGTCACAAGCGCATGCTGAAGCGATCATGGCGGCTATTGAATGCCCTCAATTAATAGTTTTAGGGAATGATGGATTCCGACATTTGCAGCATAATCGCTACAAATCAGCCCATAGTTCTCTGAATATAGAGACTGTTCCTGGCGGACATCATTGCCATTTAGAGAGCCCGGAGCTAGTTTCAGAGCTAATTCTTGGTGTAGTTAACAAAATTTAAACAAGTGTTTGAGCCTTTTAGTGCTCATGCACTAAAGCTGTGCTGTAATACCGCAATGATAAAAAGCGGCGAAGCAGTCGTCAGCTGATAAACGAGGAGTAACATAGTGGACAAACCTTGGCTTTCACGTTATCCAAGTGACGTACCAGAAACGATCAACCCAGATCAGTACCCATCTCTTATTGAAATGTTCGAACAGTCAGTACAGAAGTACGCAGACCAACCAGCATTCGAGAACATGGGGTCTATCATGACATTCCGTAAGCTTGAAGAGCGCAGTCGTGCTTTTGCTGCTTACCTGCAGAATGATCTAAAACTGAAGAAAGGCGATCGTGTCGCGCTGATGATGCCAAACCTGCTGCAATACCCAATTGCACTCTTTGGTGTACTGCGTGCAGGTATGATTGCAGTGAACGTCAACCCACTGTACACGCCTCGTGAACTTGAACATCAATTGAATGACTCTGGCGCAAAGGCGATTGTTATCGTTTCTAACTTTGCGAGCACGCTAGAAAAAGTCGTTGATAAAACACCGGTTAAACACGTTGTACTAACCAGCCTTGGGCAAATGCTGCCAAGAGCGAAAGGTACGATTGTCGACTTCGTAGTGAAATACGTAAAAGGCATGGTGCCTAAGTACGATCTGCCGGGTGCTATCTCATTTCGAAAAGCACTGCATAAAGGCCGTCGCCTACAGTACGTGAAGCCATTTATGGCAGGTGATGACATCGCATTCCTACAGTACACGGGTGGTACAACGGGCGTAGCGAAGGGCGCAATCCTAACGCACCGCAATATGATTGCGAACGTACTTCAAGCGAAAGGGGCATATAGCCCGGTACTGCAAGAAGGCCGTGAATTGGTGGTAACGGCACTGCCGCTTTACCACGTGTTCGCACTGACTGTGAACTGCTTACTGTTTGTTGAAATGGGCGGTCGTAACCTTCTGATCACCAACCCGCGTGACATTCCGGGCTTTATTAAAGAGCTGCAAAAGGTTCCGTTTACCGCGATTACTGGCGTAAACACCTTGTTCAATGCGCTAGTCAATAACGAAGATTTCCACGAGTTGGATTTCAGTAATATGCGTTTATCTGTTGGCGGTGGTATGGCGGTTCAACGCGCTGTTGCTGAGCAATGGAAGAAAGCGACAGGTGTCCACCTACTGGAAGGCTATGGTTTAACCGAGTGTGCTCCTTTGGTCACGGGTAACCCATACGATCTGAAAGACTACACGGGTGCAATCGGCCTACCAGTACCATCAACAGAAGTTCGTATTGTTGATGATGAAGGTAAAGTGGTTGGCAATGACCAAGTGGGTGAATTGCAGGTTCGTGGTCCTCAAGTGATGCAAGGCTACTGGCAGCGCCCAGAAGCGACCAAAGAAGTGATCGACCAAGACGGTTGGTTATCGACTGGTGATATCGTTAAGTTTGATGACGAAGGCTTGCTGTACATCGTAGACCGTAAGAAAGACATGATTCTTGTGTCAGGATTCAACGTTTACCCGAACGAGATTGAAGATGTTGTGGCTCTGCATGGCAAAGTGTTAGAAGTTGCGGCTATCGGCCAACCTCATGAGGTGTCTGGTGAGCTGGTTAAGATTTACGTGGTGAAACGTGACCCTAGCCTAACCAAAGAAGACATTATCGCGCACTGCCGTGAACACCTAACTGGCTACAAGATCCCTAAATTGATTGAGTTCCGTGAAGAACTACCAAAAACCAATGTAGGCAAAATCTTACGCCGAGTGCTTCGTGAAGAAAACGACGCAGAGCTTGCCAAACGCGCAAGCGAGTAACTAGCTCATTTACGAGAAGATGATGCACCACAAGCCATAGCAGCGCTTAATCTAAGCGAGCGCTGAAAAATGGTGTTAGAATGCCGACAGTTAATGTCGGCATTTTTGTATCCGGCGATCAAAGTAAAATCAGTGAGAGTTTTTGTGGATTATCAAATCATTACCCAAGTTAAAGACCTTGAGCGAGTTTGCCAACAAGCACGTGAAGCCGATGTTGTTATGCTTGATACAGAGTTCGTTCGTACAAGAACCTATTACCCTCAATTAGGCTTAATTCAGTTATTTGATGGTGAAACGCTGTCACTGATTGATCCTATTGCTCTTGATGAAATGACCCCGTTTGTTGGGCTGTTGAAAGACACGTCAGTACTGAAAGTGTTACATGCGTGTGGCGAAGATCTAGAAGTATTCCAGAACGCATTTGGCTGTACGCCAACACCAATGGTTGATACGCAGATCATGGCAGCCTTCTTAGGTCATGGTCTTTCAACTGGCTTTGCGGCTCTAGTTTCTGAGTTTGTAGGTGTTGACCTAGATAAGAGTGAATCTCGCACCGACTGGCTAGCGCGTCCGCTTTCTCAAAAGCAACTCGACTATGCAGCGGCAGACGTTCACTACTTGATGCCAATGTACAACAAGCTTCTCGAAAAAGTGATGGAAGCGGGCTGGTGGGAAGCGGCGCAACAAGAGTCTGATTTACAAGTGGCTAAGCGCATCCGTAAAGCAAACCCAGATAACGCTTACCTTGATATTAAAGGCGCGTGGCAGCTAAAGCCTCAACAGTTAGCGATCTTACGACCTTTAGCAACTTGGCGTCTAAAAGAAGCAATCAAGCGCGATTTAGCGCTGAACTTTGTCTTTAAAGAGCAAGACTTATGGGCAGTAGCGCGTTTTGCGATGAAAGACCCTAAGCACATGGAGCAAGAAGGTTTTGATTACCGCTCTGTACGTCGCCATGGCGCTAAAATCAGTTCAATCGTTAAGTTAGCTGAGCATACGCCAGAAGAAGAATACCCTGCGCCAGTAGAACGTCTAATGGACTACCCAGGTTACAAGCAACTCTTCAAAGTGTTGAAAGACGAAGTGAAAACAGCATCACAGCACAGTGGCTTAGCGACTGAGTTTTTGGCATCGAAGAAGCAACTTAACCAAGTGTTAAGCTGGATTTGGAAGTACGATCGTAACCCAGAGAAGCTGCCAGATGTTATGCAAGGTTGGCGCTTAGACGTGGTTGGCGAGAAGTTAAATAAAGCGATCAAATAACCAACGACTGCAATGACATTTCGATGATTCAAAGAAAAGCGACCTAATTAAGGTCGCTTTTTTATTTGGTAAAATTTAGCTAGCTACTCGGCACTTAAGCCATTCTTTGCGTCGGCTTCCAGCGTGCTAGTTCCGGATCAAGCTTGATACCTTGTGAGGTCAGCAGGTTAACACGAGCTAAGTACGCAGCACCGTGCATCAGATGCTTAGCAAGATCAACGGCATTACGCTGCTGGTAATCATCTAGATAGCTGTCTTTTGCCCATGCGTTGAATGCGCCAAGTGCAGGACCTGCCCATACTTGGTAATCCATCTCACGGCCTTGTTCACCTGTGTTTGACCAACGACTTGAAAGACCCAAGTACCAACGGAAAATCAACGCCATTTTACGTTTCGGGTTACCTTCAGCACGCTCGATCTGTTTAGGATCGCGCTCGTTAAAGTGAGCCACAGTGCCAGCCCAAATATCATCTAGTGTTGAACGGAATACCTGCTTCTCAAGCTTTAAGCGTTCTTCACCTGGAATCGCTTCAATCGAGTCGTAACGTGTGTATAGCTCATACAGTTTGTTGGCACGCATTGGGAATAAAGTGCCGCGTTTAACCACTTGCAGTTTCACACCCATTTCGAACATGTCTGCTGCCGGAGCCATAGTCACGTCAGCCATTTCAGTTGTTGAAAGCAGCTTACGTGTGTGTTCGCTCGCACCAGCCTCAACACACGCTTGGTTAATAGAGCCAGTAACAATGTATGCCGCGCCCATGTTAAACGTCGCTAGAGCAGCGTCAGGCGTACCTACGCCACCACCACAACCGACACGCAGTGGAGTTTTGAATTGATACTGTGCTTGAATCTGCTCTTTTAGGGCAAGAATCGTTGGTAGTAGGGTAACCAGTGGGCGATTATCGGTGTGACCACCAGAATCGGCTTCTGCGGTAATGTCATCAGCCATAGGAACCAGCTGTGCCAGTTCCATTTGTTCTGCTGTGATTCGACCTTCATCAACTAGAGCTTGCAGCATTTTCGCAGGAGCAGGCTGCATAAACTTGCTCGCAACTTCAGTACGGCTTACTTTGGCAATTACCTTGTTGCCGACCTGAATCTCACCTTGTGCATCACGGCTAAGACCTGCTGCACGGTAGTGAACGATTTGCGGTGTTAGACCCAAGAAGGCAGAAGCTTCAACAGTTTTTACTTTATGCTTCAAAAACAGCTCAACACTGCCGCGCTCTAGCGCGGGTTCGCTTGGGCTGTGAATCAGGTTAAACGCGTAAGGGCCGTTTGGTAGTGCTGCTTGAATACGGTTAATCGCTTGCTCAACGCGAGATGGGATTAAGCCCGCCGCGCCAAATGAACAAAGAATACCAGCTTGACCAAGCGCAATCACTAACTCTTCAGATGAAATGCCGTTTGCCATTGCGCCCGCATAGTAAGCGTATTTCACGCCGTGGCAGCGACGAAAATCTTCGTCGCCTAGGCTTTGTGTACCAAGAGCTGGAGCAAAAGCGCTAACAGGTTGGTTGTTCGCTGAACTTGCTGAATCGCCCGATGTAATCTCTGCTTGTTGGCTAACGCCTAAGCCTTTTTCTGGGTGGTTCACTACGTAACAAGCAAGGCTTAAATCTTTCAAAATTGTCGACATTGCTGCGTTATCAAAGTGAGTTGTGCTCTCTTTAATCTGCCAAGGCCACGGAGATAGCTTTTCGTTATTGATAGTGGTTTGAGTTGTCATAATTATTTCTTTCCTAGTCCCGTGTCAGGCTTATGCTTCTTCGATACAAATTGCGATGTCTTTCACTTCGTAAATACGCAGACCATCTTTGCTCAGGTTTGCGTCGCCAACGATGATACGTTTACCGTCTTCGTCTTTAATCGCAGTGATGTGTACATCCAGTGACATTTGTTTGTTCAGAGGGTTAATCTGACCACGATATTTCCATTTCACTTCAGATTGGATTTGACCAAACTTAGGATTACGGAAGCCAGCGCCAAGGTCTTTGTTTAGCGCATAGGTTTGCATCAGTTCGATGATCGCTTCGACACCAAGAGAACCTGGCATTACCGGGTCTTGATGGAAGTGGAACTGGAAGAACCAATCACTTGGGTCAATCGTACGCTCAGCGTATAGGTAACCCAGACCGTCTTTACCACCATCGCTGGTGATCTGCACCGTATCGATAAAGTTCAAGCGACCGCCAGCCAGTTGGTAGTGCTCTTGCACTTCGCCAGTAGCAGAAACAGGTGCATTGAAGTAACGCGTCGTTTTGTCTAGCAGATTGATGTTTACATCCGGCGTGCGGTTGTTATCAACGTGCCAAGGGTGAGTCACTTTACCGTTGTCCAAACCCAGTTGATCTTTCAGTGCTGCGCCTTTGAAGTAACCAAATACCGCTGTACCTTGGTAGAAAGGCACGCCGTCAGTGCTTAGTTCGAAGCTGAAGCTCTGTACGATGTTGGTGCCCATCATTACGGTTGAAAGCAGACGAGAATCGTTGGTGATCGTTTTGCCACGCAAGTCGACGTTACGCAGCATTTTGCCGCTGCCATCTAGGTTACGGAAAAACAGTTCTTCACCTGGGAAGCCCAGTGTTGTGCCCATGTAGCCTGAGATAAAGCCGTTTGGTTGCAGTGAAATCTCCATCAATACCGAGTAAGGCATTAGGGTCTGGTGGCTGTTTTCATCAAAGTACCATGCATTCTCTGGCACTTCGTATTCTGCGATACATGATGAAGGCTTCTTGAAGTCGCCACGCTTACCGTCGATCTCAACAACACGAGTAGTTAGCTGTAGGTCGCCACACGGAGTACGTGGTGGAATCATTCCACGGTAGATAGAGAAATCAGGACCGAAACATTTCTCGATATCGCCAGTCGCGAATTCGAACATGTGATAAGGCGTGAATGGAACCGTATCGGGTGTGCGGTTCGGGTAATCAGGAGTTACCGGAGCTTCAACGTGTTGAAGAGGAACTACACCTTTGTTAGGCGCCGTTTCTAGGTCTTCAATTTGAGCCATGAGTGGCGCATTTGCTGAAGCCTGTTGGTTCACTGCTGGTGTATGGCCCAAGCTTTTATGGTCCAAGTTTTCGATAGCAGGGGTCGCGACAGCTGTTTCTAAAGAAGGCAGGTAACGAGTACATTCGTCGTCTTCTTTGATCATCACACCCAAGTTTTGGAAATCAACGATCACTTTGCCGTTGAGCAAAATATCGATGTTAGCTTTTGCGTATGGGCGAGGGCTTAGACCAATCTCAGTCACTTCCATGCGGTACGTCAGCTCTGCCGATTGTGGTAGCACCTGTCCACGACAACGTACTTGTTGAGGCGCATTTTCAAGCGGTTGGAAACGACCATTTTGAACAAGCGTGTGCATGCCAAGGTGCATCATGAAGAACTGAAGCAGTTGACCACAACCTTCTGCCATCAAAGAGCCAGCCATTACTGAGTCATCTTTGAAGTGACAAGGGAAGTACCAGTGCTCAGGCTCTAGCTGTTTATGGCCTTCAATCAGACCAAGTCCCCATGTGCCGCCTTGCGGTTCAACACGGCTGACCTTTTCGATCATCATGAACTTCTCTGAGCTGAAGCATAGAGAAGGCTGGTGGCGATCAGATTGGTGAGTCGGGCCAAAACATTCTGCGATGTTTGCAGTCAGTAGGTGGCGCAGTTCTTGGTGGTTGAACTGGGTTTTAGGGCAGTGCAACATTGGGTCGAAGCGTTGCTTAGTTGCAAGCTTACGAGCCTTGATTTCATCTTCAGTGTGAATCACACCTTTGCCGTCTGCTAGCTCTTCATCAGTGAAGAAGCCCGCACAGCCGTTATCCATTTTCAGGATCATCTTGTCGCCAACGAAACATTCGTACGAGAAGAAGAACAGTAGCGTGTCGCCATTGCGAGCAAAGTTGTTGATTGAGATATCGTAACGCAGCGTATCGCCACCACGAGGCAAGTCACCAAGGAAGGTCAACGTACAATCAAGCAGGCGATAAACACGCTCGCCTTTGTTTTCGAAATCAATGCCTAGGTAGCTGATCAGCATTAGGTCACACTGACCAGATTCTACCGCTACAGCCCAAGGAATCTGACCATCGACAAGATACGGCGCATCAACGGGGATGTCGTATTCGGTGGTCATGGTGCTTGGCTTGTACTCGTTGACTGTCGCGTTGAGCTTAGTCACACGAGATACCAATAGGTAATCGGTGGTTGGTAAACGAACGCGGCGCGAGTAGCTATCGATGATCGCGTAATCAGGGCCAAATACGTTGGCGATGTCGCCTTCAGCGTATTCAACCAGATCATCGTAATCCCAAATGCATGGCTTACGGATAGGTTTTACTGGTGCTGGCGTCGCAAGTACGTTGACTGGTGTTGACTGAACAGGAGCCGGTTGAGCTTGAACAGGCTGAGCTGACGTTTGTTGGCCATTCGTTTGTTGAGAAGCGGCTGAGCTATCTAAACCAGACGTAACTGCGTTTAGCTGTGCTTTCAATAGTGCATCAGCCATCTGCATGCCTTGGGCACGAGTGTGCAGGAATGCTTTGTGTACTTGCTGCGCTGCTTGCTGGTTCTGAGCAAAAGCTTGGTTGTGTGCTGTTACAGACGGCTGTGATGCTGCATCCGTATTAGCGTCGATATTCGATACGCCATTTTTAGCGGATAGGACATGAGTCATATTGCTGTGGTTACCTGTTAGCTGACTGTGGCGAGTTGGCGCCAGAGTAGGGGATACTGATGTAGGAGTTTCGATTACTGGCTCTATCGCGTTGTTCGTTAGTGCTTTCTTCTCTAACTCTTTTTGCGCAAGGGCTGCTTGAATGCTTGCTGTCGTTGGAACCGACGCGACTCTTGCTGCTTGTTTACCAGAAGCTTTCTGTTGAATTGTTGCCAAGTTAGTCACTGGGGTTTGGGCAATATGTTGATAAATATCGCGACCACCCAATGTCACTTGCTTAACCAATTGACGTTTAGCATCACTTGCCAGTTCACTGCTTAAACGAATCGATAGTGATTGAGATTCAACACTCGATTGGCTTAGTAGCAGCTGTGAGCATTGTCCTTCGCTGATGTTGGCAACAATCGCGCTCTTAGAGCTGACTTTTGGATTCAGAGACTCAAGGTTCAGGTTGAGCAGACCGTGTAGCAGACTGGCCATGCCAGAAGCTGCAGAGCAGTGACCAACACGTTGACTCGCTTGAGTCGTCCTTGTGCTCGCTAAACTTAGAGACGAAGACTGATATGATGAAGACTCTGGTGCATGGTTAAGCTCAAGCAGAGAAACATCGTTCGAGCTCATACCGACTTGAGTCAATAACTCATCAGAAACGGCTTTGCTATGCTCGCTTGAACCAAAGGCCAATGCGTTGATGCTGCCGTAAGCCGTATCTTGGTTGCTCGCTACTCGACTCTCTTCAACAAGAACAATCGCACCTGCGCCTTCGCCCACATTCCAACTGCCGTCTTGCGGTTGTCCGAATTTTGGAGCAAGCGACACTGGGCTGACGCTGTTCTTCAGAATCACATGCTCTGCACTGCCACTAAGGTCAACGGCTGCAATCACGACGGCATCCATGGATTCTTGCGACATCAAGTTTTGCGCGACATCGATACAACGAGCAACCGACTGTTCAGCGGCTGAGATCGTAAAGGCAGGGCCGTTAAAGTCCCACAATGAAGATATACGCGAAGCCATGATGTTACCGATGAAACTGGTGTATTGGTTCAGCTTGGCTGCGTCCATCACACTGTCCATCGCGATGGTTTCTAGCGATTGGTATTCATCTTGTGTTAGCTCAATACCCATGTTGGCAAAGCTGTCAGCCAATTGGCTATGCAGGTTTACGCGTCCACGGAATTGGTGCATCTCAAGCTCTGTTTCCATCGCAACGAGTACTGCAACCTTTTGGCCTGCTACAAGCTTGGCATCTTTGATGGCTTCGTCTGCAACTTTCATCAGTAGCAACTGCTGAGAGATCAAACGGTCATCTTCATTAGGCGGCACTTTGAAGCGTAGGAAATCGAGATCGAACTGATCGATGTAGGCTCCGTTTGGAATGCCGTGTAAACCAAACTGATTCAGTAGTTCTGGATGTTGGTCTAAGCCTTTCCAGCGTTTTTTAGGCAAAGCAATGAAAGCATCGTTGTTGGTTTCAATCGCAGTGCTTAGCGCATTGATGCTTTGCAGAGAACCGAAGTGAGACGCTAGACCAGTAATGCTTAAATTAGACGGCTGTAGGCTTGGAGATGCTGACTCTAGAGTCTGGTTTACATGACTCGTGTCTGAATACGCTTCAAGCAGTAAGTGAGCATTACAACCACCGAAACCAAATACAGAAACACCCGCGCAGCGCTCTGAGTTACCCGCTTTACTTGGCCAAGGTTGAACCTGCGTTGGCAGAGTCTGTGGGCCAAATAAACCTTCAGGCGACGATAGTGGCTTGTCCAAATTAATACTTGGCGGAAGTACACCTTCTTTCATCGCAAAGATCATCTTCATGATCCCTGGCATACCCGCCGCAGTCAGTAAGTGACCGAGGTTTGACTTCGCAGAGCCAATTAATGGCGGGTTAGAACCATTCAATTTGTCAGCAAAGAAACGCTCCATTGAGGTTAACTCAACCTTGTCACCTAATGGTGTGCCGGTTGCGTGACACTCAATCACTTCAATGCTGTCTGGTGATAGGTTTGAAGCCTCGTAAGCGCGTTCAAAGGCTTGTACTTGTCCTTTGCTGTTTGGGCTTAATACGAACTGGCCACGACCATCGTTCGACAAGCCAATACCGCTGACAACTGCATAGATATTGTCGCCATCACGTTCTGCATCAGCTAAGCGTTTTAGGACTAAAACACCGGCACCTTCGCCAGCAAACAGACCTTTACTGTTGCTATCAAACGGAACCGACACACCGTGGTCAGGGTAAGCGTGGAAGATGGAAAAACCCATGTTGATAAAGAATGGGTCAGCACCTGATACCGCGCCTGCCAACATCATGTCGGCCTTGCCCGTGTTCAAGTAATCACACGCTAACTTCAATGAATACACTGAGCTTGCACATGCCGCATCTAGGCTAAGTTGCACGTTGCCTAAACCTAGCGCATCAGCCACTAACTTAGAGGCGTTATGTGCTGCAGCACCATTGATAGGGTTGAGGTCTTGCGCGGTTTCATTGGTTGGTAGCAGTGAAAACTGGTCATTAGCCAATTTAGCTTGTAGTGCTTTCTCGACCACCGAGTGATACATCGGCAGAAACAGATCGTTTGAGCGTGTGGTTGGGAACGAAAGGGCACCCATGATCACGCCTGTGCGCTCTAAAACATCGGCATTCAGATCAATACCTGCGTCGAATAACGCCTTACGACTGGTGTCCAAAGCCCATAGGAAACTCTGGTCAACACCGTTGAACGATTCTGCTGTTAAGCGGTAGCCATTGCTATCGAAATTGAAGTTTTCGATGTAGCCGCCTTTATCACAGTAAAAGCGGTCTGATTCGCCTTGCACGCCCTGATAGCTTTCAGGTTTAGCACCTAACTTTTCAGCGCTTAATGTGGTGCGAGAATCTTTTTTATCCAGCAAGTTTTGCCAAAAGTCTTTTGGCGTATCCGCTTCTGGGTATTGGTTAGCAATACCAACAATCGCGATCTTATTGCACTTCACTTGCTGTTTGTTTTGAGCCTGATATTTATATTGAGATGGTTTCGATTGAGAACTCATACTAGCTCTCCTTGATGATTCACTGTGCTGTCTTTAGATACACCTCTGAATTGCTTAGCGGTGGTGATCTGTTGTTCTAGCCCTTGAATAAGGGGCTCGACAGACAGTGGAATTTGATGAGTAATGAGCTGACCAATACACTTGATGAGCGTGACAACATCGTCACCGCCTTTGGCATTGGAAGCGATTGTGCAGTACTGGTCGGCTACGTCGTCGCTACGATTGATCTTGTCGATCAATGTGCTGGTTTGACGATCGGCACCTACTTCGACAAACAGACGCGCACCTTGTTGACGCGCACTCTGGATCAACGCGGTGAAATCTAACGTTGAACAGAAAGTGTCGGCAATCGAAAGGGCGATGCTGTCGCTGTCGATATTGATTGGTGCGCCAGTCGGTAGACCTGCTGCGCTGATAAAGCGGATATGCTTTGGCAATTCGTCGAACAGTGATTGCGTGTAAAACTCACGCACTTGGCTATGCTGACTCAGCGCTGGTGTGGTGTGCATCGCAGTAACACGGTTCGCGGCAATGCCACGTTTACCAAGCTTTTTGAGCAGAGCTCGACATGTACTTTCACAACCGGCCAGTACGCAAGTATCACCTTGGATGATAGCGAGATAAGCGCGCGGAAACTCTGGTAACAGAGCTTCAATCGCTTGCGCATCACTGCGAACCACAAAGCTGTTCCATTGGATGCTTTCGTCGCTGTTCAACTGCCAATCTTGACGCACTGCGGTGAGTTCACCAGAAATAGCCGTCGTGAAGATAGGACTGGTTTGAGTCATCTCAATCAGCGCATGTGGGTTTTTCCAAACATTTAAGCTGGCCCACATGGAGGCTTCACCTTTGGAGTAACCCAAAGCGAAATCTGGCTGCACTTTGAATTCATCACACAAGAGCTGCGTTAGTAAATAACTACTGCCGACACCTGCAATGGCCAATTCACTGAGCGACATTTCTTGCGCGTCGTCTGCGTAGGTTTTTTCTGCCTGCAGCATCTCTTTCAAGTTACCTTCGCGCTCTAAACGAGCAAATAACTGTGGGAAATGTTGGTGAAATTCGCGCAACATGCCGGGATAAACCGTGCCAACACCAGGGTAAACAAATGCAACGCCACCTTCGCTTCGAGGCTTCGGTGAGAAACAACTGCCCGCAGGCGTTTTGTATTGGTTATTGTCAGCCATTACTTTTGGCAACGCATTTTCTAGCGCAGTGATCTCTTGTATTGCAGCCTCAATTGAAGCCGCTTGAATCACGATGTTCGCACCACGGCCAGCATTGTGTTGAACGCTTTGAAAGTGGCTTAGGTTTGAATGCATCAAGCTGGCGATAGCAAGTTCGCTGTCCGCCGAATCGTTAACGCATTTAAGCTCTTCTCTTAACGAGATTAACTGAGAAACCAACTCGGCTTGTTCGTTGCCTGAAACCACAAACATCAAACGCTCGCTTGATAGCAAGGGTTTTGGTTCTCGCAAACCGGTCGCTTGAGTCAATATCAGGCTGGTGGATTTTTGGCTATCGTCACTGAAAGTTAACGCAGTAACACGCGCTTTGTTCGGCTCAGTGAACCAGTAATTATTAGCTAATGAATGGCTCGGCAATGAACGGCTCGATATCGCATTAACCATATTCAACAACTCATTAAACTGCTGCGAAGCAGAAAGTGCAGAATATTGTTGTTGATGGCTTAAGTCTGAAGCTGGGCGGCGTGCAATTTCCAGAGCAAGCTGAACGCTATCTTCGGTAGCTGCATCTACAAAACTCGCTAGATAAGCGTGTGGGTGAATCTTGCTTTGAGCCGCGGTCAGTGCACTCAACATCACCAATGATGGAGAATGAGAATCCAAACAAAGCTTAACAACATTACCTTGATTGACTGTCTCGATGGCGTGAGCAAGTGCTTGATTAAAATTGCCATCAACCACAACAGTAACAATCTCTGGAAGCGAAGGTGATAAGTCGGCAGAAAGCTCAGCCGCGTTTGCTAGCTGAGATAAAAGAGCGATGCGCAATGGCATCGCTTTATTAGTAGGAACAGTCACTATGACAATTGCTCCTTTTCTGCGTTTTTAGTCGCCTCTTTCTTTGATTCTGCTGAGCTAGACTTCGGCAAAAATGCGTCGTTTAAGCTCTTGCTGATGGTGACTTTTGCACCTTTCATTACCGCACTTAAACGACCATCTTGGTGGTAAAGCGAGATATCAGCTTGCAGAGAACGAGCCGTGCTTTTTATCACGCTCAGCTCTAGCCAACCTTGGTCACCATTGTGCATCGGTGCGTAACAAATAAACTCACCGATTGCAGACGGTAGGCTTGCCGCGCCGTATTTCAATCGAGCCCATACCAGCATTGCTTGTAACAGATAATCTTCAGCAAATGGTTGGCTATCGCCAAAGCCTTGCTTAGGAATAAATGATCCGCAGTCGCTGTTTTCAATCTGAGGCAACTGGCATTGAACCAATAAGCCTAAGTCGTCAAAGCGTTCAACTGAGGTAATACCTTGTAGTCTTGGTCCGTGAAACAGAGTGCCGTCACTGTATAGAGCTTGTGCCGTTGTTACAGGTGTTGAAGTGTTGGCTTCAAAGCGCTTTTCTGACGCTTGTTGAACATCTTCAGACACTTGCACAGAGGCAACTTGCAACTGAGCTTGATACTGTGGTCGCCCTTGGCAACTGATCACCGCTTTTAGCTGCTCTTTTGATTTAGCATCAGAAGAAAGAACCAGTTTTAGCTCTTGCACTTCATCAGTATCAAAAATCACACCCTTAAGCAGTTTGTAGTTGTGAACGCTAACGTTCACCCCTAACAGTTGCTCTGCCACCTCTCGCATCCATTGGATGGCACACACTGTCGGTAACACTGGGTTACCGGCAATGCAGTGATCTTGAATGAAAGGCAATGCCTTTGGATCAAGATGACGTGTCACAGTGATGCTTGTATTCAGCGGACTCTTTGCAAGATGCACAGACTCCGCATTAAGCTTTTTTACAGCAGCTTCCTTGTTGTCAGAACCTTGCATGCTCGTACCAACCAGCAGTTGAATGCCAGTTTCGTTCAGTAGTTGAGAGCTAAACAGCTCTGCACCCGCCTGAAGAGGAATCACGTACACACCGCGCTCTGTAAACATACGTTTCAGTGCTGCGTTGACCATGCCACCGTCCCACGGTCCCCAGTTGAAGCTCATCACTTTCGCTTGAGGGTTGCGAGCAGACAGCTGTAGAGCCGCTTTGTTCAGGATTTCGTTAGACATTGAGTAATCGCTTTGGCCTGTGTTTCCGTAGAAACCCGCCGCCGAAGAAAACATCGCAATCAGTTTTAGCTTGCTGCTATCAAGACCACCAAGAACCGCTTCTAGTCCGCCCACTTTCGTGCCGTAAACCATGTTCAGTTCATCAAGTGTTTTATCTTGAATGTGTTTGTCAGCCAGTACACCTGCACCGTGGATAAGACCCGTGATGCCGTCGAGATTCACCAGCGTTTTCGCTACTGACTCATGGTTCGATACATCTAGACTTAGGTATTCAGCGCTCGCGCCAATCTCGTTGAAAGCGGCAAGTGCTGCGTTGATTTCAAGGCTGCTCAATACAGGTTTTAGCAAGGCATCAACTTTCTTTGGCGTTGGTTTATCACCTGTTGCTTGTAGGTGAGCAATAGCCGCTGGTTTTAACTCTTTCTCTTGCTTGCCTTGTGCCCACTGAGGTAGCTCAGCTGAAGTAATATGCTTACTACGACCTGCAAGAATGAAGTGAGACTTACATTGCTTAGCAAGCGTCAGTGCACATTCAAACGTCACGCCTTTAGCACCACCTGTTACGAGAACTTTGTCGCTCTTAGTAAGTTGAGCGCCTGTGTTCTTCGTTTGTGCAGCACCTGGTGTTGCAGCAATCAATGTTGCACGACCAGATTCCCCGTTTTCCGCATGGCTAAGGCCGATTTCAACCGTATTGGTATCGACATCGAACAGTTCGCCTGTGATAGCTTCAGCTAGGTGACGAGCATCAATAGAAGCGTCTGCATCCAATGCTCGGCAGAACACGTTTGACCATTCATGGCTCAGTGTCTTGGTGAGACCAGACAGCGCCGCTTGGTTAAGTTCCGCATTCATCAATTGCTTAGCATCTAGGTAACCAAAGCCACCATCGATACGGCTTAGTGTGAAGAACACGCTACGACCAGAAACCGCATTCAGTTGGCCATTTAGGTGCTTGGCGAATAAGAACGCTGTCGTCAGTGAAGCTCTTGAGTCTGCATTCAAGTTAACCGCTTGCTCGTTGCTTTGTTTAGCATCAACGATAGCTTGTAGGTGAATGAAGCCCGCAATCACTTTGTTCGACGTTTTAAGGTCTGCTTCGATGTCGTTAATCACAGCTGTCACACCAGCATCATCGATACTGTTAAGTGTGTAGCTTGCGATTTCACTGTTTAAAGGTGACGCGGCAGAAAGAGCACTACGCACTACAGCAACTTGAATGCCGTTAGCGGTCAACTTCTCTGCTAGAACACCAGCGTTGTGACCATCATCTGTAATCACGACACAAGCGTCTTTTGAGAAACAATCGACGAGTTTATCTGCCGCTGGTAGCTTTTTTAGCGCTACCTCATTGTGTGGAGGAAGTTCCGCTGTCGCTGTTTCTGCGATAGGCGTTACCGATTCAGCTTTAGGAGTCGCTACGGGTGCAGCAGCGGATAGCTTGCTTTGCATGTAGGTAACGATTTCACCAAGCGTACGACACTCAGCTAGGTCTTCAGGGTTTAGTTCTGGCAGCGTTGGTAGCTGGTCTTGAACTGTACCTAAAATCTCAACACGTTTGATTGAGTCGATACCAAGGTCTGCTTCCATGTCCATCGCTAGGTCGAGCATTTCTGCTGGGTAGCCAGTTTTATCGGCAACCACTTCCATCATTGTTGATTGAACATGAGCAGGATTTAGGTCATTGCTCGTGCTTTCTGTAGCAGGAGCTACTGTCGCTGCTTCCGAACTAGGAGCTAACTTGCTGTTCATGTAGTCAACGATTTCACCCAGAGTACGACACTCAGCTAGATCTTCAGGGTTCAGCTCTGGCAATGTTGGTAGTTGATCTTGAACTGTTCCAAGGATCTCAACACGTTTGATTGAGTCGATGCCAAGGTCTGCTTCCATGTCCATTGCTAGGTCGAGCATTTCTGTTGGGTAGCCCGTTTTATCAGCTACTACGCTCAGCATTGTGCTTTGAACTTGCTCCGCATTTAAACCATTTGATACTGCTTGCGTTGGTACAGATACTTGAGCCGCTACTGGAGCAGAAGCTGGAAGTTTGCTGTTCATGCTTTTAGTATTCATGTAAGCAACTATCTCGCCTAGAGTTCGACACTCAGCGAGGTCTTCAGGGTTTAGCTCTGGAAGAGTCGGTAGTTCGTCTTGAACCGTACCTAGGATTTCAACACGCTTGATTGAGTCGATACCAAGGTCAGCTTCCATGTCCATTGCTAGATCTAGCATCTCAGTCGGGTAGCCCGTTTTCTCTGCTACAACTTCTAACATCGTCTTCTGAACAACAGCTGCATCTAGTCCATTGTTAGCTGCTGCTGGAGCAACTACTTCCGTTTGTGCTGCAACTGGTGCAGAAGCCGGAAGTTTACTGTTCATGTAGTTAACGATTTCGCCAAGAGTGCGACACTCAGCTAAGTCTTCAGGGTTCAGCTCTGGAAGAGTAGGCAGTTCATCTTGAACCGTACCAAGAATCTCAACACGCTTGATTGAGTCGATGCCAAGGTCTGCTTCCATATCCATTTCTAGATCAAGCATTTCCGTTGGGTAACCTGTCTTCTCAGCAACCACTTCTAGCATGGTTTGTTGAACGACTTTTGCATCAAGACCGTTAGCGGCTTGAACAGGAGCGGTTGCGCTTGGCTGTGCTGCCACAGGCGCTGATGCTGGCATCTTGCTGTTCATGCTTTTACTGTTCATGTACTCGACGATTTCACCAAGAGTACGACACTCAGCTAAATCTTCAGGGTTCAGCTCAGGTAGGTTTGGCATTTCGTCTTGAACGGTACCAAGGATCTCTACGCGCTTGATTGAGTCGATGCCAAGGTCTGCTTCCATGTCCATTTCTAGATCAAGCATTTCCGTTGGGTAGCCCGTTTTCTCGGCAACGACTTCTAGCATCACTTTTTCAGCATCGGCTGATTGTACTGCTACTGGTGCAGCCACGGGAGCCGGTTGCGCTTTAACTGGAACAGGTTGAGCTGCAACAGGCGCTGCCGCTTGAGCCGCTACTTGTGGTGCAGGAACGGCTTTCTGGACTGGAGCTTGCTGAACTGTTGTATTTTGAACTGGCGCAGCTTGTACAGGAGCAGCTTGTACAGGAGCAGCTTGTACTTGAGCTACAGGCTCTTGAACGATAGCTGTTGGAGTAGCTTGAATTACTGGCTGAGCATTTACAGACGCAACGAAGGTTGGTTGTGCCGTTTGTACTGAACCTTGCGTCAGCATATTAAGTGCAGAGCTGTTGCTGTGCGCTTGCATTTCTAGGTAATGAGCGTGAGCTTTTAGCGTTTCAGCTTGGTGCTGGTGGAACATTTCCATAGAACGCTGTAGGTTCTCAGGAATTGCTACGCCTGCTGTTGCCATTTTCGCTTGCTCAGACATTAGGGTGTTGAACGTGTCACCGTATTGCTGAGGAATCGCCAAGAATTGCTGATGTACTTCTGCTGCTTGTTGTTGAGCATTGAAGAACGATTGCAGTGAAGATTCATCAACCGTTACGTTAGACGGGGCTGTTTGAACCACTTGAGGCTGCTGAGCTGTTGTTGCTACTTGTGCGCTTGGTGCTGGAGCAGCTGACTGTTGTACATTTGAAGCTTGAGGAGCAGCCACAGGTACTTCAACGATTTCTGTTTTAATCACTTCTTTTTCCACGATTTTCTCGACTTCAACTTTCACTTCAACAATCTCAGTCTTTTCGGTGACGTTGCCCGAAGCCAATGATTGATCCATTTTCTTACGAGTAGCAGGGCTGATGTAGTTGGTTGCATTCAGCTTGATGTTCATTGGTGATGCCTTCGCAGGTTCAGCAATGTCAGCTTGGTAAGGGTCAATGTTGTCTAATGAAACACCTGCCACACACAGTTGAACCGCAGCTAAGCGAAGCTGTTGGTCACTGTCGCCTTTAGGGCTTGGGTTGATGCTGATTGCGTAAAGTTCTTCGTTCTTATCAGCCAATGTTTTTTCAACCAGCTTTTGAAGAATGTTTTTCGGACCGAACTCAACGAATACGCGCGCGCCTGCTTGATACATCGCTTCAATTTGCTCGCTGAAACGAACCGATTGCAGCATGTGTTGCTTGAACGCTTTCTTGATCGCTTTAGCGTCTTTGCTGTGCAGTTTGCCCGTTGCGTTCGAGTAAAGCGGCAGCGTTGGAGCGCTGAATGAAGCTTTATCAATTGCCGCAGCAAATGGCTTTTGAGCGTGAGCAACAAGTGGTGTGTGGAAAGCACCGGATACTGGTAGAGCAATCGCTTTGAAGCCTTGTTCTGTTAGCGCTTGTGCTGCTTGTTGAACCGTTGCAGTTGGACCTGCAATAACCAGTTGAGTCGGAGCGTTGTAGTTGGCAATGCTCACGCCTTCGAATTGGCTGATGCAGCTTTCAACGGCTGGAAGTTTGTCTGCGTCTAGGATGACCGCAAACATCGTACCGCTGTCACCTTGTTCTGGTGTTGCAGCCATCGCATCGCCACGAGCGAAAGCTAGCTGGTAGTAATCGTCTTGCGAGATAACACCCGATGCACATAGTGCGCTTAGCTCACCAAAGCTGTGGCCTGCGACCATGTCTGCTTTGAAGCCAGCTTGAGTCATGATGTCGAACTGACCCATAGACACAGTACCAATCGCACTTTGCGCATTGGCCGTGTTGGTTAACACCGCTTCTTGAGCTTTGGTTGCTTCTGGTGTGAAGGTTGGAATTGGGAACAGAATTTGCGACAGAGCCGTTTTCTTGTGTTGACCAAATACCTGATCCGCTTGAGCAAGCTGTTGGCGCATTTCAGGGTAATGACAAGCAAGCTCGCGACCCATGTTTAGGTATTGCGAACCTTGACCAGCAAATAATGCAGCCACTTTACCAGCACCGTTTTCAGCAATCAGTGCCGACTCACGGTAGCTAGTACCGTTTGGCATCTGCCAATGTGTTTTGGTTTGGCTCTCAAGCATAGAAACCGCTTGAGTCAGTTGCGCTTGAAGGTCTGCTTGGTCAGTTACAACTAAACCAAGACGAGCGTGCTTAGCGTCTACTTCGCGTAGAGCGTGCTGCTCAGCAAGCGCTTCTAGTTTGAATGCGGCATCTGCAACTTGAGTTGAAACCTGCTTGAGCTCATTGATCAGTGCTTGACGAGATTCCGCGCTGAATAACAGAGTTTGCGGTACTTGGCGTTGACGGTATTTGTCACCGCGAGCGTGTTCTGGCGTGTACTCTTCTAATACAACGTGGAAGTTAGTGCCACCAAAACCAAATGAGCTGATACCTGCACGGCGTGGTGTGCCGTCGACACGTTTCATCCAAGGACGCGTTTGTGTGTTTAGGTAGAACGGTGAGTTCTCGATATCCAGTTTAGGATTCGGAGCCGATACGTTGATCGTTGGCGGCAGTACTTTGTGGTGCAGTGCTAATGCAGCTTTGATTAAACCTGCAGTACCCGCGGTTGATTTGGTGTGACCAATTTGAGATTTCACAGAGCCTAACGCAATGTGTTGCTTCTCTTCATTGTTCTCACTGAATACCGAGTTTAAGCCACCAAATTCAGCCACATCGCCCGCTGCAGTACCTGTACCGTGCGCTTCTAAAAGGCCAAGTGTGTGCGGTGCGAAACCAGCATCATCGTAAGCACGTTTTAGTGCTTTTGCTTGTCCTTCAGGGCGAGGTGCGTAAATACTCTTGAACTTACCATCCGAAGAAGAACCGACACCTTTTATCACTGAGTAGATTCTGTCGCCGTCGCGCTCTGCATCTTCAAGACGCTTAAGAGCAACCATGCCGATGCCTTCACCAATCATCATGCCTTTTGAGTCGATGTCGAAAGGTTGAATGGTTTCATTGGTGGTAAACGCAGGTGTTTTAGAGAAGCTCATGTACATGGTTGGTGAGTTATCAGTACACACACCACCTGTGATCATCATTTCACTGCGGCCTTCAACCAGCTCACTTAGAGCCATACGCATTGCGGCTAGAGAGCCTGCACACGCAGCATCTACTACACAGTTGATGCCACCAAGGTCAAAGCGGTTAGCAATACGACCTGAAATTACGTTACCCAATGAACCAGGGAATGAGTTCTCTTCCCAGTGGATGTATTGGTCTTGGAATTTTTTGATCAGCATTTCGCTGTCGTCGTCGCTGATACCACTGCTCTTGAAGACTTTTTTCAAAACAGGGTATTGAAGACGAGCATTTAGGCTTTGAGCGATCTTTTGACCACCACCAACACCCAGCGTGATACCGATCTTATCGCGATCGTAGCCTTCAGGCAGCTTGGCATCTTCAAGTACTTCTTTTGCAACGATCAGAGAAAGCAGCTGCGACGTATCAGTCAGTTCTAGGATGTTTGGCGGAAGGCCGAACTCCATAGGGTTGAAGTCCACTTCAGGGATGAAACCACCGCGCTTACAGTAAGACTTGTCTGGCGTAGTACGATCTGAGTCGTAGTAATCTTCTGGACGCCAGTGCGTATCTGGTACTTCAGTAATCGCATCGATCTTTTCGCTGATAAGGTCCCAAAATTTATTCAGGTAGCGAGAGTTTGCAAACATGCTCGCCATACCAACGATAGCGACAGGCATATCTTTAAGGCGTTTATTCAGTCGAGTATCGTCGACTGATTCCGGTGTATTTGTCTCGGGTTGGCTCATTATGAGTCTCCACTAGAAATCACAGAAAGTGATGTCGTGTTTTGAGGCTGCGCTTTTAAAATTAAAGAAAGAAAATCTGAAACAGATTTAGGGAAGCGCAGCTGAAAATTCAGGTTGCTGAGTGGCGGCAACCAGATAGAAATTAGTTTTTCGAAGTGCGTTGACTTACGAGTGTGGGGGAGGTGTTTCATGCGCGACGGTGGCATTCAAATGTTGAGGCGATGTCCATTAAAATCCTGTTCAAAGTCTGACTAAACGACAAGTCGGTATCCGCAAAGAAAACGTGTGAATTTGTTTAATGGTTGAGCAGGCTACCCGAGGTGAGTGGTCGATACAATGCTCCCAGAGGCCACTATGATCTGTTCAGACCAGATGAATTTGGCATGAGTTTGATTTTTGTATTTTTAATTTGATTAACTTATTGATAATTAATGGGTATGGGTTGTTTTTTAGTGTTTTTACTCTATATTTTGACTTGGTGAGATCTATGTCATATTTTTGTAAGTAACATTTAATGGATGCCTCTTGTATAAGGCTAAGTGTGATCTGTGTTTTAATTTGTTATTATTTGAAAAATTAGTTTTAAGTCCTCATGTGAAGGGGGTTTTCCTCCCGTATTCTCTAGGTTCCACTTAATTCATAGGTGAGTTAAATTTGTTCGATTGGGTTGTTCCAATCGTGTTTTGAAGAGTGATTTATAGAAGTGAGTTCGAGTTAAATGAAAACTCCCGTTGTTGATTTGTGGCTATGCTCTCTGAGTAACTTGAATGACCAGCCAGACAATGTATCTCAGCTCAAAAAGAGACTGACAACCGATGAGATCGCCAAAGTTGAGCGTTATCGAATGCCCTCATCTCAGATTCAAGCTTTGTATGTACGAAATTATCTGAGAAAGGTGCTGTCTAGCTATTCTGATTTGATGCCTGAAGCGTGGCGCTTTGAATATGGTGAGAAAGGGAAGCCAAGATTAATTGAGAAACAACAAATAGAAACCGGCCTGAATTTCAATATCAGTCATAGCAAAGAACATTTGTTGATTGCAGTTTGCCAGAGAGAAGGGAAGCAAGTTCAATTGGGTGTTGATATTGAACACGCAAGGAGTTCGACCAATATCGACTCGATCATGAAGCACTACTTTTCAGATAAAGAATTGGCGGATTTACTTGAGCTCAGCAAAGAAGAACAGAGAGAGCGTTTTTTCGATCTGTGGGCGTTGAAAGAGTCGTACATCAAAGCGACGGGTAAGGGGCTAGCCTCATCGTTGCGAAGCTTTTCGTTCGAATTCTCCAATCTGACGGAGCAAACATTGCCAATTCACGCTTCGGATTTTCAACCAAACTTGCAGGATGAAATTAGATTGCATGGTGAAATCAGCATATACAGTGGAGTTGGGGTGGATGTTACTGAGCAAACCTATAGTTCTACAAGTTGGCAATGTTGCTTAGGGCGGCTGGATGAGCAGTATCGCTTTGCGGTTACGCTTGGTGGGGCGAGTCTACCAATGCAATTAGAGATGAGAACCTTTTCGTCGGCTCATCTCTTTTAAGCGAGTTTGGTGAGGTGAAGTTAGCTCGTTTCGCCAAGCATCGCTTTTAATACTTCAGCTGGCACGGGGCGTAGTTGCTTGTCTTTGTCTAGGCAAACCATTTCGATATCACCAATCACCGCAGGTTTGGTTGCATCTTTACGCCACACTTCTTGTCGCCATAGCGTTTTGTATTTGCCATCAAGTTCAAAAGAGGTTCGGATGTCGCAGATCTCAGCGAACTCAACCCCATCTTGGAAAGTCATGTTGGCTTTATATACCGCAAAACCTAACCCATGTTCATTCCACAATGTTGCCAGTTTATCGCTACCCAATACATGTTCGCGTGCACGCTCAAAGTACTTTAGAAAGTTAGGGTGATAAACCACACCTGAGTGATCGGTATCTTCATAGTAAATTTGTACTGGGTGATGGTAGATCTGACTCATTGGTATCAACTCTGGTAAATAGTGGATCAGTTAATCTGACTAAGTTGTGCAGCACTCTACAGGATAGGTAGAAATTACTTCAAGGCATCATCGTGAATGGGGCTTTTGGTCAGACCTCATTCATCACTAATACATTGGTCAGCTTCCACCCATTTACAAATATTCTATGTGTCATTTTCCACCCATTAATTTTTGCGGCGAGTTGGTGACTACTACAGGTAAATATCATGAAGCCTTATGGTTAAAGGGTTGTTAATGATTTGTGTCAATGTGGCGCGCTAATTGCCTTAGTGAAAGCACGCAGTTCCCATTGAAGGGCTGCTTTGTTTACTAAGGAGAATAATAATGTTTAAGCCTCTTACCCTGCTGTCTGTATCTGCTCTGGCGCTCACAAGTTTTAATGCTGCTGCAAACTGTGACCCAGGTGAAATCGTGATTAAATTCAGTCATGTAACCAATACCGACAAGCACCCGAAAGGCATTGCCGCTTCTTTACTGGAAGAGCGAGTAAACACGGAAATGAATGGCAAAGCTTGTATGCAAGTTTTCCCTAATTCAACACTCTACGATGATAATAAAGTGCTGGAAGCCCTGTTAAATGGTGATGTTCAAATGGCGGCTCCTTCGCTGTCTAAATTTGAGAAGTTCACTAAGAAATACCGCATTTTTGACCTTCCTTTCCTATTTGAAGACGTAGAAGCTGTTGACCGTTTCCAAAACTCAGAATCTGGCGAAAAACTGAAGAATGCGATGAAGCGTCGTGGCCTTCAAGGCCTAGCGTTTTGGCACAATGGCATGAAACAGATGTCAGCAAACAAACCTCTTATCAATCCTGAAGACGCGGAAGGCTTGAAATTCCGTGTTCAAGCATCAGACGTATTGGTTGCTCAGTTTGAACAGCTAGGTGCTAACCCACAGAAGATGTCTTTCAAAGAAGTATACGGTGGCCTACAGACTAAGGTTATCGATGGCCAAGAGAACACATGGTCAAACATCTACGGTAAGAAGTTCTTTGAAGTACAAGACGGCGTGACAGAAACTAACCACGGTATTCTTGATTACCTGGTAGTAACGTCGAACGACTTCTGGAAAGACCTACCTGAAGATGTACGTACGCAACTTGGCACAATCGTTCAAGAAGTGTCTGAGACTCGTAACGCAGAATCTTCAAAAGTTAACCTAGCGAACAAAAACAACATCATCGAAGCTGGTGGTGAGGTTCGTACGCTTACGCCTGAACAGCGTGAAGCATGGGTAACTGCGCTTCAACCAGTATGGAAGAAGTTTGAAAAAGACATCGGTTCAGATCTTATCGATGCAGCGTTAGCTTCAAACCAGTAACACCGCTAAGGGAGTGGCGTGCATTTCGCCACTCCTTATTAAAATAACTATAAGCGGAGTCAATTATGGATAATCCTCAAATGGAACAGCCAAATTCTAGCGAATCAGCACTGGAAACCTCTTTTTTTTCCAAAGTCGGAAGAGTTACCGATGTGATTGAAGAGTCATTAATCGCATTTTTCCTTGGCGCAATGACGCTACTTACTTTTGCCAATGTGGTATTTCGATACGCATTCAATGGCAATATCTTATGGGCACTAGAACTGACGGTGTTCATGTTCGCTTGGATGGTGTTAGTGGGCGCATCTTATGGCGTTAAAAAACACTTCCACATTGGTGTTGATGTGATCATCAACCTTGCCCCAGAAAAGCTACGCAAAGTGTATGCGTTAATCGCCGTCACAAGCTGCCTAGCATTCTCAATCTTACTTCTTATAGGTTCTTGGAATTACTGGTACCCGTTCGCGACTGAGCGCGCTTGGTACGAGACCGATGATATTCCAATGCCAGAGATGCTTCAGTTCCTTGCCGACTGGATGAATGAAGGCGAGCGATACGAGAAACTGCCACGTTTTATTCCTTACATGGCACTGCCTATTGGTATGGCAATGCTGACGTTCCGTTTTGCCCAAGTTGCTTACCAAGTAGTCACAGGCAAGCTTGATCGCATGATAGCGGGGCATGAAGCCGAAGAAGAGCTGGATGCATTGAAAGCTGATGTGTTAGCGGGTTCTGATGAAGACGCGACAGCGGTATTGGATTCGACTAAGCAAAACAAGGCGAACGAGTCGGGTACAAAATCTAACGGTAAGGAAGATTAATCATGGCAATGTTATTTCTATTTTTAATGGTAATTGCTTTCATGTTGGTCGGTGTACCAATTGCGATTTCCCTCGGTTTATCAAGCGTCATATTCTTATTGATGCATTCAGATGCTTCTTTGGCATCCGTTGCACAAACGCTGTTTAATGCATTTGCAGGCCACTACACACTCTTAGCGATCCCTTTCTTTATCTTGGCCTCAAGTTTTATGTCTACCGGTGGTGTGGCGAAACGTATTATCCGTTTTGCTATCGCAATGGTAGGTTGGTTCCGCGGCGGTTTAGCAATGGCATCGGTTGTGGCGTGTATGATGTTCGCTGCACTGTCAGGTTCCTCACCGGCTACGGTAGTGGCAATCGGTAGTATTGTTATCGCAGGTATGATCAAAAACGGCTACACAAAAGAGTTCGCGGCAGGGGTTATCTGTAACGCGGGTACATTGGGTATCTTGATTCCACCATCTATCGTTATGGTGGTTTACGCTGCGGCGACGGATGTATCTGTCGGTCGTATGTTCTTAGGCGGCGTGATTCCTGGCCTGTTGGCGGGTGTGATGTTGATGATAGCTATCTACATTGCAGCACGTATTAAGAAAATTCCTGCACAGCCATTTGTGGGCTGGGGTGAGATGTTCGCGGCCGCGAAGGATGCGAGCTGGGGCTTGTTGCTGATTGTTATCATTTTAGGTGGTATCTACGGTGGTATCTTTACTCCGACAGAAGCGGCTGCTGTTGCAGCGGTTTATGCGTTCTTCATTGCCAACTTTATCTATAAAGATATGGGGCCGTTTGCGGACAAGAAAAATACAAAGCCTGCTTTGGTGAAAGTGTTCCAAACGTTTTTCCATAAAGACACCAAAGACACGCTCTATGATGCGGGTAAGCTGACCATCATGTTGTTGTTTATCATTGCCAATGCTCTGATTCTTAAGCATGTACTGACAGAAGAACGTATTCCTCAGATGATCACGGAATCTATGTTGTCTGCAGGTTTAGGTCCAATCACCTTCTTGATTGTGGTGAACGTTCTACTCTTGATTGGTGGGCAGTTCATGGAGCCATCAGGTTTGCTGATCATCGTTGCTCCGTTGGTATTCCCAATTGCAATTGCACTGGGCATCGACCCTATTCACCTAGGTATCATGATGGTGGTGAACATGGAGATAGGGATGATAACACCGCCTGTGGGGCTCAACTTGTTTGTGACCGCAGGGGTCGCGAAGATGTCGATGATGAACGTAGTAAAAGCCGCACTGCCATGGGTTGGCGTGATGTTCTTATTCCTGATTATCGTAACCTACGTACCTTGGGTATCAACATGGTTACCGACTACCTTGATGGGGCCGGAGATCATCACGAAATAGAGAGTGAAATCATAGCGAAGTGATGGGGAGGGCTAAACCTCCTCATCAATGATTTTTCCATATCGAGAGCCAGAATCAATCGGCTCATACAGCGCTCTTTTTGCCTCTAATTCTGGCGTGTCTAAGTTGACATGATTGTCAGTGTAAAAAATACCGTCAATTTCAAACGTATCGGTGATCGAGGGAACTTTTGTTTTCTCACCCATAATGACCTCCTTACCACCTTGGTTGCATAACATCCTGTTGTGAAATAAGTATAGGTGATCTTGCTCCCAAATTTAATTTAGTTTTCGCTCTGTCGGTATGACTCTTTAACTAGTTGGTGTTTTTGCATTTTATCGTAGAGGGTTTTACGTGGAAGTTGCAGTCTATCCATAGTCTGTTTAATACTGCCATTACATTCAATAAGCGCTTGTTTTAACGTGTTTTTTTCAAAGTCAGACACCAGTTCTGCCAAAGACAGTTCTTGAGTGACTTGATTGGTGTTGTCTGATAAGTGAGAAAGCTTACCTAAAAGTACAAACCGCTCAGCTGTATTACGCAATTCTCGTACATTTCCCGGCCAATCATGGGCTAAAAGCGCGTGCAGCTCCTTTTGTGGAAGTGCTGGTGCTGTCTTGCCATAACGTGCAGCAGCGACCAGTAAGAAGTGGTGGAAGAGTGCTGGGATATCTTCTTGACGGCTTCTTAACGGCGGTAAATCCAAGGTGACAACGTTGAGTCGATAATAGAGGTCTTGGCGGAAAACGCCTTCTTCAGCCGCCTTCTTTAGGTCGACTTTGGTTGCGGCGATTACTCGAATATCGAGAGGCACTAAACCGTTTGAGCCAACCCTTTCAATAACGCGCTCTTGTAAGACGCGCAACAGGCGAATTTGTGCCTGCATCGGCATGGACTCAATTTCATCTAAGAATAGAGTTCCGCCTTGAGCAAATTCAAATTTACCCACTCGCTTGCTTTCTGCGCCAGTGAACGCACCTTTCTCATGACCATACAGTTCACTCTCTATCAGGTTTTCAGGTACCGCACCGCAATTGACGGCGACGAAGTTTTGTTCTCGCCGGCTGCTTTGTTCATGTAGAGAGCGTGCGACCAACTCTTTGCCTGTGCCAGTTTCACCAAAGAGTAAAATGTCAGCGTTAGTATCTGCCACATGAGTAATGATAGAACGCAGGTCGGTCATTGATTGCGTGTCACCAATGATTCTCGGCCCAAGCGCTTTACTGGCCTTTAAAGAGCGCTTCAATTCAAGATTCTCGAGTGTGAGTTGACGTTTTTCTATTGCTCGTTTGGTGGTTTCGATTAGACGTTCATTGGCGAACGGCTTTTCGATGAAGTCATAGGCGCCATCTTGGATCGCTTGTACAGCCATCGAAATATCGCCGTGACCAGTAATCATAATCACGGGGATCTCTTTGTCTTTGTGCATCACGGTGTTGAGCAGATCATGCCCGGAAAGGCCCGGTAGACAGATATCAGTGATGATGACGTGAGGTAAGCCGTTCTCTTGAATCGCGAGCAGAGCAGACTCCGCATCGGGAAAGAATTCGGCATCAATATCGGCGAGCTCAAAGCTCTGTTCAATAGCCATTCTCAGATCGGATTCATCATCAATGAAATAGACGTGACACATAGTTATTCCTTTAATCTTTTATTTTTATTGTTGGTGAAGGTGTATTGGTTTGCTTAGCGACTAATCTGATTCTTTTGTTGGAACTATGGGTAACTCGATACTAAATCGAGCACCACCTTGTGGGCTGTGATCGGTAACTAGCTTGCCATTTATTCCGCTGATTATTTGTTGAGAAATCGATAGCCCAAGTCCAAGTCCATTTTTCTTGGTGGTATGGAAGGGTTCAAAAAAATTTCCGTTAGAAGGGGAGGTGAAGCCTGGGCCATTGTCATCGACATGAATCAGCAAGGTCTTGGCTTGTTGATGGTCGGGCTTCCTAATCTCTAACAGAATAGCTAATTGTTTGTCGTCTTGTTGTTCCATCGCCTGAATCGCGTTAGTCAGCAGGTTAATGATCACTTGCTCCAGTTGAATGGCGTTGGCGAGCACGCAAGCATCAAAGGTTTCAGGGAGTTCGTTGACCTTAACTCGTTCACTCTTGAGTTGTGGCCTCATCAGTTCTTTTGACGAGTGCAATACTGGCAGTATTTGTAACGTGTGCAGCTCTTCCGCAGTGGATTTCTTTGCAAAGGAACGAAGCTGGTGGCTTATCTTAGCCATACGGTCAGTGAGCGCCGAGATTCGCGATAGGTTGTCATCGACACGCTCGGTTTTTTCTTTGGCAAGAAACAGTCGGCCATTGTCGGCATAGCTGCGAATCGCAGCAAGCGGGTTATTCAGTTCATGGCTGATGCTTGCTGACATTTGCCCCAACACTGCCAGTTTTGCGGCTTGGATGAGTTCGTCTTGTGTCTGCCTCAGTACATGTTCGGTTTCGATTCGGTGCTTAATCTCGACATGCAACTCTGATGTTCGTTCAAGCACTTGAAATTCTAGCTTTTGCTTGGCTTCGGATTGCAGTCTGTCTATCTGAGCTCGTCTTTGTTGTCGATGGTGATTGAGTTGCATCGTTAGATAAATAATCGCAAAAATAAGGCTCAAAACCACAAGGTAAGCAACCAAGTCCCACCAAACTAAGTGAGTTGGTGAAAATACTCGTATGGTGAGTTTTGGCTCGGCTAGGAAGCGTGAGGAGCTAAAGAACTGCTCTTGGACAAGTTTGTGGGGAGACTCAATATTGCTAGTAGCACTCTCTAAGTCACCGGAGAAGTGCAGGCTTTCTATTTTTGTATCGAGATACTGCCTGCTTTCTTGAATTCGAGTGTGTTGTTCTTCGCTTAGTGGTTGAAGGCTTTTGAACAGCCACTCAGGATTACTCGACATAAATACGATCTGGTCTTTATCGTCAGCAACAAAAAAACTCTGTTTGCCTTTCCAACTTGCTTCAATCAGCGATAAATCCATCTTTACGACAATGACGCCAATAATCTCGGCGGCATAGGCGACGGGGTAAGAATAATAATAGCCTCGTTTCCCAGAGGTTGAACCTAGCGCAAAATATTGATTTTCATTGCCAAGAATCGCTTCTTGAAAGTAGGGACGGAAAGCGAAATTTCGCCGAATAAAAGAACGCGGTAGATTCCAGTTACTGGCTGCTATGGTGGTGCCAATGCTATCTAACAGATAGGTGTCCGATGCTTGAATCACCGAGTTTACGTGTTCTAGGTAGCGATTGGTGAGTTCGATTTGCGCAGAGTTACTTGGAGAGTGAAGAGCATCGACCAACTCTTTGTCTTTTGAAAGCAGCTCGGGAATGTGCGCGAACTTGTCGAGTTGGCTTGAAATATGAACCGAAAATCGGTCTAGCTTAGATTGATGATCATTTAACAAACTTTCATGGCTTGTGTTCCACACCCAATGACCGCCGAACACCATTAGTAAACTGTATGTGGCCAATAATAGGATTGGGATTCTCAAAGCTTGAAACATGAAGGCTCTCCGCTCATTTCTTTGGTAAATAATCAAGCCTGTCTTCTCTCGTTTATGGTAGCAAATAGCGGTAGTGTTTGCTGAAAGTAGACAGTCGCCAGATGGATGTAGGTTAAGGGTTTGTAACGGGGATTGTTGAAAAAGTTATCGACTCTGAGGGGTAAAACAAGAGCAAGATCTCTTTTTAAGGTTTTTAGCAAAAAAAGCCCTCGATTCCCTTGAAAAAGTCGCTATTGTCCCCATTTCTGTTGTGCTAAGTGATGATTTGATCGTTTTTGTATCATTTAGTTGGACGAATTTAGAGCATTCATCATCATGCAGAGGTGAACGGCTCGACAGAGATTAAACAGATCGCTAGAATGTCGCGTCTAAAATTTCTGTCCTGAGGCTAATCGGAGATACCTTTCTTGTTTTCGAAAACAAGCTTTATTGCGTTTTAATCGACGCGTGAAGAACGAAGATATCGCTGATTAGTCTGGTGTTTGGTTGAATAATCAATTCAGACATCAATGCTCGATTTTAAATTAGGTGTTCGGATAGAGCACTACACAAGGATGCAGCCAACAACGTCGGCTTTTGAATTAAAGCTAAGTTACGGCTCATATGCTCAGATTACTGAGCCAGTTTTGAGGTTTATATAATGCAAGTTACTGTTGAAACGCTAGAAGGCCTAGAGCGCCGTCTTAATATTACTGTTCCTGCTGCTAACATCGAAGATGCAGTTACAGCTGAACTACGCAACATCGCGAAAAACCGTCGTTTCGACGGCTTCCGTAAAGGCAAAGTGCCAATGAAGATGGTTGCTAAAATGTACGGCAAAGCAGTACGTCAAGACGTGATGGGCGAAGTAATGCAACGTCACTTCATCGAAGCGATCGTTAAAGAGAAAATCAACCCAGCTGGCGCACCTACTTTCGCACCAGTTGAAAACAACGAAGGCGCTGACCTAGTATTCAACGCAACTTTTGAAGTTTACCCAGAAGTTGAGCTGAAAGGTCTAGAAAACATCACTGTTGAGAAACCAGCAGTAGAAGTTAAAGAAGCTGACGTTGAAGAGATGATCGAAACTCTACGTAAGCAACAAGCAACTTGGACTGAAGTTGAAGCTGCTGCTGACGCTGGTTCTCGTGCAACTATCGACTTCGTTGGTTCTATCGACGGTGAAGAGTTCGAAGGCGGTAAAGCTGAGAACTTCCCACTAGAGATGGGTGCTGGTCGCATGATCCCTGGTTTTGAAGACGGTATCGTTGGTAAAACAGCAGGTATGGAATTCGAAATCGAAGTAAACTTCCCAGAAGATTACCACGCTGAAAACCTAAAAGGTAAAGCTGCTAAGTTCTCTATCAAGCTGAACAAAGTTGAAGCTCGTGAGCTTCCAGAACTAAACGAAGAATTCGTTTCTAAGTTCGGCGCAGCTGAAGGCGTTGAAGGCCTTAAAGCTGAAGTTCGTAAGAACATGGAGCGTGAGCTTAAGCAAGCAGTTAAGAACCGCATCAAAGAGCAAGCAATCGACGGTCTAGTTAACGAAAACAACATCGACGTACCTTCTGCTCTAATCGATCAAGAGATCGGTGTTCTACGTCAACAAGCTGCTCAACGTTTCGGTGGTAACACTGAAGCTGCTGACCAACTTCCACGTGAGCTGTTCGAAGAGCAAGCTAAACGTCGCGTAGTTGTAGGTCTTCTTCTTGGTGAAGTAATCAAGACTGAAGAGCTAAAAGCTGATGACGAGAAAGTTAAAGCTATCATCGAAGAGATGGCTACAGCATACGAAGATCCAACAGAAGTTATTGCTTACTACGAGCAAAACGAGCAAATGATGAACAACATGCGCAATGTTGCTCTAGAAGAGCAAGCTATTGATGCAATCATCGCTAAAGCTCAAGTTTCTGATAAAGAAGTTAGCTTCAACGAGCTAATGAATCAGCAACCTGCTTAATATAGTAATATCTGACGTAGAAGGTTGACGTACGGTCAACAATTCTGCTAACAATGGTCCGTATGATTTAATCATTCGGGCCATTTATTTTAGGGACATAAGAATATGAGCTACCAAGAAAAAAATACAATGCCATCGATTATGGACGCACTAGTTCCTATGGTGGTTGAACAGACTTCCCGTGGTGAACGTTCTTACGATATTTATTCTCGTCTATTAAAAGAACGTATCATTTTCTTAACAGGTCAAGTGGAAGACCACATGGCAAATCTTGTCGTGGCTCAACTGCTTTTCTTGGAATCAGAAAACCCAGACAAAGATATCTATCTTTACATCAACTCACCTGGCGGTAGCGTAACAGCGGGCATGTCTATCTATGACACAATGCAGTTCATCAAGCCAAACGTGAGCACCGTATGTATGGGTCAAGCTTGCTCTATGGGTGCATTCTTACTAGCGGGTGGTACTCCGGGTAAGCGTCACGTGCTTCCAAACTCACGTGTAATGATTCACCAGCCACTTGGCGGCTTCCAAGGCCAAGCGTCTGATATTCAAATTCACGCGCAAGAGATCCTAACGATCAAGCAAAAGCTAAACAAACTATTGGCAGAGCACACAGGTCAGCCTCTAGAGGTTGTTGAGCGTGATACAGATCGTGACAATTTCATGTCTGCTGATCAGGCTGTAGAATACGGTTTGGTGGATTCAGTTCTTAATCACCGCGGTCAATAATTGCAGGGCAATTGTTTAACGCAAAGTGATTCAAATTGATATACACTCAAACATAGAGAGTAAAGGCTAAGAGGTTAGCGAATGACAGATAAAAGCAAAGAGGGTGGTAGCGGTAAATTGCTTTACTGCTCTTTCTGTGGCAAAAGCCAGCACGAAGTTCGCAAGTTAATCGCAGGTCCTTCTGTTTACATTTGTGATGAATGTGTCGATCTTTGTAACGACATTATTCGTGAAGAAATTAAAGATGTTCTTCCAAAGAAAGAATCGGAATCGCTGCCAACGCCGCGTGAGATTCGTGAGCATCTTGACGACTATGTAATCGGTCAAGAATACGCGAAAAAAGTGCTAGCAGTTGCAGTATATAACCACTACAAGCGTTTACGTAATGGTGATACGACGGCTGAAGGCGTAGAGCTAGGTAAGAGTAACATTCTTCTTATCGGTCCTACTGGTAGTGGTAAAACCCTACTGGCTGAAACACTGGCTCGTTTCCTAGACGTTCCTTTCACAATGGCAGATGCAACAACACTAACCGAAGCGGGTTATGTGGGCGAAGATGTTGAAAACATCATCCAGAAGTTGCTTCAGAAATGTGATTACGACGTAGCGAAAGCGGAACGCGGCATTGTTTACATCGATGAAATCGATAAGATTTCTCGTAAAGCTGAAAACCCATCGATCACGCGTGACGTGTCTGGTGAAGGTGTACAGCAAGCTCTATTAAAACTTGTTGAAGGTACAGTGGCTTCAGTTCCACCTCAAGGTGGTCGTAAGCATCCACAGCAAGAGTTCTTGCAAGTGGACACGTCTAAGATCCTATTTATCTGTGGTGGTGCGTTTGCCGGCCTAGATAAAGTGATTGAGCAACGTGTAGAAACAGGTTCAGGTATCGGCTTTGGCGCAGAAGTGCGTTCAAAAGACGAAACCAAAACTATCGGTGAACTGTTCACTCAAGTAGAACCTGAAGATCTAGTGAAGTATGGTTTGATTCCAGAATTCATTGGTCGTCTACCTGTTACAACAACACTGACAGAGCTTGATGAAGAAGCGCTAATCCAAATCCTTTGTGAGCCAAAGAATGCACTGACAAAACAGTACGCTGCATTATTTGAACTTGAGGATACAGAGTTAGAATTCCGTGAAGACGCCCTACGCGCAATTGCGAAGAAAGCAATGAACCGTAAAACGGGTGCTCGTGGTCTACGCTCTATCTTGGAAGGTGTTCTACTAGAAACTATGTACGAACTGCCATCTTCAACTGATGTAAGCAAGGTTGTGATTGATGAGTCGGTAATTAATGGTGAGTCAGAACCACTATTGATTTACAGTAACTCAGATAACCAAGCAGCTGTTGCAGAGTAGGTCTTTTTAAGACTACACACTCAAATTGAAAAAGGAGGTAAGCAATTACCTCCTTTTTTTTATTCTTCCATTGAATCCAGTCGTTTAAGCCCCATATACTGCTTTATAAGTTAAAGCGGAAGAGAGAAATATATGAACTTGGAACGTTCCGAGCGTATCGAAATCCCCGTGCTACCTCTACGTGATGTAGTGGTTTACCCACACATGGTTATTCCATTGTTTGTTGGTCGTGAAAAATCGATTACTTGCCTTGAATCGGCAATGGAAGCTAACAAACAAGTACTACTTGTAGCGCAGAAAGAAGCGGACACTGATGAGCCTTCAATCGACGACCTATTTAACGTAGGTACAGTCGCTACTATTCTTCAGTTGCTAAAGCTGCCAGATGGTACCGTAAAAGTACTTGTCGAAGGTCAGCAGCGTGCAAAAATTCACCAGTTCAAAGAGAGTGAGTTTTTCTTAGCGGATGCCGAATACGTTGTAACCTCAGAACTTGACGAAAAAGAACAAGAAGTGGTTGTTCGCAGTGCGATCAATCAATTCGAAGGCTTTATTAAGCTGAACAAAAAGATTCCACCAGAGGTTCTAACCTCGCTGAACGGTATTGATGAGGCTGCTCGCCTTGCTGATACGATTGCTGCGCACATGCCACTTAAACTGGTAGATAAGCAGCACGTTCTAGAAATTTCAGATGTGACGGAACGCCTGGAATTCTTGATGGGCCAAATGGAGTCAGAAATTGATATCCTGCAAGTTGAAAAACGCATCCGTGGCCGCGTTAAGAAACAGATGGAAAAGTCTCAGCGTGAGTACTATCTGAATGAGCAAATGAAAGCGATTCAGAAAGAACTGGGCGAGATGGACGACGCGCCTGATGAATTCGAGACTCTGAAGAAGAAGATCGAAGACTCAAAAATGCCTCAAGAAGCTCGTGAAAAAACTGAGCAAGAACTGCAAAAACTGAAAATGATGTCGCCAATGTCTGCTGAAGCAACAGTAGTACGTAGTTACATTGATTGGATGGTAGGCGTTCCTTGGGCTAAGCGTTCAAAAGTTAAAAAGAATTTAGCGAAAGCGGAAGAGATCTTAAACGAAGATCACTACGGCTTAGAACGTGTTAAAGAACGTATTCTCGAATACTTGGCAGTACAAAACCGTATCAACAAACTAAAAGGTCCAATCCTTTGTCTTGTTGGTCCTCCTGGTGTTGGTAAAACTTCACTAGGCCGTTCGATTGCCGCGGCAACGGGTCGTAAGTACACACGTATGGCGCTAGGCGGCGTTCGTGATGAAGCTGAGATTCGTGGTCACCGTCGTACGTACATCGGTTCACTTCCGGGTAAATTAATCCAGAAGATGTCTAAAGTTGGTGTTAAGAACCCACTGTTCCTATTAGATGAAATCGATAAGATGTCTTCTGATATGCGTGGCGACCCATCTTCTGCGCTTCTAGAAGTACTAGACCCTGAGCAAAACAACGCATTTAACGATCACTACCTAGAAGTCGATTACGATTTATCTGATGTGATGTTTGTTGCAACGTCTAACTCGATGGATATTCCGGGCCCACTATTGGACCGTATGGAAGTGATTCGCCTGTCGGGTTACACAGAAGATGAAAAGCTGAACATTGCTAAGAGCCACCTATTGGACAAGCAAGTTCAACGCAACGGTCTTAAGCCTCATGAGATTGAGATTGAAGACTCTGCAATCATCGGCATCATTCGTTACTACACGCGTGAAGCGGGTGTGCGTAGCCTAGAGCGTGAAATCTCTAAGATCTGTCGTAAAGCAGTGAAGAATATCTTGTTAGACAGCGACCTTAAATCTGTAACGGTTAACATTGATAACCTGAAAGAGTACTTAGGTGTGCAACGTCATGACTTCGGTAAAGCGGATGAAAGCAACCGTATCGGCCAAGTAACTGGCTTAGCATGGACGCAAGTAGGTGGCGATCTACTGACCATCGAAACTGAATCAATGCCAGGTAAAGGTAAGCTAACGCAAACCGGTTCACTAGGCGATGTGATGAAAGAGTCGATTCAAGCGGCAATGACAGTGGTTCGCTCTCGTGCGGAAAATTTGGGTATTAACACCGATTTCTACGAGAAACGTGACATTCATGTTCACGTACCGGAAGGTGCAACGCCAAAAGATGGCCCGAGTGCGGGTATCGCAATGTGTACTGCATTGGTCTCTAGCTTAACGGGTAACCCTGTAAAAGCAGAGGTTGGTATGACCGGTGAAATTACCCTTCGTGGTGAAGTTTTACCTATCGGTGGCTTGAAAGAAAAGCTGCTTGCAGCGCACCGCGGTGGTATTAAAACGGTCTTGATTCCTAAAGACAATGAACGTGATTTGGAAGAGATTCCAGACAACGTAATCGCTGACTTGAAGGTGATTCCGGTTCAATGGATTGATGAAGTACTGAAAGTCGCACTAGAACGAGATCCGTCAGGGGTCGAGTTCGACGTGAAAAAATAGTGATGCATAGCAAAAATAAGTAAAGAATTACGCTGATAGACCCGAAAAGGCTTGTCAGCGTTTTTTTTGGACGCTAAGTTATTCGACTAAAGCGGCAGCCCTTTTGTAATAAGGCTTGCGGCTAAATTAAAACCAAAATGGAACGTACAGTCATCGAGAAGTAGTCACAGATGACACATAGGGGAAAAACAGTGAATAAAACACAACTAGTAGAATCAATCGCAGAAAACGCAGACATCTCTAAAGCTTCAGCTGGTCGCGCTCTAGACGCTTTCATCGAAGCAGTTGGCACAACGCTACAATCAGGCGACCAAGTTGCACTTGTTGGCTTTGGTACTTTCAGTGTTCGTACTCGTGCTGCTCGTACAGGTCGTAACCCAAAAACTGGTGAAGAGATCCAAATCGCAGAAGCTAAAGTACCTGGCTTCAAAGCGGGTAAAGCACTTAAAGACGCATGTAACTAATTTTTGTTGCTGAAACCTCAAGTTTTTGTGAGGAGAAGGCAGTAATATGCGTTTACTGTTTGAACAATGATGTTTCATTTTCAAACAGTATATGTGCAAAGCACATTGAACTTATTTAAATTATGCGCATCCTACTGATGCGCATTTCTTTTTCTGATAATATCGCGTGAATAGATTTTTATTTTGAAGCCAATGCTTCATATCCGGAGAGCACTTAAATTATGATGGATCGATTACGCGAAGGCGTGAATAGCATCGCGGTAAAAATTATCCTTGGGTTGATTATCCTGTCATTCGTATTCGCAGGTGTAGGCAGCTACATCACCGGTGGCGGTAACAACGCAGCAGCTAAAGTTGGCAACACAGAAATTGCTCGTGGTGAGTTCGAACAAGCTTACCAAAACGAACGTAATCGCATGCAATCTCAACTTGGCGATTACTTCGCTCAAATGCTTGCAGACCCTGCATACGTGGAGTCTTTCCGTAAGTCAGTACTTGATCGCATGATCAACGATGTTCTACTTGAGCAGCAAGCAGAATCTCTAGGCCTACGAATCAGTGATTCTCAAATCCGTACCATGATTCTAGAAATGCCTCAGTTCCAAACGGCTGGTCAATTCGACCAAGAAGTTTACCAATCAGCACTGCGTCGTGCAGGTTTCAGCGCAGAAAGCTTCGCAGAATACATGCGTCGTGACCTAATGCGTAACCAGCTTGTCACTGCGCTTCAAGGCAGTGAATTTGTTCTTCAAGGCGAAATTGATATTCAGAGCAAGCTTATTGCTCAAACTCGTGACATTCGCACAGTGACACTGTCTGTTGCTGACCTAGCGAAAACCATCGAGTTAACTGACGAGCAAATCGAACAGTATTACCAAGAGAACCCTGCGGCTTACACTCGTCCAGAGCAGGCTAAGGTGTCTTACATCGAACTTTCTGCTGAAGCACTTAAATCGCAACTTGAAGTTAGCGATGAGGAAGCACAGAAATATTACCAAGAGCATCTAGACAAGTACTCTACTGAAGAGCAACGTAAAGTTAGCCACATTCTAGTTCAAGGTGATGACGAAGCGAAAGCTCAGTCTATCCTAGACGAGCTAAATGCAGGTGCTGATTTTGCTACGCTAGCAGAAGAAAAATCTGACGACTTCGGTAGTGCAGATGTTGGCGGTGACCTAGGTTGGATTGAACGCGATGTTATGGACCCAGCATTCGAAGAGGCGGCTTTCGCTCTTGTGAATATTGGCGATACAACTGGCCTAGTTAAATCTGATTTTGGCTACCACATCATCAAGCTAGACGAAGTAAAAGCATCTCAAGCTCAGCCTTACACTGAAGTAGCGGCAGAGATTAAGACAGAGCTTCTAGACCAACACGCCGTTGATCAGTTCTACGAGCAACAAACTGAACTTGAAAAAGTAGCGTTTGAATTCCCAGATTCTCTAGACGACTCTGCTGAAGCTATCAACGCGAAGATCACGACGACTGATTTCATCTCTCAAGCTGACGCTCCAGAAGTTCTGATGACGCCTGCAGTAATGCAAGCTATCTTGAGCCCTGAAGTGAAAGAAGACGGTTTGAACTCTGAAGTTATCGAAGTGGCTCCTGAGCACGTTATTGTTGTACGTGTAGAAGAGACTCGCGACGAAACAGTTCTTCCTTTAGCAGAAGTGAAAGATCAAGTTGTAGCTGCATTGTCTGCTGTAAAAGCAGAGCAACAAGCGGTAGAGCTAGGTGTTTCTCTAGTAAACGAACTTAAGCAAGGTAATGAAGCGGTACTGGCGGATAACAGCCTTGAGTTTACTGAACTTGAAACCATTGACCGTAATTCTCCATTAGCTGCATCTGTATTCGCTCTAGTGAAACCGGAAGCCGGCCAAGCTGTGTTCGGTCAATCTAAAGATCAAGACGGTAACATCGTTGTTGTTGAGCTTTCTAAAGTAACGGCTGAAATCAACCCTGCTTACAGCACACAACTTGGTGCACAGTTAGAGCGCGTTGGTAATCAACAAGACCTTACTAATGTACTAAACGTACTGCGTAAAAATGCAGACGTTGAATACTACATCGTTGGTCAAGCTCAATAAGCTTTGAATTTACTCGGTAGTCTTCTGCCGAGTAATGCAACTTGAGAATACAACTTGAAAGTAGTGCAGCAACTCGGTTTGCGAGCCAGCTAACAAGTTGATGAAAATTAGATGTATAACAAAGCGGGTCATTTCGGTGACCCGCTTTATTTTTATCTGGCGTTTGTTTTATGTGCAGCGGCAAATGCATAAGTTACGTTTTTTGTTCAAAGGAACGGTTTATGCGCACGATATATTCAACATTACTTCTCTCATTTCTTATGACCCTGAGCTCCCCGGCGCTTTCTAATAGCCCCACTAAAGCTGAGCTTTACGATGGCATTGAAATTACGGTAAACATCAATACAGCGACAGCTGAAGAGCTGTCAGCGCTATTGGTTGGTGTTGGGGATAAGAAAGCTCAAGAGATCGTCGATTACAGGGATCAAAACGGGGCATTTACGACTGCTGATGATTTGGTGAGTGTGAAAGGGATAGGTGAAGCCACGGTTAAAAAGAACCGCGAAAGAATTCAACTTTAATCCGTTTGTCTACTTGTTAGAAATGAAGCGATAGATATGAAGCCTCCGGCCAGTGCACCTGCTAGGTGGGCTTCAATCGCGACACGAGCATTAATTAGTTCGCCAGTTGTGCTAGAAGGGCCAACAAGCTGCTCCCAAGCGATTTTAGCGATTAATCCCAACACTAACAGCCAACTTGATATCCTACCGTTTAAAGCTTCACTGAGCGCGAATAAGCCAAATAACCCATGCAAAGAGCCTGATAGGCCAACATAGATCTGAATACTCGAAAACAACAGGGCGATCCCAGTCACTAAACTAATCACAAGCAGAGCAAGAACAAGCTGTTTTTTACTCGGTTGAAACAGATAGCTGATGATCCATAAGCCTGCTAGATTCATCAGAAGGTGCGAGTAGTTGGTATGTGAAAAATTTCCTGTTAGGATCCGCCACCATTGCCCCTCGGCAATCGCATTGCTATCCCATACGACCCAAGCTTGTATTGGCTCAAATTGGAATAAGACGCATAAAAGTGAAGTGAAAATTAAAACAGGGTACACATTAAATCCATGTCTCGTTATTGCCCCCAATGCAGCAAGGCTTTGAAAGCTTGTATTTGTCAGTGGGTTACACCACTCGAATCGAATGTTGAGCTTATCATTCTTCAGCACCCATCAGAAGAGCATCGCCCGATGGGTACTGCGCGTATCCTCTCGTTATCCCTAAATAACAGCGTGACGCTTGTCGGTGAAGATTTTTCAGACAACGAACAATTGAACGCATTGCTGGCCAATGAACATTACCAACATGTGATTTTATACCCAAGCGAAAATTCTGTTTCAGTTGAATCTGCGACATGCCCAAGCAAGAAGCTGCGTGTGATTTTATTGGATGGGACGTGGAAGAAGGCGTTCAAGATGTGGCAGGTGTCGAGTAACTTGCATGCGCTGAGCACAGTTCACTTACCGAAAGATCTCAAGGGTAATTATCGAATCCGGAAAGCGCCCAGTGAAAACAGCCTTTCTACCGTCGAAGCTGGCTATCATTTGCTTAGCTTGCTAGAGAGTGATGGCGACTTTAGCCCTTTGCTAACGGCATTTGACCAAATGATTCAGTTTCAAATCAATCAAATGCCGCCGGGTGTGTTTGAGAAAAACTACTTAGATTAAGCCGATTCACTGGTACGAGTCAGGAATTAAAACTCGGTATGAGCTGAGAACAATTGCTGATGCATTTTCTGCGCAAGGTCATCAGTCATTGATGAGATGTAATCGGCTATCACGCGCATCTTTATTGATTCATCTTGATGCTGTAGCCATTGCTTCTTGATGGGCAGTGGCAGCAAGCGTTCAGGATCAGCGCTGAACGCTTCAAACATGTCCATGATAATCTGCTGGCCTTTGTATTCGATCACTTGAACCTGTGGCACTTGAATCACGAACTCGCTGACAAAGTGTTTTAGTTTGTCGAGTGTAGCGTCCATGCTCGGTTCAAGCACGGCATTGTAAGCCAACAGCACATTCTCAAAGCTAGCATCCACTCGTTCAATCGAAATACTGGTCAACAGAGCGTTGACTATCCCACCAATCGCATCCTTTCGACGATACTGCTCACCAGAGAAAAGCATCTCTGTGATTGAATCTAGGTGTTCACAAACCCAAGGGTCGGCCATCTCTTTAAGTTGAGGGTAAGCCGACTCGACCCATTGAGATTTGGTGACAGAGCCAAGCACAATCGCATCTTCTAAATCGTGCACGCCATACGCGATGTCATCAGCCAGCTCCATGATTGAACAATCAAGTGACTTATATTTGGTCTTATTGTGCTCAAGTGGCTCTGTATGCGTTTTTCTTTTCTGTTTTAGAAGCTGTTGGTCGCTGCTTGAAAGCGGCTCCATTACCCAGTTAAAAAGCTCTTCATCATGATCGTAGATGCCTTTTGCTGGCATCCAATCTTTGGCTCGGAGCTGTCGTTGATGCTTAACAGGCTCAGACTGTAATTTAGCTTGAACCTCACTCAGCAGAGAAGGGTACTTAATCAGACCTAACAAAGTGCGTCGAGATAGGTTCATCCCGTGATGTTCAGTGTAAGGTTCTAGCTGCGTGACAATGCGAAATGTTTGAGCATTGCCCTCAAAGCCACCATGATCGCGCATCATATAGTTCAACGCGACTTCGCCACCATGCCCATAAGGTGGGTGGCCAATGTCGTGAGCAAGACACAATGAATCAATCAAACTGTCTGAAGGCAACAAATCTCGAAACTCGGGCTGCTTTTTTTTCAGCTGGGCAACGATACCGGTACCTAGCTGAGCGGCTTCTAGCGAATGGGTAAGGCGAGTTCGGTGGAAATCGTTTACCGCGGTGCCATGAACTTGGGTTTTTGCTTGGAGGCGGCGAAAAGCGGCAGAGTGAAGCACCCGCGCACGATCGCGTTGATACGGGCTACGGTGGTCATCACGCCTTATTTTATGTTCATCGTCATTTCGATGTTGCCATTCTTGTTCGAGTTCAAATGGTGGTTCGAGTGGAGAATTCAAAATAGCACCTATCAAATTGATTTATTTATCTAATTACACTCAACTTATACCCAGCTAGCTTATCTCGTCTAGTGATAATTCAAAGCTCGGCGCAAACGTGGTGAGAAAGTAGTCCATTTCCGGGCTTTTGCGTTGTTCGAGTGTCTCTTCCAGTCGGCGCTTGGCTTGCTCGTATTCATGATTGCCCGCACTGAGCTCTTCCAAGCATTTCAGGTAAGCGCAGATAGTGTCGGCTTGCTTAACGATGCTTTGCTCTTCTTTTTTTGCTGTTCCAGATATCAAAAACGGGGAGAAGTCGTCTCGGAACTCTTCTGGCAGCATTGAAAGCAGTCTTTGCTCTGCTGCCGCTTCTATCTTCTTATACTCTTGGGCGATGTCTGGATTGTAGTATTTAACTGGCGTCGGCAAATCACCTGTTAGCACTTCACTGGTATCGTGGTACATGCCAAGCAGAGCAATGTGTTCTGGGTTGAGTTTGCCATCAAACTTCTTGTTTTTGATAAGCGCCAAGGCGTGGGCGACGAAAGCGACCTGTAGGCTATGCTCTGAAATGTTCTCGCTTGAGACTGAGCGCATCAAAGGCCAGCGTTGGATAAGCTTCATACGGGCAAGATGGGCAAAGAAATGGCTTTGTTTCATAAGAGTCCTTTTAGTACCAATCGTAGTAAATAACTGGTCATCCTAGCTTGTTAAAAAACTCGATAACTTTGTTAGAATTTTTGATTGTAGAATAACTACTTACCAAAAAATTCTGCCTTGTTCTCAAGTTTTTTCCCTGCGCTATTTCTGAACACTTACTTACTGTGATTGGTATAAGCAATGCTCCACTCGTATCTTGTGTTTGCACAGGGACACGAGACAGCGGATACAAAAAAGGCTCCCAAACAGGAGCCTTTTAAGCATAGAAGTGAATGAATACAAGTTAAAGTCTTTTAAAACAGCAAATTGTAGTCATCTTTCTTTGTGCTAATTAACCTTCGACGAGGTCGTCTTGGCTGTAGGTCTGTAAGAAGCGCTCTAGGCGACCAATCGCGATTTCTAGGTCTTCGATATGTGGCAGAGTCACGATGCGGAAGTGATCCGGTTTTGGCCAGTTGAAGCCAGTACCTTGAACCAATAGCACCTTCTCTTGCTTAAGGAAATCGAGCACGAATTTCTGATCGTCTTTGATGTTGTACATGTTGGTGTCGATCTTAGGGAACAGGTACATCGCGCCTTTTGGTTTCACACAAGAAACGCCAGGGATCTTGTTGATCAGTTCCCATGCACGGTCACGTTGCTCAAGCAGTCGACCACCAGGAAGAATCAGTTCGTTGATACTCTGATAACCACCCAGTGCCGTTTGGATGGCGTGCTGCATTGGTACGTTGGCACACAAACGCATCGAGGCGAGCATTTCTAGCCCTTCGACATAGCCTTTCGCAATGTGTTTCGGGCCCGTTAAGAACATCCAGCCACCACGGAAACCACATACACGGTAAGCCTTAGACAGACCGTTGAATGTCACCATGAGTACGTCTTCAGCAAGCGTTGCGACTGAAGTATGTACGGCACCGTCGTAAAGTACTTTGTCGTAGATTTCATCAGCGAAGATGATCAAACCGTGCTCACGAGCAATCTCAACAACTTGTAATAGGAAATCACGGCTGTATACCGCGCCCGTTGGGTTGTTCGGGTTGATAAGAACGATGCCGCGAGTCTTTGGTGAGATCTTCGCACGCATGTCGTCTAGATCTGGATACCAATCAGCATCTTCATCACACATGTAGTGAACCGGTGTACCACCAGAAAGCGCAACAGACGCTGTCCATAGTGGGTAGTCCGGAGCGGGAACTAAGATTTCATCACCATTATCCAGTAGCGCCTGCATAGACATAACGATAAGCTCTGATGCGCCGTTACCAATGTAAACGTCTTCTACATCAAGGTTACGTAGGCCTTTTTTCTGGTAGTGCTGAACAACCGCTTTGCGGGCTGAATAGATGCCTTTTGAGTCACAGTAACCTTGAGATGTCGGTAGGTTACGGATTACATCAACAAGGATTTCATCAGGGGCGTCAAAACCAAATGGGGCGGGGTTACCAATATTAAGCTTCAGTATTTTATGCCCTTCTTCTTCCATGCGCTTAGCATGTTTGAGTACAGGCCCCCTGATTTCGTAGCATACGCTGTTGAGTTTTGACGACATCCCGATATTTTGCATTGCCGATTTCCTGAAATTAATTTAAATACTTTATTAAAGTACCGCAAAATGGGGTTTGATAGAATAAAAATCTGATGAATGTCGCATTTCAGTGTCACGTTTGGTCTTTTTGTTGTCACTCTTTTCTAAATTTTAATTAATCGCTTTCTTTGTTGTCTAAGATGAATAAAGAGGCTGGATCGCTTAAAATCACAGGAATGTTCAAAAGATATAGTAGATTCTTGATCTAAGTGGGTGCTGCCCATAAAGTATCAAACTAATGTAATAATAATTTAGATGTGAACGAGGTCGATTTGTCACATTTCCAGCAAACTATCTCCGCTTTGATTGAGCGAGTACAAAATGCCCAAGCAAGTGAAGTTCGTTGTGTTGAAGTTCTAACGCAAAAACCATCGTTTGCATTTATAGAATGGCTTCATGCTCAACCGCTCTTTCCAAAGTTCTACTGGCAGTCACGTGATACTCGTGAAGAGGTCGTTGCGCTCGGGCAATTACATACTTTTTCTGATCCCGCTCCCGCGTACGCAATTCTTGGTGAAGACCAACGAATCTGGGGTGGGCGCTCATTTGACGGGCACACCGCAAAAAACCGTCGTTGCATGGAATCGTTTTTCTTCCTTCCTCAGGTTGAACTGATCCGCTTTGACAAGACTTGGTCGTTAGCCGTCAATTTATCTCCTGATCGCGTTGCTTCTATTAATGCTCTAAATAAGCTTTCTGTCGAAGCGGCGATATTGGCCCCTTTGTCGGCGCATATTGAGCAGATTAACCACGTTCCAGAACGAGAGCAGTGGGGCAACCTTGTCGATAAAGTGCTGAAAGGCATTAGCGACGAAGAGTACAAAAAAGTCGTTTTAGCGCGTAAAACCACATTGCAACTCGATGCGCCAATCTGCGCGGCTCAGTTGCTTAAGGCCAGCTACCTGCAAAACCATCACAGCTTTCACTTTATGTTGGTATTGGATTCCAAACACAGCTTTATCGGCTCAACGCCAGAGCGTTTGTACAGTCGATATGGCACTGAGCTTGATACTGAAGCGCTTGCTGGAACCATTGGTCGCGGAGAAAACGCGACAGAAGATATGGAGTTAGCCAACTGGCTTTCTCAAGACAGTAAAAACCTCAATGAAAACCAGTATGTGGTCGACGACATCATTGAGCGTCTGACTCCTCATTCTCAAACGGTACACGTTGAAAAAGAGGCGCGACTTGTGCGTTTGCGTAAGGTGCAACATCTTAAACGTAATATCCATGCTCAGCTCAATAACGGCGTCAATGGTGTCCAGTTGCTTGCTGCCTTACAGCCGACTGCTGCGGTAGCGGGTTTACCGCGCAAAGAAGCGATGGATTTCATACTTGAACATGAACCGTTTGCGAGAGGTTGGTATGCAGGCTCTGTTGGCTATATTAGCCATCAACGCGCTGAATTCTGTGTCGCGATTCGAAGTGCCTTGATTGTAAACGATCAAGTACAGCTGTTTGCGGGTGCCGGGATCGTACCGGGATCGGTTGCTGAACATGAGTGGCAAGAGTTGAATAAGAAAATGTCGACTCTGCTCAGCTTAATTTCAGATCATCCACCATTGGGTGTGGCGTCATGAACCACGACCAAGCCGTATTAAATAGAGTTTGGTGTAATACGTTACTTGAAGAGTTAGCCCGCAGCGGCGTTGAACATGTTTGTGTTGCGCCAGGCTCGCGCTCAACACCATTAACACTCGAAGCCGAAGCCAATCCAAAACTGACACTGCACACGCACTTTGATGAGCGTGGGCTTGGTTTTCTTGCGTTAGGTTTAGCAAAAGCCAGCAATAAGCCAGTTGCCGTGATTGTCACCTCTGGTACTGCTGTGGCGAATTTGCTTCCTGCGACGGCTGAATCTGGACTGACACGAGAGAAACTGATTTTGCTGACCTCTGATCGTCCTATCGATTTAGTCGACTGTGGCGCTAATCAAGCGATTCAACAGCAAGGCATCTTTTCTTCCCATGTTGAAAGTGCTTTAAATCTACCCAGTCCAACCACACAGATTTCATTGAATTGGCTTCTGACATCCGTTGATAACGCGCTAGCGAAACAACGCAATGTTGGCGGTGCGATTCATATCAACTGTCCGTTCCCTGAGCCTCTATATTCTGCGAATAGCGCGGAAATGTATGCGGAATACACATCCAGTATCTCTGGGTGGAAGTCGGGAACAGCTTGTTACAGCCAAACGTTTTTACCTAATCAAGTGAATACACAACCGATTGCTCCAAGTGAGTATCTTGGACGTAAGGGTGTGGTTATTCTCGGTTCGCTCGATATTGAACAAGCGACAAAAGCTCAGCAGTTTGCCACTGCATTAGGCTGGCCAGTTTTTTGCGATCCTCAATCAGGTGTCACAAGTGATTGGAAGCATTATGATCTGTGGATGCAGAGTGACGTAGCTAAAGCGCAACTCAATCAATGTGATTTCATCCTTCAGTTCGGTGAGCGTGTTGTTTCTAAGCGCCTTAATCATTGGATAAAGTCGCAAACTTCATCATTCTGCTCGTCACAATACATTGTTGTGTCACCAGATACGCACCGAATCAACCAAGATCATCTGCCTCAAACCCATATCGTTGCTGATATCGAGTCATGGGTGTCAGAACAGCATTTACCTACCTTGTTAGGTCAACGTGCAGGTTGGGCTGCACCTTTGGTCGAAATCGCGAATACGGTTCAACAATTGGCATTGGCACAAATATCCAATAATGACCAACTGACCGAGTTGAGCGTTGCAGTTGACTTGTCGACTAGACTTAAAGACAGAGAGTTGTTTGTGGGAAACAGCTTGATGGTAAGGCTGGTGGATATGCTGTCATCAATATCTGCGAATCAAGTTTACAGTAATCGTGGCGCATCGGGCATTGATGGCTTGGTGGCGACGGCTGCGGGTGTGGTGAAAGCCAACCAAAACCCCTTGATAATGTTGATTGGCGATACCTCTTTGCTTTACGACCTCAATTCACTGGCTCTGTTTACTCACAATGTAACGCCGATGGTGATTGTTGTGACTAACAATGATGGCGGTGCGATCTTTGACTTGTTGCCTGTTCCTGAGCAACAAAAACAATCTCTATATCAAATGCCCCATGGTTTCGGTTTTGAACATGCCGCTGCGCAATTCCAGCTTGGTTATGCGGCGCCAGAAACTTTGAATTGCTATCAAACGATTGTCGAACAACATTTCGAACAAGGTCAGGGTACCTTGCTCGTTGAAGTTAAGACGCCTCCCGAACAAGCGTCTACTTTGCTGAAACAATTCAGTTCAATGCTCACCGAGGCATTAGCCTAAGGACTTTACATGCTTTACTCCAATTATTACCCAGCTGTACAAGAATCTTCTGACAAACCTTTGCTTGTTTTTCTACATGGTTTACTCGGAAGCGGTGATGATTGGAGCGCATGTCATCCATATCTAGATGATTTTCCTCGTCTTTGCATAGATTTGCCCGGGCACGGACAAAGTCGCTTTATCGATCCGGTAGGCTTTGATCATTGCTGCAAGAAAATCGTTCAGTGCATTACTTCTCAACTTGCGCTCAACGATCTTCCTGCGGATTATCCTATCGTGGTGATTGGCTACTCTATGGGTGGTAGGCTTGCCATGTATGGGGTGACAAGCCCTTGCTTCGAAACGCTCAATCTTGAGAAAGTCATTATTGAAGGTGGCAACTTTGGTCTGGAGTGTGATGAAGAACGAGCACAAAGGTTAGTACATGATACGCAGTGGGCTGTCCGCTTTGCGCAGCAGTCGATTGAAGATGTTTTAGACGATTGGTATCAACAAAGCGTCTTTTCTTCACTAAATCATGAGCAAAGACAAACTTTGGTCATAAAGCGTAGTGGTAACCTTGGAGTATCCGTAGCAAATATGTTGTTATCTACTTCACTAGCTAAGCAACCGGATTTACGTGCCACATTGAAATCTCATGAGCATCAATTGCATTATGTGTGTGGTGAAAAAGATCGTAAATTCATGGAGCTAGCTGAGAATAGTGGCTTTGAATATAGTCAGGTTGATTACGCTGGTCATAATGTTCATTTTGAGCAACCAGAGTTGTTTTCCAACCTGATCATCCAATGTATCGCCAGTCGCCGCTAAACTGACTGAGCGGTTCTCTCGTATCAAGCACTATCAAAAGCAGAGCAACACCGTCACGACTATTCGTTAGTCGTGGTCTCTAATAGAACAATGGGAATCACCATGGCTAAAACAGTAGGCATCACAGAAGAAGAACTTTACGCAGCAGTTAACTGGCGCGATGAAAGCAGTCAATTTGAAGATATTCAGTACCACAAGTCTGACGACGGTATTGCGAAAATCACGATTGCTCGTCCTCAAGTCCACAATGCGTTCCGTCCACAAACCGTAAAAGAGATGATCAATGCATTGGCTGACGCTCGTTACGACGAGAAGGTTGGCGTAATCATTTTGACGGGTCTTGGTGAGAAGGCGTTCTGTTCTGGTGGTGACCAAAGTATCCGTGGTGACTACGGCGGTTATCAAGATGATTCAGGTACACATCACCTGAACGTACTTGATTTCCAACGTCAAATTCGTACTTGTCCAAAACCCGTTATCGCAGCGGTATCGGGTTGGGCAGTCGGTGGCGGTCATGTACTTCACATGATGGCAGACCTTACTATCGCAGCTGAAAACGCTCAGTTCGGTCAGACGGGTCCTAAAGTAGGTTCATTCGATGGCGGTTGGGGTGCTTCTTACATGGCTCGTATCGTTGGTCAAAAGAAAGCGCGTGAGATCTGGTTCTTGTGTCGTTTCTACGATGCTCAAGAAGCATTGGACATGGGTCTAGTAAACACAGTCGTGCCTGTTGCTGACCTAGAAAAAGAAACGGTTCGTTGGTGTCGTGAAGTTCTTCAACACAGCCCAATGGCGCTGCGTTGCTTGAAAGCCGCACTAAACGCAGACTGTGACGGCCAAGCCGGTCTACAAGAGTTGGCGGGTAACGCAACCATGATGTTCTACATGACAGAAGAAGGCCAAGAAGGCCGAAACGCATTCAATGAGAAGCGTCGACCTGATTTCGACAAATTTCCGCGTAACCCATAGTCTTTCTCTTCTTTAAAATGAGTCGCTAATAGCGGCTCGTTTTGTTTTGATGTTCCCCGTTTTTTAGGAAACTTTATGAACTCAGTGAATTCTCAGCGTCACGCTAAACTCTACCGTTATCAATTACCTATGGATAGTGGTGTGATTCTTCGTGACAATAAGTTGAACGAACGCGTTGGCTATATCATCCAACTTGAGTGTGATGGTAAAACTGGTTTTGGCGAAGTTACACCTTTGCCAGGTTTTAGCCAAGAAGATGCTGAACAAGCTGGCATTCAGCTGCAACACGAATTAGAGCTTTGGAGTCACAATAACCCTCAAACGCCTTTTGATGAGTTATATCCTTCTGTTGCCTTCGGTTTTTCGATGGCGATGATGGAATTACGAGGCGAACTCAACGCTGAAGGTAACTACCAAGCGGCACCGTTGTGTACAGGCGATCCAGATGAATTGATCCCTGTGCTGAAGGAGATGAAAGGCGAGAAGGTCGCCAAAGTGAAAGTCGGCCTCTACGAAGCGATTCGTGATGGCATGCTGGTCAGCTTATTCCTTGAGTCGATCCCTGATTTGACCCTAAGACTTGACGCCAACCGCGCGTGGAAGCCAGAGAAAGCGAAGCAGTTCATTAAATATATTTCGCCGTCACTGCGTCAGCGCATTAGCTTTATTGAAGAGCCTTGTCAGAAACCAGAAGACAGCTTGGCCTTTGCCATCGACCACGGTGTGGCGATTGCATGGGATGAAACACTACAAGAAGCGGTGCGAAGCCCTGAGTTTGATCTTAGTGATTTAACGGGTGTTAAGGCGGTTGTGATTAAACCAACCTTGATTGGCTCAGTAGAGCGTTGTGTTGCTATCATTGAACGTGCGCAACAACTTGGTATTAAACCTGTACTAAGCTCAAGCATAGAGTCTAGCCTTGGCTTAACTCAGATTGCTCGATTGGCACAACAGTACTTGCCTAATGAAGTTCCAGGGCTTGATACGATTGGTTTGTATCAGCAACAGCTAGAAGTCTCATGGCCGGGTTGTCAGCTTCCAGTTTCAACGCTTGAACAACAGCAATTGATTTGGTCTTCTTAGGCTGATCGTTCGATTGGCTTAGACCGTTCTCAATCTATTACTTGGTTATCTTATGATGCGCCCACAATCTAATCATCACCCGCTCTGGGTACAGTGGGCGCAGCAGAACCCACATCAAACAGCGTTATTGAGTCCTAACCGCGCTTACACTTGGCAGCAAGTGTCTGTGCTGGTGAGTGAGTACCAACAACAGCTATCTGCTCAGGGCCTCTCTGAAGGCGATGTGTTGACCATTGTTGGTAAGAACCAAGCTGAAGTGATTCCAGTTTATCTTGCCGCACTCAATTTGGGTGTGGTTTGTGCGTTTACCATGCCTCAGCCGAAAGCTCGTTTAACACAGAAGCTTGAATCCCTCTATGGTCAGCTAGACAGACGTTACCTTTGGCTATTAGATAGCTGTGGGTTAGATCATTCTGATGCTGTTAACCTTAAGACTGTATTGGTGACGCTACCTTGCTTGAACGAAGTCAAGGTCGATGGTGATGACAAACCAACAACATCGCAAAATCCTAACTTTAATCCTCAAAACCTTGCGAGCATCGTATTCACTTCTGGCTCTACCGGCAACCCGAAAGCGGTGGCTCACACGTTGCAGCAACACTTATGTTCAGCTCAGGGTTTATTAGACGTTTTCAACTTTGAACAAGCTGACACTTGGTTGCTTAGCTTACCGATGTACCATGTGTCGGGATTGGCGATTATCCATCGTTGGTTGGAGGCTGGTGGCTGTATCAAAATAGGCACAGGTCAGCTTGAAACAGACATTGAAGGTTGCAGCCATGCCTCTTTAGTGGCTACTCAACTACATAGGTTATTGCAGAGTAAGCAAGCACTTACTTTAACTCATGTGCTTTTAGGCGGTAGCCATATCCCAGAAGCGCTAGGGCTTGAAGCTCAACAAATGGGCATTGAAACTTGGCTTGGATACGGTATGACAGAAGCGGCTTCAACAGTGACCGCGAAGCCAGTCGATTCTAGTAATACTGCAGGTTTTGTTCTCGACCAACGCCAGTTAAAAATTGAAGATCAACGTATCTTTATTGGCGGCAATACGCTTGCTTCTGGTTACTACTATCAGGGTGAGGTTACGCCGTTGGTGGATGAGAACGGTTGGTTCGACAGTAAAGACCTCGGCGAATGGGATGTCGAACAAGTGTCGATTATTGGTCGCGCCGACAATCAGTTTATTTCTGGTGGTGAGAACATTCATTGCGAAGAGATTGAGCGAGCACTCAACCAATTGTCTGAGGTTAACCAGTCTTTTATTGTTCCTATTGAAGACGATGAGTTCGGATTCCGACCTGTCGCTATTGTGGATTGTGCTGATTTGCCAACCAAAGAGTGGTTTGCTGAGCAATTGAATGGCCGTCTTGAGCGGTTCAAATTTCCTGTTGAGTATTATCGAATGCCTAAGCAAGAACAGCAGGGTATTAAGGTTTCACGCGCTGGATTGGCATCTTGGTTGTCTCAGCATAGGAGTTAAAGGTAAGCGCTTACCTCGACGTTATTTGCGAAGTTGTTAGGTGACTAAGTTGTCAGGCGGTTAGTTAATTTAGCAATTAGATAGTTCAAAACAGAATTTATTATCTTTATAACCATCAATCATAATAAGCTCTATAAATAACGGATTATAGAATAAGGTCTTATTATGAAAGTTGCCCTCATCATTGCAGTTTTGCTGCAGATAGGCCAAGCGCTCGTTTCGTCAGGACTGACTCGTTCATTGGCTGAACTCACTGCATTTGTGCTAGTTGTGGTACTTGTTTTAATGAAAAGAGAGAGCAAGAAGAGTGATAAGCCCCTGTTTGATTCGTGATTGTTGTAACAAAGAATATCTTTACTACAAACGATATTTTCACTAAAAACGATAGGGGCAAAGCCCATTAGAGCTTTGCCTTTTTGTTTTGTTGCTCGTTAATCTGAGTGTCTAGGTAACCAAACACCACCTAAAGCGTTTCTTTGCGTATTAGGTGTAATTAGGCGGATTAAGCGAGAGTTAACCACGCTAATGAGCCTGTCGAAATCATCGTCCACATTGTAATACCAAACATCAATGGCTTCGGCCCTGCGGCTTTAAGCTTCTCTACTGAAATACCGCAACCAATCAAGAATAGACACACCACCAATGCACGCTTAGACACATCAAAGATACCTTGATAGACCATCTCAAATTGTGGCAGCAAGTCACTAACAGCAATAGCAGCGCAATAGAAGAAAATGAAGTAAGGAATCGTAATCTTCTTTTGATCGTTCTTGAAGATCATTGCGCTGACTAACGCGATTGGGATAATCCAAAGTGCGCGAGCGAGCTTCAATGTGGTTGCTGTGGTCAGTGCTTCTTCGCCATATGCTGATGCTGCGCCGACTACAGAGGAGGTATCATGAATCGCGATGGCAGCCCATGTTCCGAAAGTTTGTTGGCTTAACTCTAGTGCATGGCCAATCATTGGGAACAAGAAAAGGGCGACCGAGTTCAACACAAATACAGTGGCTAACGCCAAGCCAATCTGTTCATCATCAGCTTTGATGGCCGGTGCTACGGCGGCAATGGCGCTACCACCACAAATTGCGGTACCAGAAGAGATAAGGTAACCCGTGGTGCGATCTAATCCCATGCGTTTTGCCAAGAACCAACCAATGACCAAGGTACCAATAATCGTCGTTACAATGAGGCCAATACCATCGCCTGTTACCGCTAATGCTTTCTCAAACTGAATGCCAAAGCCTAAGCCGACAATCGAGTAGGCCAGTAGCTTCTTGGTGAGTTTGCCTACTTCTAGATGGTCAGGGACTAAACCTAAGCTCGCAAGAAGGAAACCGATCACGAGGGCCGTCGGTGAACTCACCCATGGGGTTAAGCAAAACAGAGCAGCAAGATAAAATGGAACAGACTTTTTTAGATTCATTATATTTAATTCGTCGCGTCTAGTATTGGCAGCGTAGTGGAAGACTATACGCTTAACGCAATGGTAAGTAAGTCTAAATGAATTGAACAAACGTTAAGTAAAACTAAACGTTTGTTCAGCTGATATGAATAAAGGCTTGGTTATTTAGCGTAGTGAGCCGCGAAGATCAGAGACTGACTGTCGAAGCGTGTCGCATGAAGCTTCCTTGGCTAGCATAGGTTCGGCAGCTTCTATCTCTAACTTGGCCCTGAAACGGGTGGGTAGTCCCTTGAAAGCTTGACCTTTATAACGACTGAAGTAACTGCCCCATAACCCTTTAAGTGCCATTGGAATCACAGGTACAGGAGATCGTTTGATAATCAGCTCCATGCCACGCATGAATTCGGCTACTTCGCCATCAGCGGTTAGCTTGCCTTCAGGGAAAATACACACGATGTGCCCTTCATCTAGGGCACGTTCAACTTCTTTGAAAGCGTTTCTAATCGAGTTTCGGTTGGTTGCGGAGATTGGAATAACTCCTGCTCTTTTTAAGAATCGACGTAGTGGAGGCAGCTTGGCGTAATCCTCTTCCATCACAAACCGAATCAAGCGAGGGCAAACCGCACTTAGAAGCAGTGCATCCATATAACTCACATGGTTGCAAACGATCAGTGCACCGCCATTCTCTGGAAGATGGTGTAAGTTCTTGTGCTTAACTCGGTACATAGTGTGAGTGACCACCCATGTAAAGAAACGGAAAGCGTAGATAGGCACCTGATAAAACAGGTACAGCATAACCAAAGTATTCCCTATCGCGAGCAACACAAATAGTTGTGGAATAGAAAGATCGAGAACACTCAGGCAAACAATACCTAAAACGGCGCTTCCCACCATGAATAGTGAATTGTAGATGTTGAGCCCGGCAATCACTTGAGCGCGTTCATCTGGTTTCGCTCGTAACTGCATCAGAGAATACAGAGGAACAATGAAGATACCGCCAGAGACACCCAAGAGCAGAAGATAAGCAAACAGCGGCCACAGCTCTGAATACGTCACGAATTGATGGAAAGAAGTAAATTCAGGCAAGGACTCAGGAATGGATATCGCCATCAATAGCCCAAAAATCGACATACCTAGGCTACCCATTGGTACGATGCCGATTTCAATTCTGTGATTTGATAACTTATCGCAAGCCAAAGAACCTATCGCAATACCGACCGAGAATAGAGCTAACAAAAAGGCAACCGAGCTTTCAGTGCCGTTCAAGTGGAGCTTTGTGAAGTTTGGAAACTGAGTGAGATAAGCAGCGCCAAGGAACCAGAACCAGCTGATAGACATCAGTGCTTGAAACGTTGGGCGATCTTTTTTTGCAATCGCCAGTGTCGCGCGGGTTAGCTTTACTGGCTGCCACTTCACTTTCAGATCTGGTGCGTTACTCGGCGCTTGTGGAATAAAGCAGCTTGATACATAGCCAAGCACGGCGAAAGAAACAATACATACCGCAGCAATGAGCTTCGCGCTTTCTTCAGATGCAATAATACCGGCGCCTAAAGTACCAATAAGGATGGCTAAGAATGTGCCGGTTTCGACTAAAGCGTTGCCGGATACCAGTTCTTTTGTTTCCAATTGTTGTGGAAGCAGTGCGTATTTCACCGGGCCAAAGAAGGCGCTTTGCGTTCCCATTAGGAACAGAAGTAGGAGTAGTATCCCGTAGCTTTCGTAGATAAACCCGATCGCACCCAGTGACATGATCGCCACTTCAAGGAGCTTAACTTTACGTATAAACCAAGATTTTTCGTATTTGTCAGCCAGTACACCAGCCAAAGCAGAAAACAGGAAGAAGGGCAGAATAAAAAGACCAGCGGCCAAATTAATGAATAGATTGCTGGAAATAGGCAGCGTATCTACGCTTGCGAAAGCAACAAACAGTAACAGAACATTTTTGAATATGTTGTCATTAAAGGCGCCTAGAAATTGAGTAATAAAGTAGGGTAGGAACCTTTTTTGCGTTAACAGCGAAGATTGGCTGCTGTTGTTCATTGTCTTTCCTTGAATGATTACCAGTTGGTTAAGTAGTTTGAGATTAGGTTATTGATCAACTCTTTACCATCGATAGGTTCAGAGGCGAAAAATTTATCATCAACGCTAAGTAGAGTAATTCCATGTACTCCAGACCATAATACACGGCTGGCTTTAATGACTTCGCTTTCTGTGTGTTCAGGCGCAATAGCTACCAGCAATTGCTCTAACATACCTGTCATTCTATCAATACGGTTCGATTGCCATTCAGGAAGGTTTTCACCATTCATGTTGTGCTCAAAGATAAGCTGCCAACGGTGAGGGTGTTTTTGGGCAAAATCGTGATAGCAGTATGCAAGATTAAAAAGAGCTTGTTGAGGGTTGCTCGATTGTTCAACAGCAGAAGCAGATTGGGACGACAGTTCATCTAATGTTTGAGCAACAACGTGTAAAAGGAGTAGGTTGTAGTTACCAAATACATTCACCAAGGTGCTAGGGACATAGCCAATCATATTGGCAATTTTACGTAGACTTAGCTCGTGATAAGAGTGCTCTTCTAAGAAGTCGGTTACCGTCTTTAAGGTTAATTGCACTAATTGTTCGCGAGTATGATCGTTTCGTCTTGCCATGAGTACTTTCTATTAAATGAACATCGTTCAATATTTTAATGCTGCCCCAGAGTGCCGTCAATCCCTTCGCTAGTTTAGTAATCAATTAATAGCCGCAATATTATGATACATGTGTAAACGTCGTGAATATTTCATTGTTCTTTGTTAACGAGTATGATTAAGGTGTCGAAAGATAAAAAAACCTATAAAGGATAATAATGAAACGATTTTTCTCACTAGTCGCGATCTTGTTGGTAACAGTCGCGGTGACGCCAATCGCGGAAGCGAAAAAGTTTGGTGGTGGTAAGTCATTTGGCAAAAGCTTTAAAACGGCTCCAGCACCAAAACAACAAAACACAAATTCGATCCGACAAGATCAAACGGGCAAGAAAACAGCAGCAGCTAACTCTAGCAAGAAAGGCCTTATGGGCGGTCTGCTAGGTGGTTTACTTGCTGGTGGTCTTTTAGCTGCATTCTTTGGTGGCGCATTTGAAGGTATCCAGTTCATGGATATTCTGATCATGGGTCTGATTGCTTTCCTAGCGTTTAAATTCCTACGCGGAATGTTGGGCGCGAAGCAGGGCTCAATGAATCAGCAGAATGCACGTGGCCAACAGCCAGCATTCGGCGGCATGGGTCAGAACAAGTTTGAACAACCTAAGCAACAACCAAATGTTCATAACTTCGAGCAAGCACAGCCTCAATCACAACCTCATTCGCAAAATAGCGCTGGTGGTTTCGGTTTTGGTGCACAAAGCGATGTTCCACATAACTACCCACCAGGTTTTGATCAAGCGGCATTCATCAACGGTTCTCGTGAGCACTACCGTACACTGCAAGGTGCATGGAATCACAACGAGCTAAACACGATTGAAGAATACGTATCTCCAAGCCTATTTGAAGACCTAAAAGCTGAGCGTAACAAGCTAGACGGTGATCAGCACACAGACGTAATGTACGTTGATGCTGAAATCGTTCGTGCAGACCACGATGGTAGCAAAGCACAGTTAAGCCTTCAGTTTAGCGGTCGTTACCGTGACACAGCGGATGGCGTTGAAGAAGATATCACTGATATCTGGCACCTAGAGCGTGATCTAACAACTAACAATGCACCTTGGTTAATTGTTGGTATTCAAGGTTAATTCCAGGATTTAACTAAACATCAATATGATGTAGTTATTCGGAATGACACCAAATAATATAAAGCCCCTGCTGAGAAATCATCAGGGGCTTTTTTGCGTCTAATGATATGTATCTATAAGTCGCAGCAGGGAAATTGGCTTTGAGCTTTTTTTGGGTGGGGGGAAGGGGTTTAGATTCAAGGAACAATGCCAATATGACTAACACGTGGTGA